>NZ_JBSKBR010000006.1:0-309091 GCF_053714315.1 Mesorhizobium sp. PL10 | reverse complement strand
TGCGCTTCGCCATCCGTGAAGGCGGCCGCACCGTCGGTGCCGGCATCGTCGTCACCATCAAAGAATAATTGGACTTAAACCGATCTGTCGCGGGCGCGGAGTTGCCCGCGCCGCGCCAGAACAAGGAAGTGACGCATGAACGGACAGAATATCCGCATCCGCCTGAAGGCGTTTGATCACCGGGTGCTCGACGCCTCGACGAAAGAAATCGTGTCGACGGCCAAGCGCACCGGAGCAAACGTCCGCGGCCCCATTCCGCTGCCGACGCGGATCGAAAAGTTCACGGTTAACCGGTCGCCTCACGTCGACAAGAAGAGCCGCGAGCAGTTCGAGATGCGCACGCACAAGCGTCTGCTCGACATCGTCGATCCGACCCCGCAGACGGTCGATGCTTTGATGAAGCTCGATCTGGCCGCCGGTGTCGACGTCGAGATCAAGCTCTAAGGGAATGAGAGCGCGGTAAGGGGCGGTGCCCCTGGCCCGGAACTCTAAAGGAATTGAACCGATGCGTTCAGGTGTGATTGCAAAGAAGGTGGGAATGACCCGCATCTATAATGATGCCGGGGAACATGTTCCCGTCACCGTTCTCCAGATGGAGAACTGCCAGGTCGTGGCTCAGCGCACGCAGGAGAAGAACGGCTATACGGCCGTCCAGCTCGGCGTTGGCCTTGCCAAGGTGAAGAACACGTCGAAGGCGATGCGCGGCCATTTCGCGACCGCTTCCGTCGAGCCGAAGGCGAAGGTCGCCGAGTTCCGCGTCTCCGCCGACAACATGATCGACGTCGGAGCCGAGATCACCGTCGAGCATTTCGTCGCCGGCCAGAAGGTCGATGTGACGGGCACGACGATCGGCAAGGGGTTCCAGGGCGTCATCAAGCGCCACCACATGGGCGGTGGCCGCGCGACGCACGGTAACTCGGTCTCGCACCGTACGCACGGTTCGACCGGCCAGCGTCAGGACCCGGGCAAGGTGTTCAAGGGCAAGCATATGGCTGGCCACATGGGCGACACCCGCGTCACCACACAGAATGTCGAGATCGTTTCGACCGACGCCGATCGCGGCCTGATCCTGATCCGCGGTGCGGTTCCCGGATCGAAGGGCGCCTGGATCCTGGTCCGCGATGCGGCCAAGGTGGCACTGCCGGCCAATGCGCCGAAGCCTGCCGCGATCCGCGCCGTTGCGAAGAACGAGGCTCCGGCCGCAGAGGGAGCAGAATAATGGATCTCAAGATCACAACGCTTGGCGGCAAAGACGCCGGCAAGGTGAAACTCTCCGAGGAGATTTTCGGCCTTGATCCGCGCGAGGACATCCTGCAGCGCGTCGTGCGCTGGCAGCTGGCCAAGCGCCAGCAGGGCACGCACAAGGCCAAGGGCCGCGCCGAAATCGCGCGCACCGGCGCCAAGATGTACAAGCAGAAGGGTACGGGCCGCGCCCGTCACCATTCGGCACGCGCTCCGCAGTTCCGCGGCGGCGGCAAGGCCCACGGCCCGGTCGTTCGCAGCCACGAGCACGATCTGCCGAAGAAGGTGCGCGCCCTGGGCTTGAGGCATGCTCTCTCGGCCAAGGCCAAGAGCGCGTCGATCATCGTCATCGACGAGCTGAAGCTGACCGAGGCCAAGACGAAGGCGCTGATCGCGAATTTTGCGACGCTGGGCCTGACCAATGCTTTGGTGATCGGCGGTGCCGAGCTTGACCAGAACTTCAAGCTGGCGGCGACCAACATCCCGAACATCGACGTGCTGCCCATCCAGGGCATCAACGTCTACGACATTCTTCGCCGCGGCACGCTGGTCCTTTCGAAGGCCGCCGTCGAGGCTCTCGAGGAGCGCTTTAAATGACCGACCTTCGTCATTACGACGTGATCGTCTCGCCGGCGATCACCGAAAAGTCGACCATGGCCTCCGAGCAGAACCAGGTCGTCTTCAACGTCGCCAAGAAGGCGTCGAAGCCGGAAATCAAGGCCGCTGTCGAAGCGCTGTTTGGCGTCAAGGTTACGGCCGTGAACACGCTTGTCCGCAAGGGCAAGATCAAGCGCTTCCGCGGCACGATCGGCCGCCAGAGCGACGTCAAGAAGGCGATCGTGACGCTGGCCGACGGCCAGTCGATCGACGTCGCGACGGGTCTCTGAGCAAGGCCGCGAGGACAGGACAATGGCACTTAAAAAATTCAACCCGGTAACGCCGAGCACCCGCCAGCTGGTCATCGTCGACCGCTCGGGCCTCTACAAGGGCAAGCCCGTCAAGGGCCTGACCGAAGGCCTGACCAAGTCGGGCGGCCGCAACAATCACGGCCGCATCACGGCCCGCTTCATCGGCGGCGGTCACAAGCGTTCGTACCGCATCATCGACTTCAAGCGCCGCAAGTTCGACGTCGTCGGCACGGTCGAGCGCATTGAATACGATCCGAACCGCACCGCCTTCATCGCGCTGATCAAGTATGACGATGGCGAGCTGTCCTACATCATCGCTCCGCAGCGTCTTGCCGCCGGCGACAAGATCGTGGCTGGTGAAGCGGTCGACGTGAAGCCGGGCAATGCGATGCCGCTGGCTTCGATGCCGGTCGGCACGATCGTCCACAACATCGAGCTGAAGCCGGGCAAGGGCGCCCAGGTCGCCCGTTCGGCCGGCGGCTATGGCCAGCTGGTTGGCCGTGACCAGGGCATGGCGATCCTGCGCCTCAACTCGGGCGAGCAGCGTGTCGTTCACGGCTCCTGCATGGCCACTGTCGGCGCCGTGTCGAACCCGGACCACGGCAACATCAACGACGGCAAGGCCGGCCGCACGGTCTGGCGCGGCAAGCGCCCGCACAATCGCGGCGTGACAATGAACCCGGTCGACCACCCGCATGGCGGTGGTGAAGGCCGCACCTCCGGTGGCCGTCATCCGGTCAGCCCGTGGGGCAAGCCGACCAAGGGCAAGAAGACGCGGTCCAACAAGGCGACCGACAAGTTCATCCTGCGCTCGCGCCATCAGCGCAAGAGCTAAGAAGAGGTAACGCCAAGTGACTCGTTCTATTTGGAAAGGCCCCTTCATCGACGGCTACCTTCTCAAGAAGGTGGACAAGGTTCGTGAAGGTGGTCGCAATGAGGTGATCAAGATGTGGAGCCGTCGCTCCACCATCCTGCCGCAGTTCGTCGGCTTCACCTTCGGTGTCTACAACGGCCAGAAGCATGTTCCCGTCTCGGTGAACGAGGACATGGTCGGTCACAAGTTCGGTGAATTCGCTCCGACCCGGACCTATTACGGTCACGGCGCGGATAAGAAGGCGAAGAGGAAATAATCATGGGCAAGGCCAAAGCTCCGCGCAGGCTTGCTGACAACGAAGCGCGCGCCGTTCTGCGCACGATCCGTATCAGCCCGCAGAAGCTGAACCTGGTTGCCGCGCTGATCCGCGGCAAGAAGGTCGCGACAGCGCTTTCCGACCTCGAATTCTCGGCCAAGCGGATTTCCGGCACGGTCAAGAAGACGCTGGAATCGGCGATCGCCAACGCGGAAAACAACCACGACCTCGATGTCGATGCGCTGATCGTGGCGGAAGCCTATGTCGGCAAGTCGATCGTCATGAAGCGTTTCCATGCTCGTGGCCGCGGTCGCGCCAGCCGTATCGAAAAGCCGTTCTCGCACCTCACGATCGTCGTTCGTGAAGTCGAAGAAAAAGGGGAGGCCGCATAATGGGCCAGAAAGTCAATCCGATCGGTCTGCGCCTCGGCATCAACCGCACCTGGGATTCGCGCTGGTTCGCGAACACCGGCGAGTACGGCAAGCTGCTGCATGAAGACATCAAGATCCGCAAGTATCTTGAGAAGGAACTCAAGCAGGCTGCGATCTCCAAGGTCGTGATCGAGCGCCCGCACAAGAAGTGCCGCGTCACCATCCATGCGGCGCGCCCCGGTCTGATCATCGGCAAGAAGGGCGCCGACATCGAGAAGCTTCGCAAGAAGCTGATGGAGATGACGAAGTCCGAGACGCACCTCAACATCGTTGAAGTGCGCAAGCCGGAAATCGACGCGACCCTGGTCGCCCAGTCGATCGCCCAGCAGCTCGAGCGCCGTATCGCGTTCCGCCGCGCCATGAAGCGCGCCGTTCAGTCGGCGATGCGCCTCGGTGCCGAAGGCATCCGTATCAACTGCGCCGGCCGTCTCGGCGGCGCCGAGATCGCGCGCATGGAATGGTACCGCGAAGGCCGCGTGCCGCTGCACACGCTGCGCGCCGATGTCGACTACGGCACGGCCGAGGCGAACACGGCTTACGGCATCTGTGGCGTCAAGGTCTGGGTGTTCAAGGGCGAAATCCTCGAGCACGATCCGATGGCTTCGGAGCGTCGCGCGACCGAGGGTGATGCTGCGCATGGCGGTGGTGGTGATCGCGAACGCGGTCGTCGTCGCGAAAACGCCTGATTATTTAGGAATTTGGAGTTAGAACGATGCTGCAGCCAAAGCGCACAAAGTTCCGCAAGCAGTTCAAGGGCCGTATCCATGGTACCGCAAAGGGCGGCACCAACCTGGATTTCGGTGGTTTCGGGCTGAAGGCGCTTGAGCCGAACCGCGTCACCGCGCGTGAGATCGAGGCGGCCCGCCGCGCGATCACTCGTGAGATGAAGCGTGCCGGCCGCGTATGGATCCGTATTTTCCCTGACGTGCCGGTGACGTCGAAGCCGACTGAAGTGCGCATGGGCAAGGGCAAGGGCGCTGTCGATTACTGGGCGGCGCGCGTCAAGCCGGGCCGCATCATGTTCGAGATCGACGGCGTCAACGAAGAAACCGCCCGTGAGGCGCTGCGTCTCGGCGCGGCCAAGCTCTCGGTCAGGACGCGCTTCGTACAGCGCATCGCAGAATAAGGACGGGCTGATCATGAAAGCCGAAGACATCCGGACCAAGACCCAGGACCAGCTGACCGACGATCTGGCCAGCCTGAAGAAGGAGCAGTTCAACCTGCGCTTCCAGAAGGCCACCGGCCAGCTCGAGAAGACCGCGCGCGTGAGGCAGGTCCGCAAGGACATTGCGCGTATCAAGACCATCGCTGCGGAAAAGTCCGCGGCCAAGAAGGCTTAAGGACGAAAACCATGCCAAAGCGCATTCTGCAGGGCACTGTCGTCAGCGACAAGAACGAGAAGACGGTAGTCGTCAAGGTCGAACGGCGCTTCACGCATCCCGTGATGAAGAAGACCGTGCGCATGACCAAGAAGTACAAGGCGCACGACGAGAACAACGCCCACAAGGTCGGCGACCAGGTGTTCATCCAGGAATCGAAGCCGATTTCCAAGGACAAGCGCTGGATCGTCGTGTCTTCGGACCAGGCGTAAACAACGAATTTTGGACAGACCGGGGAGGGGCTTTGAGCCCGTCCCGTTAGAAAAGAAGAAGGCGGCCAGTCATGATTCAGATGCAAACAAACCTCGACGTCGCGGATAATTCCGGCGCGCGTCGTGTCATGTGCATCAAGGTGCTGGGCGGCTCGAAGCGGAAATACGCTTCCGTGGGCGACATCATCGTGGTGTCCATCAAGGAAGCCATTCCGCGCGGCCGCGTTAAGAAGGGCGATGTGATGAAGGCGGTCGTGGTTCGCACGGCCAAGGACATCCGCCGCCCGGACGGCAGCGTGATCCGTTTCGACAAGAACGCGGCCGTTCTCGTCGACAACAAGAAAGAGCCGATCGGCACGCGTATCTTCGGACCGGTTCCGCGCGAACTCCGCGCCAAGAACCACATGAAGATCATCTCGCTCGCGCCTGAAGTGCTGTAAGGAGCCGGACCAATGCAAAAGATTAGAAAAGGCGACAAGGTCGTCGTGCTGGCCGGCAAGGACAAGGGCCGTTCGGGCGAAGTCCTCTCGGTTCAGCCGAAGGAAGACACCGCGCTGGTGCGCGGCGTCAACATGATCCGTCGTCACCAGAAGCAGTCCCAGTCCCAAGAGGGCGGGATCATCACCAAGGAAGCGCCGATCCAGCTGTCGAACATCGCGCTGGCCGACCCCAAGGATGGCAAGCCGACCCGCGTCGGTTTCATCTTCCAGAAGGACGGCAAGAAGGTGCGCGTCGCCAAGCGCTCGGGAGAAGTCATCAATGGCTAAGGCTCAAACCACGAAGCCCAAGGCTGAAAGCAAACAGTCCAAGGCCCAGAACACGCCGCGCCTCAAGCAGGTCTACAACGAGACCATCCGCAAGGCGTTGCAGGAGCAGTTCGGCTACGACAACGAGATGCAGGTTCCGCGCATCGACAAGATCGTGCTGAACATGGGCGTCGGCGAAGCGACCGCAGATTCGAAGAAGCCTTCGATCGCGGCCGAAGACCTGGCGATGATCGCCGGCCAGAAGGCCGTCGTCACCCGCGCCCGCAACTCCATCGCCGGCTTCAAGGTCCGCGAGAAGATGCCGATCGGCGCCAAGGTCACGCTGCGCAAGGAACGCATGTACGAGTTCCTCGACCGCCTCGTGAACATCGCACTGCCGCGCGTCCGCGACTTCCGCGGACTCAATCCGAAGAGCTTCGATGGCCGTGGCAACTACGCCATGGGCATCAAGGAACACATCGTGTTCCCGGAGATCAACTACGACAAGGTTGATCAGATCTGGGGCATGGACGTCATCGTTTGTACGACTGCGAAGACGGACGACGAAGCCAGGGCATTGCTCAAGGCCTTCAACTTCCCCTTCCGCCAGTAACGGCAGCGAGAAAAGGAAAAATCTGAAATGGCAAAGACCAGCTCAGTCGAGAAGAACAACAGGCGCCGCAAGCTTGCCGACCAGTACGGTCCCAAGCGCGCTGCCCTGAAGGCGATCATCATGGACCAGTCCAAGCCGATGGAGGAGCGCTTCCGCGCTCAGCTGAAGCTTGCTGCCCTGCCGCGCAACTCGGCCAAGATCCGCATCCGCAACCGCTGCGAAGTGACGGGGCGTCCGCGCGCCTACTATCGCAAGCTCAAAGTATCGCGCATCGCGCTCCGTGATCTCGGCAATAACGGCCAGATCCCGGGCCTGGTCAAGTCGAGCTGGTAAGGAGGACATAACATGTCATTGAGCGATCCTCTCGGCGATATGCTGACCCGCATCCGCAACGCGTATGGCCGCAAGAAGTCGAGCGTCTCGACGCCGGCCTCGCGCCTGCGTACCCGCGTCCTCGACGTGCTGAAGGCTGAAGGCTACATCCGCGACTACAGCCAGACCGACTTCGACAACGGCAAGTCCGAAATCGAAATCGAGCTGAAGTATTTCGACGGTGCTCCAGTCGTGCGCGAAATCGCGCGCGTTTCGAAGCCGGGCCGTCGCGTTTACGTCTCGGCCAAGTCGATCCCGCACGTCGCCAACGGCCTCGGCATCGCCATCCTTTCGACGCCGAAGGGCGTGATGGCCGATCACGAAGCACGCGAACAGAATGTCGGCGGCGAAATCCTCTGCCAGATTTTCTAAGTCGGCAGACCTGAAACAAGAGAAGTGACGAGGACAACCAAATGTCTCGTATTGGAAAGAAACCCGTTTCGCTGCCGCAGGGCGTGACCGCGACCGTCAACGGCCAGACCGTGACGGCGAAGGGCCCCAAGGGCGAGCTGAAGTTCGTGGTGAACGACGAAGTGCTGGTCAAGATGGAAGGCAGCGAGATCGCTGTCCAGCCGCGCGACCAGACCAAGACCGCCCGCTCCAAGTGGGGCATGTCGCGCACGCAGATCGTCAACATCCTGCAGGGCGTCAAGGACGGTTTTGAGAAGAAGCTCGAGATCACCGGCGTCGGCTATCGCGCCGCACTTCAGGGCAAGAACCTGCAGCTGGCTCTTGGCTTCAGCCATGACGTCGTCTACGAGACGCCGGCCGGCATCACCATCACTGTGCCGAAGCCGACGGAAATCACCGTGACCGGCATCGACAAGCAGCAGGTCGGCCAGGTTGCCGCCGAGATCCGCGAGTATCGCGGTCCTGAGCCTTACAAGGGCAAGGGCGTCCGCTATGCCGGCGAGAAGATCGTCCGCAAGGAAGGCAAGAAGAAGTAAGTTTAACGCCGCGGGGAGCGGTCGCGGGAGGCGCATTCGCCTACCGCATATGGCGGCCCCCGTTTTTTGAAGGCAAGGAAGACTATTATGGCCGACAAGGAATCCATCCAGCGCCGCGCGCAGCGCGTCCGCCGCCAGATCAAGAAGGTCGCCGGCGAGCGTCCGCGTCTGTCGGTGCACCGCACGTCGAAGAACATCTACGTCCAGGTCATCGACGACGCCAAGGGCCACACCATCGCTGCCGCCTCGACGCTCGAAAAGGACTTCAAGGGTTCGCTCAAGACTGGCGCCGACACGGCCGCAGCCGCCGCGATCGGCAAGCTGATCGCCGAGCGCGCTTCGAAGGCCGGCGTCAAGGAAGTCGTCTTCGATCGCGGCCCGTACATCTATCACGGTCGCGTCAAGGCGCTCGCCGAGGCTGCCCGTGAAGGTGGTCTGAGCTTCTAATGCTTGATCCCGAAAAGTTGCAGACTTTTCGGATAAGATCATGCAAAGGAGAAATTCACCGCCGGTGACCCGAATGAGGCTCCGGCAAACAGCAACCCGTGCTTCCGGAAAAGAACAAGGAACAGGATATGGCACAGGAACGTAGGGATGGCGGCCGCGGCCGCGATCGTGAAGAGCGCGATGACGGCATGGTGGACAAGCTCGTCCACATCAACCGCGTCGCCAAGGTCGTCAAGGGCGGCCGTCGCTTCGGTTTTGCAGCGCTCGTCGTCGTCGGCGACCAGAAGGGCCGCGTCGGCTTTGGTCACGGCAAGGCGCGCGAAGTGCCGGAAGCGATCCGCAAGGCTACCGAATCGGCAAAGCGCGACATGATCTTCGTGCCGCTGCGCTCAGGCCGCACGCTGCACCACGACGTCGAGGGACGCTGGGGCGCCGGACGCGTGCTGCTGCGCGCTGCCAAGCAGGGTACCGGCATCATCGCCGGCGGCCCGATGCGCGCTGTCTTCGAGACGCTCGGCATGCATGACGTGGTGGCCAAGTCGATGGGTTCGTCGAACCCCTACAACATGGTTCGCGCCACGTTCGACGCGCTGAAGAGCCAGATGCATCCCAAGGATGTGGCTGCCGCGCGCGGCATCAAGTATTCGACCCTTCAGGCCCGCCGCGGCACCGCCGTTGCGGCTGAAGAATAGTCGATCTGACCAGGGATTTTGACCATGGCCAAGAAAGCAACCAAGACCATCACCGTTGAGCAGATCGGTTCGCCGATCCGCCGCCCGAAGGAACAGCGCGCGACGCTGGTCGGCCTCGGCCTCAACAAGATGCACAAGCAGCGCACGCTGGAGGACACTCCCTCGGTGCGCGGCATGATCGCTGCCGTCCAGCATCTCGTCCGCGTCGTGGACGAGGGCTGAGCAAAAGCGCAGGAGAACCCAGATGAAACTCACCGATCTGCGTGACAATGAAGGCGCGACGCACTCTAAGAAGCGTCTCGGCCGTGGCATCGGCTCCGGCTCGGGCAAGACCGGCGGTCGCGGCGTCAAGGGCCAGAAGGCGCGCTCCGGCGTCGCCATCAACGGCTTCGAGGGTGGCCAGATGCCGCTCTACCGGCGCCTGCCGAAGCGTGGCTTCAACAACATCTTCGCCAAGAGCTTTGTCGTCGTGTCGCTGGCCCGTATCCAGACGGCGCTCGACGCCAAGAAGCTCGACGCCAAGGCGACCGTGACGGCCGAGGCACTGGTTGCCGCCGGCGTCATCCGCCGCGCCAAGGATGGCGTGCGCATCCTCTCGGATGGCGAGCTCAAGGCAAAGCTGGCATTCGACGTTGCCGGCGCTTCGAAGGCTGCGATCGAGAAGATCGAAAAGGCCGGCGGTTCGGTCAAGCTGCCGGAGCAGGCTGCTGCCGAGTAACGGCAATTTGAAGCGCGCTTGGCAGGAACGGCCTCCGTTTTTGCTCACGATTGCGCTTTGATCCGATCAATTAAGCGGCCGCGTCAACGCGGCCGCTTGCATGTTGAGAGCCCGGAGCTTATCTCGTGAGCTTCGGTGAAACGCGCCGCCTGAGCTGCGGGCATCGAGCGTGATCAAGCGGAGAATCAGGCATGGCTTCGGCTGCTGAACAACTAGCCTCGAATCTGAATTTTGCGGCCTTCGCCAAGGCGGAGGACCTGAAGAAGCGAATCTGGTTCACCATCGGCGCGCTGCTCGTCTATCGCCTCGGTACCTATATCCCGCTGCCCGGTATCAACCCGGATGCCTTCGCGCAGGCCTTCTCTTCGCAGGCCAAGGGCGTGCTCGGCATGTTCAACATGTTTGCCGGCGGCGCCGTGCAGCGCATGGCGATCTTCGCGCTCGGGATCATGCCTTACATCTCGGCCTCCATCATCATGCAGCTTATGACCTCGGTCATCCCGTCGCTGGAAGCGCTGAAGAAGGAAGGCGAGCAGGGCCGCAAAGTCATCAACCAGTACACGCGCTACGGCACGGTTCTGCTGGCGTTGGTGCAGGCCTACGGCATTTCGGTCGGTCTGGAAGGCGGTAACGGCATCGTCAACGATCCCGGCATGTTCTTCCGCATCTCTACCGTCGTCACGCTGGTCGGCGGCACCATGTTCCTGATGTGGCTGGGCGAGCAGATCACCGCGCGCGGCATTGGCAACGGCATTTCGCTGATCATCTTCTCCGGCATTGTCGCTGGCCTGCCACGCGCCATTTCCGGCACGCTGGAACTCGGCCGGACCGGCGCCTTGTCGACCGGGCTGATCCTGGCGATCATCGTGCTGGCCATCGTCGTCATCGCGCTCATCGTCTTCTTCGAGCGCGCCCAGCGCCGCCTGCTGATCCAGTATCCGAAGCGCCAGGTCGGCAACCGCATGTTCCAGGGCGACACCTCGCATCTGCCGCTGAAGCTCAACACGTCGGGCGTCATTCCGCCGATCTTCGCATCGTCGCTGCTGTTGCTGCCGGCAACGGTTGCGGGCTTCTCGCAGTCGACGAACCTGCCGGCATGGGCAAGCACGGTGCTCGCCTCGCTCGGCCACGGCCAGCCGCTCTATATGCTGTTCTATGCGGCGATGATCGTGTTCTTCGCCTTCTTCTATACGGCGATCGTCTTCAATCCCAAGGACACAGCCGACCAGCTCAAGAAGCATTCCGGCTTCATTCCCGGCTACCGCCCGGGTGAGCGCACCGCCGATTACATCGACTATGTCCTGACGCGCATCACCGTCGTCGGCGCCATCTATCTGGTGCTGGTGTGCCTGCTGCCCGAATTCCTGATTTCGGCGACTGGCGTACCATTCTATCTCGGTGGCACATCGCTTCTGATCGTGGTCAGTGTAACCCTCGATACGGTGGCGCAGATTCAGGGCCACCTGATCGCGCACCAGTATGAGGGCCTGATCAAGAAGTCGAAGTTGCGCGGGGGGAAGAAGGCCAGATGAGATTGATATTGCTTGGGCCGCCAGGAGCGGGCAAGGGGACGCAAGCACAAAGACTGGTAGACAGACACGGCATACCTCAGCTGTCGACGGGCGACATGCTGCGGGCCGCCGTGCAGGCCGGCACCGAAGTCGGCAAGCGCGCCAAGGCGGTGATGGACGCCGGCGAGCTGGTTTCCGACGCCATCGTCAACGCCATCGTGGCCGAGCGCATCGATCAGCCAGATTGCGCCAACGGTTTCATCCTTGACGGCTATCCGCGCACGCTGGTGCAAGCCGATGCGGTTGAATCGATGCTTGCCGAGCGCGGCATTGGCCTCGACGCCGTGATCGAGTTCGTTGTCGACGACAAGGCGCTGGTCGGCCGTATCGTCAAGCGGGCCGAAGATGCCAAGGCCGCCGGCCAGCCAGTGCGCAAGGACGACAACCCGGTGGTGTTCGAAGAGCGCCTGCGGGAATATTACAAGAAGACCGCGCCGCTGATCGGCTATTACTACGCCAAACGCAGGCTGAAGAGCGTCGACGGCATGGCCGGCATCGACACTGTGACAGCAGAGATCGAAGCGCTGCTCACGGCAGTGACACGGGAGACCGTTACGGCAAAGTAAAGATTGCGCTTGACTGGAACGGTTCGCTGGGTTATGGCGGCCCGTCTTCCTATCAGGCATGAGGCTTGCTTGTCCGCAAGGGCAAGGCAGCCGCATTGAAACCAGGAAACTCCCGCATGGGCCGGCCTCCACCGGACGCGGGGTAATTTGAACAGCGCCGGGTCTACCTTTTGAAGGTTGGCTGGCCCACATGGAGAAGAGAAGAATATGGCTCGTATAGCCGGCGTCAACATTCCGACCAACAAGCGCGTCGTCATTGCGCTTCAGTACATTCACGGCATTGGCAAGAAGTTCGCTCAGGAGATCGTCGACAAGGTCGGCATCCCGGCCGAGCGCCGCGTCAACCAGCTGACCGACGCGGAAGTGCTGCAGATCCGCGAGACCATCGACCGCGACTACCAGGTCGAAGGCGACCTGCGCCGCGAAGTGTCGATGAACATCAAGCGTCTGATGGACCTCGGCTGCTACCGCGGTCTGCGTCACCGCCGCTCGCTGCCGGTTCGCGGCCAGCGCACGCACACCAATGCACGCACCCGCAAGGGCCCGGCCAAGTCGATCGCCGGCAAGAAGAAGTAATTAGGGGAATAAGGGAGTAGGAGAGTAAGGCAGTAGGGAACGCGGCCGAGCCGGGTCGCACTTGTCCCTACTCCCTTACTGCCCTATTCCCCTACTCCCTTACGAAGGTGGAGCCGCTGGCATTACGGCGGTGTAGAGATCAACTGAAAGGACTATCATGGCCAAGGAAGCCGCTCGTGTTCGCCGTCGCGAACGCAAGAACATCTCGTCGGGCGTTGCCCACGTCAATTCGACCTTCAACAACACGATGATCACCATCACCGACGCGCAGGGCAATTCCATTGCCTGGTCGTCGGCCGGTGCCCAAGGCTTCAAGGGATCGCGCAAGTCGACCCCGTTTGCCGCCCAGATGGCTGCCGAAGACGTTGCCAAGAAGGCCCAGGAACACGGCATGCGCATGCTCGAAGTCGAGGTCTGCGGGCCCGGCTCAGGTCGTGAATCGGCGCTTCGCGCCCTGCAGGCGGCTGGCTTCACCATCACCTCGATCCGTGATGTGACGCCGATCCCGCACAATGGCTGCCGCCCGCGCAAGAAGCGCCGCGTCTAAAGAATTATTGAACGCCACGCGAGCGCTTAAGCACGCTCCTCCGGGGCATTCCAGGTCGCCCGCCACGATTGGATGGTGGCGGGTCAACGGAAGGAAAGCATCATGATCCAGAAAAATTGGCAGGAACTGATCAAGCCGAACAAGATCGAGTTCTCGTCGAAGAAGAAGACGCTGACCACGCTGGTCGCCGAGCCGCTCGAACGCGGCTTCGGCCTGACGCTCGGCAACGCGCTGCGCCGCGTGCTTCTGTCTTCGCTGCGCGGTGCGGCTGTGACCGCCGTGCAGATCGACGGCGTTCTGCATGAATTCTCGTCCATCGCCGGTGTGCGTGAAGACGTGACCGACATCGTGCTCAACATCAAGGAAATCGCCATCCGCATGGAAGGCGATGGCCCCAAGCGCATGGTCGTTCGCAAGCAGGGCCCGGGTGCGGTTCTGGCCGGCGACATCCAGACGGTTGGCGACGTCGAGATCCTCAACCCCGACCACGTCATCTGCACGCTGGACGAGGGCGCTGAAATCCGCATGGAATTCACTGTCGACACCGGCAAGGGCTACGTGCCGGCGGAGCGCAACCGCGCCGAAGACGCGCCGATCGGCCTTATCCCGGTCGACAGCCTGTATTCGCCGGTCAAGAAGGTCTCCTACAAGGTCGAAAACACCCGCGAGGGCCAGGTTCTCGACTATGACAAGCTGACCATGACCATCGAGACCGACGGTTCGATCTCGGGCGAGGACGCGGTGGCATTCGCTGCCCGCATCCTGCAGGACCAGCTTGGCCTGTTCGTCAATTTCGACGAGCCGCAGAAGGAAGTCGCCGCCGAAGCCGTCACCGAGCTCGCCTTCAACCCGGCGCTGCTCAAGAAGGTCGACGAGCTTGAGCTTTCGGTGCGTTCGGCCAACTGCCTGAAGAACGACAACATCGTCTATATCGGCGATCTCATCCAGAAGACCGAAGCGGAGATGCTGCGCACCCCGAACTTCGGCCGCAAGTCGCTGAACGAGATCAAGGAAGTCTTGGCGGCGATGGGCCTGCACCTCGGCATGGAAGTGCCGGACTGGCCGCCGGAAAACATCGAAGACCTCGCCAAGCGTTACGAAGACCAATATTGAGCATGAATTCCAAGGATCGGCGGCGAGAGCCGCTCGATCCGACGGTCATGCGGAAAACCATCAGAGGCCGTGGCCTCTTGAACAACTGAAGAAGGAAAAGAGCCATGCGCCACGGTTTTAAGGGCCGCCGCTTCGCCCGCAGCATCAGCCATCGCAAGTCGATGTTCGCCAATCTCGCCGTCTCGCTGATCGAGCACGAGCAGATCGTCACCACCCTGCCGAAGGCGAAGGATCTGCGTCCGATCGTCGAGAAGCTGGTGACGCTCGGCAAGCGCGGCGATCTGCACGCCCGCCGCCAGGTCATCGCCCAGATCGGCAATGAAGGCGTCGTCAAGCGCCTGTTCGACACCATCGCGCCGCGCTATGCCAGCCGCAATGGCGGCTACCTGCGCATCATGAAGGCGGGCTTCCGCCACGGCGACAATGCCGCCATGGCGGTCATCGAGTTCGTCGACCGCGACCCCGACGCCAAGGGCGCCGGCGACCGTGCTCGCCTCGAAGCCGAAGGCGCCAATGAGGAAACCGCGGCCGCATAAGGCTCGGGTTTTCCAGGAATGACTTCAAGGGGCCCTCGGGCCCCTTTTTTATTGTCGCGAGGCCGTCTCAGCCTAAGATCTTTTGCCTGCCAGCTGCGTGCTTTTGCACGACAATCGCCGCATTTCAGTGCATTAGCCTTTCATTCTGCACAATCGTCGGGACAATGCGCCCGACCTGGAGGGAATCGGAATGCACTTCAAACGGCTGTTTCTTGTCGCCCTTTGCACGCTGGCCGCCTTTGCCGCGGCACCGGCTGTGAGACAGGCGCTGGCCGAGGACGCCGCCAAGCCAGCCGATCCCGGGCTGTCCGATGTGCTGACTGACCTCTTGCATGGCGTCGAGGGCGAGAACGGCACCTCCGGGCCGGACAAGCGCGTGCCGTTCGGTCGCGAAGAGGTGCAGCTGTCGTTTGCGCCGCTGGTCAAGCAGACGGCGCCCGCGGTGGTCAATGTCTACGCCTCGCAGACGGCGAAGGTCACGTCGCCCTTCGACGGCGATCCTTTCTTCGAGGAATTTTTCGGCCGCGCGCAGCCGCGCGCGCAATCCTCGCTCGGCTCGGGTGTGCTGGTTGACCCGAGCGGCGTGGTCGTCACCAATTTCCACGTCATCAAGGATGCCGACGAGGTGAAAGTGGCGACTGCGGACGGGCGCGAATTCACCTCGAAGGTCATGCTCAAGGACGAGACGCTTGACCTTGCCGTGCTCAAGATCACGTCCGACAAGCCGTTCCCGGTGATCGCCATCGGCGATTCCGACGCGCTTGAGGTCGGCGACCTGGTGCTGGCCATCGGCAACCCGTTCGGCGTCGGCCAGACCACCACCAGCGGCATTGTTTCGGCGCTTGCCCGCAGCCATATCGGCGTTTCGGATTCGGGCTACTTTATTCAGACGGACGCTGCCATCAATCCCGGCAATTCCGGCGGCGCGCTGATCAACATGGGCGGCCAGTTGGTCGGCATCAACACCGCCATCTATAGCCGCAGCGGCGGCTCCATCGGCATCGGCTTCGCCATCCCCGCCAACATGGTGCGGGCCTTTGCCGACGCGGCCAAGGCCGGGCTCGATTTCTTCGAGCGGCCCTATATCGGCGCCGAGTTCGAGGCGGTGACGCCGCAGATCGCCGAATCGCTTGGCATGGAGAAGCCGACCGGAGCGCTGGTGTCATCGGTTGAGGAGGCCGGGCCGGCGGCGAAAGCAGGGCTGAAGCCCGGCGATGTCGTGCTGCAGCTCAACGGCACGACCGTCGAAGGCATCGAAGCGCTGGACTACCGCATGGCGACGCTGTCGATCGGCACCAAGGCGACCTTCGCCATCCTGAGCAAAGGCCAGCAGGCGACGATGGAGATTGCGCTGGAGCGCGCGCCGGAGGGTGCCAAGGCCTCGGAAGTGACGCTGCATGGCCGCAGCCCGTTCTCCGGCGCCAAGGTCGCGGAACTGTCACCCAGGCTCGCCCAGCGGCTTGGCCTGCGCACCGACCTCAAGGGCGTCACGGTGGTAGACATCAATCGCGATTCGCCAGCCGCCGATTTCGGCTTCCAACCGGGCGACATTGTGCGCGAGGTAAACGGCACGGCGGTCGATACCGCGGCTACACTGGCGCAGCTTGCCCAGCAGGATACGCGCTGGTGGCGCTTTACCGTCGAGCGTGGCGGGCAGATACTGCGCCAGGTGTTGCGCTATTAAGCCGACCGCCCCATCTGCGGGCGATCAGCTCCAACCAGAAGACCTACATGGCCGATCTGTTCAGCGTCGATGAACCGGAAAGAGCGCCCCCCGGCCGGCCGCTCGCCGATCGGCTGCGTCCGAAAAACCTTGGCGAAGTCGTCGGCCAGGAACATCTGACCGGACCCGACGGCGCGCTGACGCGGCTGATCAATTCCGGCTCGCTCGGCTCGATGATTTTTTGGGGGCCGCCGGGTACCGGAAAAACCACCGTGGCGCGGCTGCTGGCCGGCGAGACCAGTCTTGCCTTCGAGCAGATATCGGCCGTGTTTTCCGGCGTCGCCGACCTGAAGAAAGTGTTCGAGGCAGCGAAGCTGCGCCGCGCCAATGGCCGCCAGACGCTGCTCTTCGTCGACGAAATCCACCGCTTCAACCGTGCCCAGCAGGATTCTTTCCTGCCGGTCATGGAGGACGGGACAGTCGTGCTGGTTGGCGCCACAACCGAGAACCCGTCCTTCGAACTCAACGCCGCTTTGTTGTCCCGCGCGCGGGTCATGGTTTTTCATTCGCTTGGCGAGGACAGCATCACCAAGCTAATGACGCGGGCTGAGGAGACGGAGGGCAGGGCGCTGCCGCTCGACGACGAGGCGCGGGCGATGCTCATCCGCATGAGCGATGGCGACGGCCGCGCCTCGCTGACGCTCGCAGAGGAAGTCTGGCGTGCGGCCAAACCTGGCGAGGTTTTCGATCCCGAAGGGCTGCAACGCATCGTCCAGCGCCGCGCGCCGATCTACGACAAGGGCCAGGACGGTCACTACAATCTGATCTCGGCGCTGCACAAATCGGTGCGCGGATCCGATCCCGACGCGGCTCTCTACTATCTCGCCCGCATGTTCGACGCCGGCGAGGATCCGCTCTATCTCGGCCGCCGGCTGGTGCGCATGGCGATGGAGGATATCGGGCTGGCCGACCCTCAGGCGCTGGTCGTGGCCAACGCCGCCAAGGACGCCTACGACTATCTGGGCTCGCCCGAAGGCGAACTCGCTTTCGCCGAGGCGACCGTCTATCTCGCCACTGCACCCAAATCCAACGCCGTCTATACTGCGTTCAAGGCCGCCACGCGGGCGGCGAAGGAGTTCGGTTCGCTGCTGCCGCCCAAGCACATCCTCAACGCGCCGACCAAGTTGATGAAAGAGGAGGACTACGGCGCGGGCTACCGTTACGATCATGACCAGCCCGACGCCTTTTCCGGCCAGGACTATTTCCCGGAAAAGATGGGTCGGCAGACATTTTACGATCCGCCTGAACGCGGCTTCGAGCGCGATATCCGGAAACGGCTGGACTATTGGGCGAAGCTGCGCAGCGAGCGGGAAAAATAGGCTTGCGCGCGCCTCCGGTTTTGACGGCCCAGACGAAACCCTGCCATGGGGCATTCCCGCTTCGATTCTTCTCCAAGTCGCTGGTTGGCATGCTGACGAAGGCGTCCATTCTGGCGCTATGTCACGGCATTGTGCGGGGGAACAAAAAATCCTATCAAGGCGCACGGCTGGCGGGGGTCGCCGTGATTTGGCTCATGCGAACAGGATCGCGCTGCCGCGCGAACGACAATGACAAAACAAACCCGTAAGACCCTTCGCCAGGCTGTGATTGCGCTGCCGCTTCTCGCGCTAGGTTTCTACTTCATCCCGATCCTGACCACGATCTGGATCGTCTGCGGCCTGATCGACGTGCTGCGCAACGCCAACAAGAGCTGGTCGCTGTTGCGCGGCTATTTCCTCGGCAACGGCATCTTCACCTGGCTGCTGTCGCCCTTCAATCTGCTGGTCGACCTCGTCTGCTACCGCAATCCGGGTGTGTGGAAGCTTGATCAGTTTCCGCCGGACTATCAGCGCGAGGTCAACGAGGTTTTGGACGTCTTCAAGGCGCGCAAGGACGAGATCATTGCCGACATCGACACCAATCTCGGCACGGCCAGGCGCGGTATGTATGTCTATCAGTGGTATGGTAAGCACAAGATCGACAACGTTGCCGAGTTCAACAAGGATTTCAAATACATCAAGACCATTGCCGTCTCGGTCTTCAGGGGCAAGGAATCGACCTCCTGGCATTTCGGTCCGCTGCGACTCAGCCTGCGCATCCTCTACAATCTGCTGCCGGTGAAGGCCGAGGTTTTCGTCGAATGCAACGGCGCCAGGAACTACTGGCACGACAATCCGCTCTATATATTCGACGACACGCTGCTGCACCGCTCGGTCAACGAGTATGACGGTCACCGTTACTGCGTGTTCATGGACATCGTCCGTCCGTCGCCGTTCCCGGGCCTCATCGCCGGCCTCCTCGCCATCGTCTCGGTTAGCGTCGAGCGCATCAATTCCATGTTCTACAAGAACTGGAAAATGCTGGGCTCGAGCAAGGCAAAGAAGGTCGAGACGACCTGAGAGCGTCATAAAGGCCGTCATGTTCAATCTGCTTCTCGTTGTGGTCGGCGGCGGCATCGGTGCCGGCATTCGCCATTTGACCAATATCGGCGCGATGCGTCTCGTCGGCCCGAACTATCCCTGGGGCACGATGGTTATCAACGTCGTCGGCTCCTTTGCCATGGGCCTGTTCATTGCCACGCTGATGCGGCGTGGCGGCTCCAACGAGCTTCGGCTGTTCGTCGCCACCGGCATCTTCGGCGGCTTCACCACGTTCTCCGCTTTTTCACTCGATTTCGCGACGCTTTGGGAGCGCGGCGCGACGCTGCCGGCGCTGGGATATGCGCTTGCCAGCGTCGTTGGCGCCATCATCGCCCTGTTTCTGGGACTTTGGCTCGCAAGAACCGTATAGGCTTGGCTCCGGGCACTTTTTTGAATCTAAGCTTTCTGAAAATCGATTCCGATTTTCGAGCCGATAGTGCTATTGCCCCGCTTCGAAACGGATAGATAAAAATCATGGCAGGCGTTGAACAGATCACGGTGGAGGCCGGCGAGGCGGGCATGCGGCTCGATCGCTGGTTCAAGACCCATTTCCCCGGCCTCGGTTTCGGCCATCTGCAAAAGCTGCTGCGCTCCGGCCAGATTCGCGTCGACGGTGGCCGGGTCAAGGCCGACAGCCGTGTCGAGCCAGGCCAGGTGGTGCGCGTGCCGCCGCTCGAGGTCGACAAGAAGGGCGAGAGCGCGCTTACGGGCCATTCGATCCGCAACCAGGGCGATGCCGATGTGCTGGCCAAGATGCTGATCCACGAAGACCCGAAGGTCTTCGTCTTCAACAAGCCGGCCGGCCTGGCCGTGCAGGGCGGGTCGGGCGTCACCCGCAATGTCGACGACATGCTGGAGGCGTGGCGCAGCCAGAAGGGCGAGAAGCCGCGCCTGGTGCACCGGCTCGACCGCGATACGTCGGGCGTGCTGGTGGTTGCCCGCACCAGGCTTGCGGCGATGAAGCTCTCCGAGTCCTTTCGCGCACGCGAGACCAAGAAGACCTACTGGGCGCTGGTCAAAGGCGTGCCGCCCAAGCGCGAGGACAAGATATCGACCTGGCTGATCAAGGAGCCGACCGAGGACGGCGACCGCGTGCGCGTGGCAGCCCACGGTGAAAAGGGCGCCGACCACGCCGTGTCCTACTACCGCATCATCGAGCAGGCGGCGCAGACGATGACCTGGCTGGAAATGGAGCCCTATACCGGCCGCACCCACCAGCTTCGCGTTCATGCCGCCTATATTGGCTGCCCGATCATCGGCGACCCCAAATATTTCGAGGCCGACACCAATTGGGATTTCCCGGGCGGCATTCAGAATCGCCTGCATCTGCATGCGCGACGCATCGTCATTCCGCATCCGGACAAGGGCGTCATCGACGTCACTGCGCCGATGCCGCCGCATATGCGCCAGAGCTGGAACCTGATCGGCTTCGACGACGCCAGCGCGGAGGACTGACATTGGCTGTTGCCTCGGCATTGGATCGCCGCGACGCGGTCGATCTGGCGGCCGCTTCCATCATGGTCGGGCTGACCTTTTCCTGGGGACTGAATTATGTCGCCGCCAAGATCTCCTATGCCGGCTTCGATCCCGTTTTCGTTTCGATCGCACGCTCGATCATCGGCGGGCTCTGCGTGCTCGGCTGGTGCTGGCTGCGCGGCATCAGGCTGTTCGGGGCCGACGGTTCGCTGGTCGCCGGCATCGTCGTCGGCGTGCTGTTCGGCGTCGAATTCCTGTTCCTTTATATCGGGCTGGAATACACGACCGTTGCCCGCAACACGCTGCTGGTCAACACCATGCCGTTCTGGGTCCTGATCGGCGGTCATTTCCTGCTTGGCGAGCGCATCAATGCAAGGAAGCTTGGCGGGCTCGTTCTCGCCTTCTGCGGCCTGGTGGCCGTGTTCTCCGACGGGATTGTCGGCGGCACGGGCACGACCCTGATGGGCGATCTGCTCAGCCTCGGCTCCGGCATCCTCTGGGCGGCGACCAGCATCGTCATCAAGCGTTCGAAACTGGTCGAGACCAGCGCCGAGAAACTGCTGCTGTATCAGTTGGCGGGTGCTGCCATTGTCGGTTTCCTGGTGATGCCTTTCGCCGGCCCGCCGATCCGCGACGTCACTGCCTTGCCGACATTGGCGCTGCTGTTCCAGTCGCTCTATATTGTTGCCTTCACCTATGTGCTGTGGTTCTGGCTGCTCAGGCGCTATCCGGCATCGGGCCTGTCGAGCTTCGCCTTCCTGTCGCCAGTGTTCGGCGTGCTGTGCGGCGCTATTATTCTGGGTGAGGCGCCGACAGTCAGGATTTTTGTGGCGCTTGGGCTGATTGCCGTCGGTCTCATCATCGTCAACCGGCCGGCGCGCAAGCAGGTGCCTGGATAGAAAGTTCTACCATGCGTGACATCCTCAACGACCTCGAAGCAGGCAAGCAACTGTCCGATCCGGATCCGGTGCGCCGTGCACAGATCCAGATGAAGACGCACCTGCCGAAGCGCTTTTACAAGGACGTGTCGGTCGCGGCTGTCGAAGACGGCTTTGCCGTGCATCTCGACGGCAAGCCGGTGCGCACGCCGGGCAAGGCGCTGTTGGCGCTGCCCACCGAGAAGGCGGCGCAGTTGGTAGCCGACGAATTCGAAGCGCAAGGCGAAACCATCGACCCGGTGACGATGCCGGTGCTACGTCTGGTCAACACTGCCATTGACGGCGTCGCCAGCGACCCGCAGGCGGTGCTTGAGGACGTCTTGCGCTTCGCGTCGTCCGATCTGACCTGCTACCGCGCCGACACGCCGCAGGGACTGGTCGAGCGCCAGAACCAGCATTGGGACCCGGTCATCGACTGGGCGAGGGCGACATTGGGGGCTCGGTTCAATCTCGCCGAGGGCATTATCCATGTCGAACAGCCGCGCGAGAGCATCGCGGTGCTCGGCGCCCATCTTGCCCAGCGCGCCGAGCCGCTGCGGCTGGCCGCAATCCATGTCATGACGTCGCTGACCGGCTCGGCGCTGCTGGCGGTTGCGGTCGACTATGGCGCACTCGACGGCGAGGCGGCCTGGGCCGCCGGCCATGTCGATGAGGACTGGCAGATCGAGCACTGGGGGCAGGATGCCGAGGCGGTGGCGCGCCGTTCGGCCCGCAAGCGCGACATGATGGCCGCCGTCAGCCTGCTGGAAGCGCTTGAGAGCTGATCTCGGCTCATTGCCGCACTGCACCTAATACCAAAGTCATAAACCCAATGTCGGTCTGCCTCCGGCTGCCGCTTTCTGTCATTTTCGCGCCGATGGCTGAGCTGAGTCTGCACTCGGAGGAGAGGCGGACGTTGAGGCGCAGCATCGAGGACAGTGGGTCTCACGGGAGGACAAATTCAATGGCAATGGCATCGACCGCCGGCGGAGCAAGCCGCGGCATGACGCGAGAGGAAAAGAAGGTCATCTTCGCCTCCTCGCTCGGCACCGTTTTCGAATGGTATGATTTCTATCTCTACGGTTCGCTCGCTGCGTTTATCGGCAGCACCTTTTTCAGCCCGACCATCCCCGAAGCGACGCGCAATATCTTCGCGCTGCTGGCTTTCGCGGCCGGGTTTCTGGTGCGCCCGTTCGGCGCGCTGCTCTTCGGCCGCATCGGTGACCTTGTTGGCCGTAAGTACACCTTCCTCGTAACCATGACGATCATGGGTCTGTCGACCTTCCTCGTCGGCTTGCTGCCTGGCTATGCAACGCTGGGCATCGCTGCTCCAGTGATCCTGATCGGCCTACGCATGCTGCAGGGTCTGGCGCTTGGCGGCGAATATGGTGGTGCGGCGACCTATGTCGCCGAGCACGCGCCAGACAACCGGCGTGGCTACTACACCTCGTGGATCCAGACAACGGCGACGCTTGGTCTGTTCCTGTCGCTGGTCGTCATCCTGATAGTGCAGGCCTCATTGAGCAAAGAAACCTATGCTGCCTGGGGCTGGCGTATTCCGTTCATCGTCTCCTTCCTGCTGCTCGCCATTTCTGTCTGGATTCGTCTGTCGCTGTCCGAATCGCCGACTTTCCAGCGCATGAAGGATGAGGGCAAAGGCTCCAAGGCGCCGCTCACGGAAGCTTTCGGTCAGTGGAAAAATGCCAAGATTGCGCTGCTGGCGCTTCTCGGCTTGACCGCTGGCCAAGCCGTGGTCTGGTACAACGGCCAATTCTACGCCTTGTTCTTCCTCACGAACGTGCTGAAAGTCGACGCGCAGTCGGTCAACATCATGATCGCCATTGCGCTGGCGATCGGTTCGATTTTCTTCGTCGTCTTCGGCTGGCTCTCTGACAAGATCGGCCGCAAGCCGATCATCATGGCGGGTCTGGCACTGGCCATCGTCTGCACCTTCCCACTGTTCAAGGCGCTGACCTGGGCCGCCAATCCGGCGCTCGCCACGGCCCAGCAGACTACGCGCGCGACGGTCACCGCTGCACCCGGCGACTGCAGGTTCCAGTTCAATCCGGTTGGTACGGCGAAGTTCACGACGTCCTGCGACATCGCGACCTCGTTCCTGACCAAGAACTCGGTGCCTTACGATGTGGTTTCGACCGCAGCCCCTGGCACGGCGGCCTCGGTCAAGATCGGCAATGAGACGGTTGAGTCCTACGATGCCATCGCCGCCGGCGATCAGGCCAAAGCCAAGGACGCCGCCTTCGTCAAGGCGGTCAACATGTCGCTGAAGGACAGTGGCTATCCCTTGAAGCGCGCAGCAGCGAAAGTGACCGACCAGAAGCTGGATGCTTTCATTGCGGCCAACCCGGAGCTCAAGCTGGACGCCGCTGCGATCCGCGCCGGCGAGAAGGCCACAGTTCCGACCGAGCAGGCGGTGAAGGATAAGCTGCTGACTGCCGAAGAGGCAGCAGGGGCGCCCGAGGTACCCGTCTACAGCATAGCGGGAGGCGGCGCCTTTGCCATGTTCGCCGACCCGGCGGCGGTGAATTGGCCGATGACGATCGGTATCCTGTTCATCCTCGTGATCTTCGTCACCATGGTCTACGGGCCGATTGCCGCGATCCTGGTCGAGATGTTCCCGACCCGCATCCGCTACACCGGCATGTCGCTGCCCTACCACATCGGCAATGGCTGGTTCGGCGGCCTGCTGCCAGCGACGGTGTTCGCCCTCAGCGCTTACAAGGGCGATATCTATTACGGCCTCTGGTATCCGGTGGTGATTGCGGCGATGACGCTGGTCATCGGCATGATCTTCGTCAAGGATACGCTGGGAACCGACCTGCACGCCAAGCAGTAGCCGGCAGCTCAGTATGCAAAGAAAAAGCCCGGCGCGAGCGATCGCGCCGGGTTTTTCAATTGTCAGGCCTGCTTTCAGCTGTTGGCCCGGGTAACGGCTAGCTCTTGCGAGGCTGCTCGGTTTCCGCGATGGCCGCCTCATGATACCAGGCCTCGCCATAGGCCAAGGGGTGATTGCGCAAGGAAGCGAGCTCTGCCGCGAACTTAGCCTTTACGCCTAAATTTGAGGCAGCTGATCGCGATGCCACCGGGAACGTCAGGATTTTTGCCGACGGACGGGCTGAGGTGATTTCCATTGTCGGTCTCCTTTCGTCTGAGGACCGTGGTCGATTCGTCTTTCCACCAAGGTAAGTCCTGCAATCCGTTTAGGCAAGATGCCTAAAGAAAGATCAGCATTTGCCTGTTATTTAAGCATATTTCGCTTTTGATCGATCCCGACGCATTGGTTAGGCGGCTTGGTCGGATCGTCGGGGCGAATGGGCATTTTTGACGCACCCCGCGCAGCGGAAATGGCACATGACTTGCATTTTATCGACCGGCAGCCGGCCTGCCGGATGGTTCGGTGCATGCGCCGGCGGTCCAGCTTCGGTGAACAAGCAACGAGAGGCTTCTAGAATGACGAAATACAAGCTCGAGTATATCTGGCTCGATGGATACACCCCGGTCCCCAATCTTCGCGGCAAGACCCAGATCAAGGAGTTCGCCGAGTTCCCGACGCTCGAGCAGCTGCCGCTGTGGGGCTTTGACGGCTCCTCGACGCAGCAGGCCGAAGGCCACAGCTCCGACTGCGTCCTGAAGCCGGTCGCCGTGTTCCCCGATCCGGCCCGCACCAATGGCGTGCTGGTGATGTGCGAAGTGATGATGCCGGATGGCGTGACTCCGCACGTGTCCAACAAGCGCGCCACCATCCTCGACGATGAAGGCGCCTGGTTCGGCTTCGAGCAGGAGTATTTCTTCTACAAGGACGGCCGTCCGCTCGGCTTTCCCGAGAGCGGCTATCCGGCGCCGCAGGGCCCGTACTACACCGGCGTCGGCTATTCGAATGTCGGTCCGGTCGCGCGCCAGATCGTCGAGGAACATCTCGACCAGTGCCTCGCCGCCGGCATCAACCATGAAGGCATCAACGCCGAAGTGGCGAAGGGCCAGTGGGAATTCCAGATCTTCGGAAAGGGTTCCAAGAAGGCCGCCGACCAGATGTGGATGGCCCGCTATCTCTTGCAGCGCCTGACCGAAAAGTACGAGATCGACATCGAGTACCACTGCAAGCCGCTCGGCGACACCGACTGGAACGGCTCGGGCATGCACGCCAACTTCTCGACCGCCTATATGCGCGAAGTCGGTGGCAAGGCCTATTTCGAAGCGCTGATGGCTCAATTCGACAAGAACCTGATGGACCACATCGCCGTCTACGGCCCGGACAACGACAAGCGCCTGACCGGCAAGCACGAGACCGCGCCGTGGAACCGATTCAGCTACGGCATTGCCGACCGCGGCGCCTCGATCCGCGTGCCGCATTCCTTCGTCAACAATGACTACAAGGGCTATCTGGAAGACCGCCGCCCGAACTCGCAGGGCGACCCCTACCAGATCGCCTCGCAGATCCTGAAGACGATCGCGGAGGTTTCGACCAGCTCCCAGGTTTCGGCCGCGGCTTGAGCATTCGCCGCAGCGCAGGCTTGAGTGCCTGCGCCGCTCAAAAACAAAACCCCGGCGTCGTGAACTGACGCCGGGGTTTTTCATTGTCTCTGAAACGATCGCTCAGACCGAATAGTACATATCGTATTCGACTGGATGCGGGGTCATTTCGAAGCGCATCACTTCGGCCATCTTGAGCTCGATGTAAGAGTCGATCTGGTCGTCGTCGAAGACGCCGCCGGCCTTCAGGAAGCCGCGGTCCTTGTCGAGGCTCTGCAGGGCTTCGCGCAGCGAGCCGCAGACGGTCGGGATCTTTTTCAACTCCTTCGGCGGCAGGTCGTAGAGATCCTTGTCCATCGGCTGTCCCGGGTGGATCTTGTTCTTGATGCCGTCGAGGCCGGCCATCAGCATGGCGGCGAAGGCGAGGTAGGGGTTCGCGCCCGGATCGGGGAAGCGGACCTCGACGCGCTTGGCCTTCGGCGACGAGCCGAACGGGATGCGGCAGGAAGCTGAACGGTTACGCGCGGAATAGGCGAGCAGCACCGGCGCTTCATAGCCAGGCACCAGGCGCTTGTAGGAGTTGGTCAGCGGGTTGGTGAAGGCGTTGATCGCCTTGGCGTGCTTGATGATGCCGCCGATGTAGAACAGGCAGCTTTCCGACAGGCCGGCATATTCGTTGCCGGCGAAGGTCGGCTTGCCGCCCTTCCAGATCGACTGGTGGACGTGCATGCCCGAACCATTGTCGCCGAAGATCGGCTTCGGCATGAAGGTGGCCGTCTTGCCGTAGGCGTTGGCGACCTGGTGCACGACGTATTTGTAGATCAGCATCTTGTCGGCGTTGCGGACCAGCGTGTCGAACTTGATGCCGAGTTCGTGCTGGGCGGCAGCCACCTCGTGATGGTGCTTTTCGACGCGCACGCCCATTTCGGCCAGCACAGTCAGCATTTCGGAGCGCATGTCCTGCGCGCTGTCGATCGGCGGCACCGGGAAATAGCCGCCCTTGATACGCGGGCGGTGGCCGAGATTACCGGTTTCATAGTCGGTGTCGTCGTTGGACGGCAGTTCGGTGGAGTCCAGCCTGAAGCCGGTGTTGTAGGGATCGGCCTTGTACTTGACGTCGTCGAAGACGAAGAACTCGGCTTCGGGGCCGACATAGATGGTGTCGCCGATACCTTCGGCCTTCATGTAGGCCTCGGCCTTCTTGGCGGTGCCGCGCGGGTCGCGGTTGTAGGATTCGCCAGAGACCGGATCGAGAATGTCGCACAGGATGACCATGGTCGACTGAGCGAAGAACGGGTCCATGTGGACGGTATCCGCATCGGGCATCAGCACCATGTCGGACTCGTTGATCGCCTTCCAGCCGGCGATCGAGGAGCCGTCGAACATGACGCCGTCGGCGAACATGTCTTCCTCGACCTCGATGACATCCATCGTCACGTGCTGCAGCTTGCCCTTCGGATCGGTGAAGCGCAGGTCGACGAATTTCACGTCGTTGTCCTTGATCTGCTTCATGATGTCTTTGGCTGTCGTCATGTCGTTTCTTCCCTGTGTGATGAACGTTTCGAGGAGACGTTAATCTGAAATCAGAAAGCTCAGACGGCGTCCATACCCGTTTCGCCGGTGCGGATACGAACGACTTCCTCGATGTTGGAGACGAAGATCTTGCCGTCGCCGATGCGGCCGGTCTGCGCCGCCTTGCGGATGGCTTCGATGGCGCCTTCGACGGCGTCGTCGCCAAGCACGACTTCGATCTTCACCTTGGGCAGGAAGTCGACGACATATTCGGCGCCGCGATAGAGTTCGGTATGGCCTTTCTGGCGGCCGAAACCCTTGGCTTCGGTCACGGTGATGCCTTGCAGCCCTGCCTCCTGAAGCGCTTCCTTCACTTCGTCTAGTTTGAACGGCTTGATGATCGCTTCGATCTTTTTCATGTAAAAAGTTGCCTCCACTGCCAAAAAGACGGGTTGTGCGCCCCGCTTGCGCCTCGATCAAGCACGAACTGTGCCAATTTCAGGCCACAAGAAGCGGTTTCGCGCAATTCCAATGCCACGCCGGGCCGGGATGCACATTCGCGTCATCCGCTGCTTCGGCTGCGTCAAAGCTGCCTTGAGCCTACACATCGCCGCTTCGGGCGTCTGCACGATAATTAGGCAGGTCGCGCATTTTGTGGGCGCGCGCGGATCCGCGGCAACAGTCTGCGAGAGCATTGGCCGCACGCCAATTCAGCACCTGGCCGTTTGCTTCGAACCGGAAACTAGACAATGCTCGACCGGGACAAAGAGGCCTTGAGCGAAATACGGATCGGCAATTCATGAGCAACGAAGTTCTGTCGCCGGCCGAGATGGCAGAGGCCGATCGGCTGGCAATCGCGGCCGGTCCGCTCGACGGCTATGGCCTGATGCAGCGCGCCGGCGAAGCGGTCGCTGCAGTGGTGCTGGCACGCTATCCCGCAGCCAGCCGCGTGCATGTACTGTGCGGCCCCGGCAACAATGGCGGCGACGGTTATGTGGTGGCGCGGTTGCTTGGGAAAAGCGGTGTCGATGTCACGCTCTGGGTGTCAGGCGAACCGAGGGCAGGCAGCGATGCCGCGACCGCCGCGGCCGAATGTTTGCTGGAGCGTCGGCCCCTGGCGGCTTTTGTCGCCGAGCCGGGCTCGTTGATCATCGATGCTCTCTATGGGGCGGGGCTGTCCAAGGACCTCTCGGGAGCGAGCGCACGCGCTGTGAATATTACCGCCGGGCTGTCTGTCGTTGCCGTCGATTTGCCTTCAGGTGTTTCCGGTGACAGCGGCGATATCCTCGGCACGTCATTTCGTGCCGACATCACCGTCACCTTCGCGCGCAAGAAGCCGGGGCATCTGCTGCTACCTGGCCGTGAGCGATGCGGCGAGATCGTCGTCGCCAACATCGGCATTGGCGACGAGATCATCGCGCAGGTCGCGCCGCGCACATTCGAAAACAAGCCGGCGTTTTGGCTTGAGGCGTTGCTGGTGCCGGCGGTCGATGCGCACAAATACAAACGCGGCCATGTCGGCGTCTTCTCCGGCGGACCGTCGGCGACGGGCGCGGCGCGGTTGGCCGCACTTGCCGCGGCACGAAGCGGGGCAGGGGCAGTAACCGTGCTGTCGCCCGCCAATGCCATGCAGGTCAATGCCGCGCATCTGACCTCGATCATGCTGCGCAAGACCGATGCTATCGCGGATGTGCACGACTTTCTCGGCGATCGCCGGTCGTCGAGCTTTGTCCTTGGCCCGGGCTTCGGTGTCGGTGACAAGTCGCGCGATTTCGCCCTCGCCGTGCTCGCCAGAAATCGGCAAGCGGGTGGTGTCGAGGGGCTGGTGCTCGATGCCGACGGTATCACGTCCTTCCGCAACGCGGCCTCGACGCTGTTCGAGGCAGCCAGCAGGCCGGATGCGCCAGCACTGGTCATGACGCCGCATGAGGGCGAGTTCGGCCGACTGTTTCCCGACATCGCTGATGACAAAAGCTTGTCCAAGCTTGCCAAGGCGCGTGTGGCGGCGGCGCGCGCCAACGCCACCGTCATCTACAAGGGCGCAGACACGGTGATCGCGGCGCCCGATGGTCGGGCGGCGATCAATAGCAACGGCGCGCCATGGCTGGCCACGGCTGGGTCGGGTGACGTGCTGGCAGGCATCATCGCGGGTTTCTTGGCGCAAGGCATGCCGGCTTTGGAGGCTGCCTGCGCCGCGGTCTGGATCCATGCCGAAGCCGGTAGCTACTTGGGACCAGGGCTGATCGCCGAGGATCTGCCGGTGGCGCTGGTGTCGGTGCTGCGCGGACTGGTCGAAGCACGGCAGAAGGCGCCGATCGGATGAGGCCGTTCGCGTTCGTCATTGCGGCCATCATCGCGTTGTTCGCAACGCACGGCGCGCGCGCCGACCAGCCGGTGACAATCATCGACGATCCGGCCGTGCTCGCCGCTCTCGATGCCAAGGGCTTTGGTTTCGCCGGGAGTTTCGCCGTCGATGGCGCGGACGATTTGAAGACGCTCTACAGCGAGTCGCCGGCCTACCGTGCCGTTGTCGACATGGTGGCCGCCGATATTGCGGCGCTGCGTGCGGAGATGAAGGCCGGCGGGCGCACGCTCTATGAGGTGACCGACGGCAATGTCGGCCGCATCATGGACATGCGCTGGCTGAAGACCGAGGCCGCACGCTTCCGGCTGGTCGGTGTCGTCAACCGGCTCGACCGGCGTGATTTCGCGGCGCTCAAAGGCGACAAGAGCTGCGGCGAGGTGCGCTTCATCTATCGCCTGGCATATAGTTTTCGCAAGAACGGCAAGGTCCTGGCCTCGCGCCTGCCGTTCAACTTCAACGCCGTCTACAGCGTGGCGCCGGATGCCGATGGCGACTGTGTCGGCGTTGCCGGGCGCTGGACGCCGCAGCTCGACGAAAACGTCGATGCCGGCTGGCTGGCCGGCGGTCCGCTGGCACCGGAGGAACTCACCTTCAAGCAGTTGGAGCTCAACGCGCAAGTCGTGCGCTTTCCCTCAGGCCAGGAGACCGAGTTCGGCGGGCAGGCTGCCTACCTCATGCGGATTTTTGGCATCGATGGCGCAGCTGTCAGCGAGAAGCCGCTGGAGAACACGCCTGACACAGCGCGGCTCTCGGCCGATGCGGCGCTGAAGAAGAGGCTAGCCGACTATGTCAGCGCCAATGTCGCGTCGGTCGATCTCGGCGTCTACGAAATCCCCGACGAATTTTTGGCGAAGAAGGTGATCTCGTGGTCGACCTTCGGCAGCGCAAGACAGGCCAACCATCCGTTCACGCCGCTGTTTGCGCCTGCGGATTTCGCCGGCCTCGACTATGCGCCGCTGAAACTGGTGCGCACGCCTGAGGCGCTGGTCGAGCGGCTGGACAATGGCGCCTGCCAGGGCTGTCATCAGGCAGGCTCTACCGCCGGTTTTCATTTCATCGGCCTCGACGACAGGACGACGTCGCTGCTTAACCGCATCGAGGTCGGCATCTCGCCGCATCTCCATGCCGAGATCCCGCGCCGCGAGGCATGGCTGCGCGCGGAGCAGGACGGCAAGGAGCCGAACCGGTACCGGCCGCTATCCTTCGCACCGCCTGCCGCATGGACTGATGCCGGCGACGTCGACTACACGCCGGCCGAAATGGCGATGCCGTGCCTGATGCCGGACGATGCAAAACGCTTCGGCGCGACTTGGCAATGCGGCGGCGGCACCGTTTGCACGCCACTGGCGACAGCTTCAGGCGTGCGCACGACGCTGGCGCAGTGTCTGCTGCCCAAGGACAGCCCAAAGATGTTTTCCGGCCATCCCTGCCTGACCGGCTCGATCGCTAGCAATCCATCCCAGCCTTTCAACGACCGGTATAAGATCACCGGCCAGTTCGCCGCCTTCGCACCGACCTTTTCGAGGATCGCCTATACTTGCCGACCGCCGAAGATCGGCGTGCCGGCAGGCATCGCCTACCGCGCTTGCGACGACAAGGACCGCAGCTTTGCCGCCTTCAAGGCCGGCAAGCCGATGCCGTCGGAAATCTGCGGGTTGGTCGGCGGAAAAAAGTTCGACACCTGCGTGGCGACCAACAATTTCGACCAGTGCCTTGGCGGCGCAGTCAATCGCGGCAACCGGCCGGCCTGCTCGGCCGATCATTTCTGCCGCGAGGACTATATGTGCCAATCTCTGCCGTCGGACACGCCGGGTGCGGCCAAGGTGAAAGGCATCGGCTTCTGCTCGCCGACCTATTTCATCTTCCAGATGCGCATCGACAACCACGCGACGCCCTGGGCAAGCGCTTCCAGCGCCACCACGGATGCCGGGTTTGGGGCGGCGGAAGAGGAGTAGGCGTCGCGCAGTTTGTCGGGAAGTACTACAGCGGGATGTTGTCGTGCTTCTTCCAGGGGTTCTGCATGTCCTTGTTGCGCAGCATGCGCAGCGCCCGCGCGATGCGGCGGCGAGTGGAATGCGGCATGATCACCTCGTCGACATAGCCGCGTTCGGCTGCGACGAAAGGCGACAGGAATCGATCCTCGTAAGCCTTTGTATGGGCTGCGATCTTTTCGGCATCGCCAATGTCCTTGCGGTAGATGATCTCGACCGCGCCCCTGGCCCCCATCACCGCGATCTGCGCCGTCGGCCAGGCATAGTTCATGTCGCCGCGCAGATGTTTTGACGCCATCACGTCATAGGCGCCGCCATAGGCTTTGCGGGTGATGACAGTGATCTTCGGCACGGTCGCTTCGGCGTAGGCGAAGAGCAGTTTGGCGCCGTGCTTGATCAGGCCGCCATACTCCTGAGCGGTGCCGGGCAGGAAGCCCGGAACATCGACGAAGGTGACGATCGGGATGGAAAAACAGTCGCAGAAGCGCACGAAGCGCGCCGCCTTGCGGCTTGCGTCGGAATCGAGCACGCCGGCCAGCACCATCGGCTGGTTGGCGACGAAGCCGACGGTACGGCCCTCGACGCGGCCGAAGCCGGTGACGATGTTCTTGGCAAAGCTCTGCTGGATCTCGAAGAAATCGCCTTCGTCGGCAACTTTGAGGATCAATTCCTTGATATCATAGGGTTTGTTGGCGTTATCCGGGATCAGCCGATCGAGCGACATGTCGTGGTCCGTGACCGACTGGTAGCATTCGATCTCGGGAAGCTCCGACGTGTTGGATGCCGGCAAAAGATCGACCAGCCGGCGCATCTGCAAGAGCGCTTCGACGTCATTGTCATAGGCGCCGTCGGCGATCGAGGACTTTGTCGTGTGGACGGAAGCGCCGCCAAGACTCTCGGCCGTCACTGTCTCGTTGGTGACGGTCTTCACCACATCCGGCCCGGTGACGAACATGTAGGAGGTGTCGCGGACCATGAAAATGAAGTCGGTCATGGCCGGTGAATAGACGTCGCCGCCGGCGCAGGGGCCCATGATCACGGAGATCTGCGGGATGACGCCGGAGGCCAGCACGTTGCGCTGAAAAATTTCGGCATAGCCGCCAAGGGCCGCCACGCCTTCCTGGATGCGGGCGCCGCCGGCATCGTAGAGGCCGATGATCGGCGCGCGGTTGCGCAGCGCCATCTCCTGCACCTTGATGACCTTCTCGGCGTGCGCCTCCGACAGCGAACCGCCGAACACGGTAAAATCCTTGGCGAAGAGGTAGACTGGACGGCCGTTGACCGTACCCCAGCCGGTGACGACGCCATCGCCGGCGATCTTGGTTTTTTCCATGCCGAAATCGGTCGAGCGGTGCTCGACATACATGTCGAACTCCTCGAACGAGCCTTCGTCGAGAAAAACCTCGATGCGTTCGCGGGCGGTGAGCTTGCCCTTCTTGTGCTGGGCATCGATGCGCGCCTTGCCTCCACCCAAGCGGGCGATGTCGCGGCGGCGCTCGAGTTCCTTCAGCACGTCCTTCATCGCTCGGTCCCCTATGCGCGATACTTCTTGGCAGGCATTCGCCAGATATGGCAGAATAAGCCTATGAAGAACAACGTAGAAATATCCGAGGACCTGAACCGACGGATCGAGATGCTGACCTCGCGCTCAACGCTGACGCGCGGTCAGATCATTGAGGATGCCCTATCCCATGGGCGTTCGCTGGCGTGGCAAGAAAAGTGGATCGCAGGCGTTCAGGCGGGAATAGAGGCCGCCGACCGTAGCGACTTTGCTAGCGAAGAAGAGATCGCTACGGTCCTCAACAAGTACAGCCAGGCATGAGCCTCGGTGCGAATTGTCTGGACCCGACACTATCTGATCGAACTTGCATCAATCGGCGACTACATTGGCCAACATAATCCGCGGGCCGCTGCCAGGGTCGTCAATGAGATTCACTCAAAGACCGCGCGCCTGTTATCAGCCAATCCGTTTATCGGCCGAGTTGGTGAGATCAGGGGCACGCGTGAACTGGTTATCCCTGGCACGCCCTACATCGTTGCGTATCGGGTGAAGGAAACTCAGATAGAAATTCTGTTTGTCCAACATGGCGCCCGGAAATGGCCCGACGAGGTTTGAGCGGTCATTTACGGCCGGTCTCTGATCAGATTTGTTGCACTGCAACATAGTGCCCCTTGCATTCCGGAGCGAACTCAGCCATATGCAGCCCATAGGCGCTTGGGCCGGGAGATTCCGGCCTTCTCGACGAATGAGACTGGTTGCGTCTGTTTTCCCTCTTTCCGTTTGAACGGCAAGGTGGCGGAAAAGCCCCGTGGCATGATGCCTGCGGGCACGACAGCGCAGCCGAGTGGACGTTACCGTCCGCCCGCCTTGTCGTTTCATATCAAATTTATCGACGGCAGGTTGCGCCCTGCCGCCATCGATGTTTGCGGCCGCAGGCCGCGTGAAAGAAGACTATTTTGACCAACGAAAACACCTCGACCGGTAGCAACACTGTGACTGGCAACACTGCGGAACTCACCGGTTTCGCAGCACTTGGAATTACCGGCGCTCTGCTTAAGGCGACCCTTGGCGCCGGCTTCACCGAGCCGAAGCCGATCCAGATGCAGGCGATCCCGCCGCAGATGGAAGGCCGTGATATCTTCGGCATCGCCCAGACCGGCTCCGGCAAGACCGCTGCCTTCGCGCTGCCGATCCTGTCCAAGATCATCGCGCTCGGCACAAAGCGTCGGGCCAAGACCACCCGTGCGCTGATCCTGGCGCCGACGCGCGAACTCGCCGTGCAGATCGAGGACACCATCAAGATCCTCGCTAAGGGCGCGCATGTCTCGACCGCACTCGTGCTTGGCGGCGTTTCGCGCTTCAGCCAGGTGAAGAAGGTTGCTCCCGGCGTCGACATCCTGATTGCCACGCCCGGCCGTCTGACCGACCTGGTGCGCGAGGGCGACCTCATCCTCTCCGATACCAAATGGCTGGTGCTGGACGAGGGCGACCGCATGCTCGACATGGGCTTCATCAATGACGTCAAGCGCATCGCCAAGGCGACCGCGCCCGACCGTCAGACGGTGCTGTTCTCTGCCACCATGCCCAATGAAATCGCCGAACTGGCGAAGGGCCTGTTGAAGAACCCGATCCGTGTCGAAGTGGCGCCGCAGAGCACCGCGGCGGCCGAGATCGTGCAGGGCGTCGTCTTTGCCCGCACCAAGCAGAAGCGCCAGGTGCTGTCGACGATGCTCGCCGACGCGGCGATGAAGTCTGTCATCATCTTTTCGCGCACCAAGCATGGCGCCGACCGGGTGACCAAGGACCTCGAGCGCGACGGCTTCAAGGCCGCCGTCATCCACGGCAACAAGTCGCAGAACGCCCGCCAGAAGGCGCTCAACGATTTTCGCGAGGGTTCGGTGCGCATTCTGGTCGCGACCGATATCGCGGCACGCGGTATCGACGTGCCCGGCATCAGCCATGTGGTGAATTTCGACCTGCCGGACGAAGCGGAAAGCTACGTCCACCGGATCGGCCGCACCGGCCGCAACGGCATGGACGGCATCGCGATCACGCTTTGCGATCCTTCCGAAAACAGCAAGCTGCGCCAGGTCGAGCGTATTATCCGCAGCAAGCTGCCGATCGTTGCCGACCATCTCGGCAGCCCCGATCCGGCGCGCAATCCGGCTGAAAAGAACGAGCGCTTCGAACCCGCGAACGATCGCAACGACCGCAATGGCCGTCGCGACGGCAGGCGGCCCGGTGGCCAGAACAATGGCTTCGGCAAGAAGCGCTTCGGCGACAAGCCGGCCTTTGCAGGTGCCGGCGAGCGCAAGCCGGAAGGCGCCAAGCCGTTCAAGGGCAACAACAAGCGCCGCTTCGGCGGCAAGCGCCCCGCGGCGCGGGCTGCCTGATCGGACAATAGGCCAAGCTCGTCGAGAGCTGGCTTGATTGCTGACTGTAGAAATGAGGACGGCCGGAGCAACGCTTCGGCCGTCTTTTTGTTTGTGGCTACTCGGTAATTGCCTTCACCCAAACGACAACCCGCTGCGCCAGGAAGGCCGTGGTCGATGGCGACAGCGCGTCGCCGGCAATGACGTGGTTGTCGGGATCGCCATTGTCGTCGACCGGCACCAGTTCGTGCGGTGCGCCCCAGCGGCCGGCGATTTCGCGGGTGCGGTCTTGGCGCACGACTGAGTCCGAATCCGAGAAGATGAACAGGGCCGGTATCGTCGCTTTTTCTACCGGGGTCGCGTAAGCGAGCTCGGTCAACGCCGCCATCGGCACTACGGCGGCCATCGGATAAGTATGGGTCCAGAGTTTCGCGTGCAGCGCATTGCGGGTCGGAAAGCTGCGCTCCTTGCCGCCGACGAGTTCGGCAATCTGCTTGCCCCACGGCATGGTCAAGAGTTCGGCGCCGGAGGCCCTGACGCCGAAATTCGGCGAGATGAACGCGATGGCGGCGACGCCCACCGACGCGCCAGGCTCGGTCGCCGCCCATGCCGCCAGCGATCCGCCGGTCGAGGTGCCGATGACGATCACCTTGTCGCCGATCGCTCGGCCGATGGCGAGCGCCTCCTCATAGTCGTTGATCCAGGCATTGACGCTGCCTTGCGCCATTGCGGCGCCGTCCTGCCCATGGCCGGTGAGGCGGGTGTAGAAAAGGTTGGCGTCGAGCTGGTCGGCGACCTCGTCGGCCAGCGGGCGAACCTCGCCCTTCGATGCCGAGAAGCCATGGATGTAGACGACTGCCAGCGGCGTCCTCGCGTGAACCATCGGATCGGCCCAGATGATTTCCTTCTCCAGCCCGTCGCGGATATTGGGAACGGCAGCCTCTTCGCGCGCCAGATAGGCCTGCGGATCGTCGCCGATCACTTTGGGATCGAAACGGATCGTGGTGTCGACGGGAACGCGCGGACCAAGGAGGAAGGCCAGGATAAGGATGACAACGACCCCCAGCACCGCAAGCACGATCCGTCGCCCCATCGCAGACTCCACGCAACAAATTTCAACCTATGGCGGCAGCTGCGCCCGGGCAACAGCCGGCCTGTGGACAGTTATTCGTTCGGCGGCTTGCGATCGAAATTCAGTGGCCGGCCTGTCCAGCGGGTCGCCGTGCTGATGAACCAGCGGATAACCGGCCTGGGCAGAAGCGCCAGCAGCTTCAGCCCCCAGCTCAATCGGCGCGGGAAGGTGACCTCGAAGCCGCCGGTTTCGATGCCGCGCAGCATGCGTCGCGAGGCGCGGTTGACCGGCATCAGTCCCGGCATCGGCAGCATGTTCTTTTCGGTCAGCGGTGTGTCGATGAAGCCCGGATTCATCACTTGGACGCGGACATTCATCTTGTCGAAATCGTATTTCAGCGACTCTGCCAGGATGTTGATCGCCGCTTTCGAGCCGCCATAGGCGGCCGTGGTCGGCCAGCCGAAATAGGCGGTAACCGATCCGACGAGCACAATATGACCCCGCGCGCGGATGCGCATGCGCTCCATCAGCGGGACGAGACCATTGATGATGCCGAAATAGTTGACCTCGAAGGACTGGCGAAAATCGCGGACCCTGAGGTCTTCGCCGGGCGTGGCGATGTAGTTGCCGGCGTTGAAGACGGCGAGCACAATCGGGCCAAGATCCTTTTCGATCGCCGCCACGGTGCTTGCCATGCGCGGCTCGTCGGTGACGTCGCAAGGGTAGGCAACCACGCGTCCCGGCATCTGTGCCGTCTCGACGATGAGCGAGTCGATCGGATGCTCGTCGAGCGCGCTCACCGCGACGGCAAAGCCCTTTGCCGCAAGATCCTTGGCCAGAGCGCGGCCGATGCCGCTGCTGCCGCCGGTGATCCAGGCGACGCCGTGCTTCGGGTTGGCCCGGTAAAGTGTCATTCTGCGCCCTGCCGATCTGTCATTAGTGCTCTAGCGGTGAAAAAATCGAATGAAAAGAGCGCTTTTCCGCATAGGGGTGAAATGATCGTCATCGCGCGTCATCCGGCGGCAGGAGATTGCAGTACCCGAAATGCGACTGGACCAGGCGAATTCTTGCCTTGAAACGCAAGCTTCGGGTTTCTAGGGTCTCGCCGCAGCTACATGAAGGAATCCCGAATGCCCCGTTCTGTGATCGAAGCGATCGGCAACACGCCCCTGATCCGCCTCAACAAGGCCTCGGAAGCAACCGGCTGTGAGATTCTGGGCAAGGCCGAGTTTATGAATCCGGGGCAATCGGTCAAGGACCGCGCTGGCCTGTTCATCATCCGCGACGCCGAACAGCGGGGGCTGTTGAAGCCGGGCGGCGTCATCGTCGAAGGTACGGCCGGCAATACCGGCATTGGCCTGACGCTGGTCGCCAAGGCGCTGGGCTATCGCACCGTGATCGTCATTCCCGACACGCAGAGTCAGGAGAAGAAGGATACGATCAAGCTGCTCGGCGCGGAGCTGATCGAAGTGCCGGCGGTGCCTTACAAGAACCCCAACAATTACGTGAAACTGTCGGGACGGCTGGCTGAGCAGATGGCACGCTCGGAGCCGAATGGCGCGATCTGGGCGAACCAGTTCGACAATGTCGCCAACCGCGATGGCCACATCCGCACCACGGCGGAAGAGATCTGGGCGCAGACCCACGGCAAGGTCGACGGCTTCGTGTCGGCAGTCGGGTCGGGCGGAACGCTGGCCGGCGTCGCCTTCGGGCTGAAGGCCAAAAGCAAGGGCGTCAAGATCGCGCTCGCCGATCCGCTCGGCGCCGCACTTTACTCCTTCTACACCAGCGGCGAATTGAGGTCTGACGGCAACTCGATCACCGAAGGCATAGGGCAGGGGCGCATCACGGCAAATCTCGAAGGGTTCACACCGGACTTCTCGTTCCAGGTGCCGGATGAGGAAGCGCTGCCGATCGTCTTCGACCTGATCCAGGAAGAAGGCCTGTGCGTCGGCGGTTCGACCGGCATCAACATTGCCGGTGCGATCCGGTTGGCGCGTGAGCTTGGTCCGGGCCACACCATCGTGACCATCCTTGCCGACTACGGCACGCGCTACCAGTCGAAGCTGTTCAACCCGGAATTCCTGCGCGAGAAGAACCTGCCGGTGCCGGGCTGGATGGACGAGCGCAGCACAATTCCGGTGCCGTACGAGAAGGTCGTCTGATGGCGCACATGACCGAAGCGCTGTTTCGTGACGACGCCTATTTGAAGGCGGCCGAAGCCACGGTGGTCGCGATCAATGAGCGTGGCGGCATCATTCTCGATCGGACGATCTTCTACGCCACATCGGGCGGCCAGCCGGGGGACACTGGCGCGCTGGAGCGCGCCGACGGCAACCGCATCGCCATATCAGCTACAATCACCGGCGAGACCAAGGACGAAATCATCCATGTGCCCGCGCCGGAGCAGGCCGTGCCCGAAATCGGCGAGCGGGTGAAACTCGCCATCGATTGGGAGCGGCGGCATCTGCTGATGCGCATGCACGCTGCCTGCCACCTGCTCACCGTCGTCTGTCCGTTTCCGATCACCGGGGCTGCGGTTTCCGAGGATGACAGCCGTGTCGATTTCGACGCCCCGGAAGCCGGCTTCACCAAGGAAGATGTTACCGCCAGGCTGATGGAACTGGTGCGTGCCGATCATCCAATCTTCATCAGGCTGATCACCGACGAGGAACTGGCGGCCAATCCGGGCCTGGTGAAATCCAAGAATGTCCGGCCGCCGGTCGGCACCGGCAAGATCCGCCTGGTCTGCATCGGCGACAATGCTTCGGTCGACAGCCAGCCCTGCGGCGGTACCCATGTCAAAAGCACCGGCGAAGTCGGCGAGATCCATATCGGCAAGATCGAGAAGAAGGGGCGCGAGAACCGGCGTTTTCGCATTCGCTTCGGACCGATAATGGCGAATTAAGGCCAGATAGGCCCAGTCTATAATTGCTGAGGCGGTCCTGAAACGCTTGCTTACCCAAGGTGTCGGAAGCTGGACAGTGGTCGCTCCACCCACGCTTCGATCTGCTCGGTGACGAACCTGGCTGCCTGATGGTGGATGAAATGACCGGCGCCGGGCAGGGCTATCAACGCGGTCACATTGTCGACCTCACGGAAGGTGCCATCGAAAGCACTGGCCGGAACATAGGGGTCGTCGGTGCCGAATAGCACAAGGGTCGGCGCCTTGACCAAAGGCAGTTGGCCCAGATCCGGCACTCTGCCAAGCGGAATGTTGGCCCTGTAGTAGCCCAGCATCGCTTCCGGATCGGATTGCCTGAGCGAATCGACCAAAGCCTGCCTGTCCTGCGGATCGCTGACCCAGGTGGCAAGTTCGTCGATATCCAGCATCTGGGCGGCGCCCGGGACCTGGAAGCGACGTATATATCCGGTGATCTCGGCATTGACCGGATCGGCAATAGCACGCAGATGGTTGCGGGGGTGAGGCGTCGACAGCAGGACGAGATGGCGCACGACCTGCGGTACGCGCATAGCCAGCCACCACGCGATGATCCCGCCCCAGTCATGGCCGACAATGGCAGCCTGGGTCAGCTTTTCAGCGGCGAGAACGGCCAGCACGTCGTTGATTAGGTTCGTCAGCACATAATTGCCGTGGCCCTGTGGCGCATCGCTTTGTCCGAAGCCCCGCAGGTCCGGCGCAATCACCCGGTAGCGGCCGCAAAGCGCTTGCATCTGCCGGCGCCAACCCATTCCGTGATCGGGAAAGCCGTGCAGAAAAACGATCGGCGGGCCGGAGCCCGCCGCCGTGTAGTGCAATTTGACGCTGCCGTTGACCGCGATCCTGGCTTCGAACATCGCGTCCAAGCTCACCGCGTGCGGGTTACTACGATCACATTTTGACTTCGAGACGAAGGAACGGGCCGTGGAAGGTCTGCGTGGTGCTGTCCGCATTGAGAAGCAGATTGTGCCACTGCTCGATCTTGTAGCCTGCCGTAAAGGTCGCACCTTCAAGGGGCATCCAGCTCAGGCCGGCAGAGGCGTCGAGATTTGTCACTGTCTGGCTCTTGGACTCGCTCCCCAACGGGATAGAGCCCTGTTGACCCGTTGTGAAGTCGTAGTTGAATCCGGCGCGGTTTTCACGGCGGCCCCACATGACGGAGCCGGAAACAGCGCCTGTCAGCCCCCAGGTTTCGTTCAGCGGGTAGTACGCCTCGGCGCCGACACGCGGGCCAATGCCCCAATATTCCGACGATCCTATCTTGTCGACGGTGCCGCCCTTGTCGGCTGGATTATCCGGGTTGAAGCTTTCGGAGACAACAACTCTTTCATCCGAATGCACCAGGCGCAGACCGCCAAAGAAGCGGATATCGGCGGCCTGAACCTTGACGTGCTTGCCGACGTCGAAATCGATCGCCTGGAAATTGTAGTCGTCGCCGTAGCCTATGGTCAAAAAGCCTTCTGGTATCTGGCCACTCTCTTCCCAAGAACGGTTCTTGCCCAAGTGAAACGCACCTGCAAGGCGCCAATCCATGTCCGACGAAATCTGCTTGGTCAGCGCGATCGAACCTGAGAAGTCACCGTTGCTGTTTCCAAGCTTGTCGGTTCCGCCGGTCTTGTCGTCCTCATGGACGTTGTTTTGAAAGAACGCGCCCTCGAAGGCGATTTTGACGCGCGAATCGATGACCGACGGGTCCATGACCTTCGCATCTTCTGCATGCGCGGACATCACGCCCGCCGAAGTCACAGAAGCGGCGGATGCCGCGACAGTCGCCAATAGTTTACCCGGTGCCTTAGCCCGCATTTACTTAACCCCGCCCAGAATCTTGCCCTAAAACCCAGCATTACAGACATAACCTAACGGGACATTGCAGCAAGTCCGGCCAGCAATTTTATAGGATGGTGTTGCGGCCTTGCCACGGTGCCCGGTAGCGCCGCTGGACAGATGTGGTAAGCGTCGCGTTGGGGCTGACCGAGCCGCGGCTGACAGGGGGTTTGGTGGACAATCCAGCGCAAATCGAAAGCGTGCTCAACAACCTTGTCTATGCGCTTTTCGCCCAGAGCGGGCAGGTGGGGCCGAACGGGAGAGCCCGAGATCTCGGCAATCTGACTGTCTTCGACAATCCCGAGGCGGTCGACGTCATCGTCAAAGCGCCGGAGCTCTTTCGAAAGAACTTCTCCCTGATCTCGGCGCTGGGTTTCAGCCGCTTCAACACCAATGATGAGGACTGGTCTGTCCGGCGCGCCATTACCCAGGATACATACTTGGCGGCCGCCAGGCCGGCGCAGCAGCATTCCGTGGCGGAAATCTTCGCCGCCTGTCTGTCCAATAGCGACGCTACGTTGCCAGCCATCCAGCAAGCGTTGTTCGCCGCGTCGATGACGATATTTTATCGGGCTTTCGGCCTTGTTCCTGATATGGCGGCGACGCTTTTGCTGCTCGACAGGGTACGCGACGTACTGAGGCGTCTCCAATACTATTCCTGGGTGACGCCGACGACCGCAGAACGTGGGAACGCCATCCAGGACGCTCGCGCGGTGGTCGCCGATTTCGCATCGCTGCTGATGGCGGATCCCCGCGCCGCTGCGGAGATGGACCGCTTTAGAAGCGAAGCCACAGATGTCGAAGGCTTCTCGCCGGTCGAGGAGTTCGTCATGAACTTCTTCGCTGGCGTTGAGACAACGGTGACAACCGCGCTTTGGGTGGCCGACCGACTGGGGGCGAACCAGAAGGTGCAGGAGCGTATCCACGCAGAGGTTCTCTCGGGCGCTGCGCAGACGCCGTACATCGATTGCATTATCAACGAGACGATGCGTTATTTCCCGCCGATACCGTTTCTGACCCGGGAGGTCGGCGCCGATACGGTTCTCGACGGCCAGAACCTCTATGCTGGGCAACTGATCATGGTATCGATCATCGGCGTGCACCAGAATCCGGCTTTCTGGTCAAACCCGCATATCTTCGACTCCAGCCGCAGGGAATTCCTCGAGAACAGCTTTGATCGACGGGCCTTTATTCCCTTCCTTACCGGACCGCGCATGTGCGGTGGCGCGCGTCTCGGCCGGCTGGAAGTCAGGGAGGCGGTCCTCGCCATCGTGCGGCAGTTCGCTTTCAGCCGTACCGACGATGTGATTCGGTTCGACTACGCGCTCGCATTGCGTCCAGCGCAGGGGTCTTCCGTCAGTGTTTCGCGCCGATGAAACGCCAAGTCAGATATGGTCCTGCCAGAACCGGCGGAGGTAGTCCCCAAATTGCCTTTTGATCATGGTCTTGAATTCGACATCATGCGCATAGCGCGTGCTCGCCGATATGGCCTTTGATTTCGGCTCGAAGCCCGGGAACCAGTTGCTCATTGTGGCGGAAACGTCTTCTTGCTGGTTCGCTACAAAGTCCTCATAGCAGACGTGGGCCACTCTGCGGCGATCAACAGTGTTCAGATAATTTTTCCACCTGATTTCGCTATCGAGAATGTGCAGCGCGACATCCTTGACAACCTTTTCGCTCAGAGTTGTCACCATGGGAACTCCAGCCAGTGTCTCCTGGCTGTCGAACGGCTGTCCCGTATGCAGCATCGAGAGCAGGCTTATGGTCTGATCGATCTTGTTTCTCCTGGAGAGGAAGACATAGAACGAGTTGCCGTCGTCATCGCCGATTGAACTGCGCGCGAATGGCAGGTTTTCGAAGAAGATCTTGGCGGCGAATACGCCGTTCTCAGTCCTTTTTGCCAGGAGACGGCTACCATAGGCGGGCGCCAGCTGATTGAGCTTTTCAAGGTCCATGCTGTCGTCGGCCGACCACCGTCTCATCAGCGGCAAGGCATACTGCCACTGGAAATACTCCGTGGGTATTCCCAGACCCAACTGCTGCAAGACCTGACAATAGGAGTGGCCCGCCGTTCGCGGAGTCGTGCAAATCAGGATTTTAGCTGGGTTTTCTGCAGAGCTTTGGCGATCATATGTCGCGGCGATATACTCGCTGTATAGATCGTCGAAATGCATTTCCGGAACCAACCTCACCACTACACGCCAAATTTTCAGACGGCAGACAGGAACCCCAGGATGAGCAGTGCCTGGTCCAGTGTCATCAATGACGGAGGATCGCCCGCGTCGATATTGTCGACAAGCCACAGGTCAGGCCGTGTCAGCCGCGTGCGGTCGATGGCTTGCCTGTCAATGACCTGGCTGCCACGGCTGTACATCAGCAGGATGCGGGCGTCGATTCGGGCGGCGATTGGGAACAGATCGTATTCGCGGCCGGTCAGGGCGGCGAAATTTCCCGTCGTGGCCGGGTCATAGGCGAGCCGGAAGCCATTGGGGCCGGCTGCGATCCTGTTCTCGACATAGCGATTGAACACTGCGTCCTCGACAGGGCCTGTGACGGCTCTGGTGGCGCTCAGATAATCCTTGGCTGCTGCGCGGGTTTCGAATGCAAGCGTACTTTCTCTGAGGACTTCGTGTCTCATCGCGTCGACTCTTGGTCCGCCTAGCATGGGTACGTCGTTGAGAACGATTCTAGCGGCCTTGGAGCGAGTCATCTGCAGAAACAGCAGCAAAATCGTGCCGCCCCACGAAGTGCCGATGAAGTGGTTCTCCGTGCCGGCGAAGTCGCCTAGCGCAAGCAGGCATTTGGAGTAGACGTTGATGTCATATCCCGAACCCAGATAGGCGCTGCGCCCGCGTCCCAACAGGTCGGGACAGATCACCAGGAAGCCGTTACGGCACAGGAAGGTGGCGAGGTAATCAAAGTCGGCACCGTTGCCGGTAAAGCCATGCAGGCAGAACACGGTTGCGCGCGGGGTACCGGCGGGCTGCCAGATGCGCACGAACATTGCGGCATAGCGGTCGTCCAGCCGGATGAGGATCTCTTGCGTCAGCGCCTCGGCGGAGCCGGCCGTATCCATCAGACGTCACGCTTGCGGACGGCACGCTTGACCGAGCCGCGGTTGTCGATGAAGTCGCGCTTCCAGAATACCGATTTGTCCAGGTTGATGCGCTTGGCTTCTTTGATCATCGGCAGGATGTGGGACGAAGACCGCGTCGCCAGCACCGTCACGGCGGTGGCATCGCCGCCGGGAAAGGGGTTGAGTGGCCCGCCATTCGTCGCCCAGGCCTCCGCTATCTCGCGGCTGGTTTGGATCCAGCCTACATAGGCGACGATGGCGTCGTCGATCGACCCGATCATGTGGGTTTGCTGGTCCAACTGATAGCGTAGCGTCTTGACCATCAGGCCAAATTCGTAACCGTCGAACGGTGGATAGTGCGCAATGAAGTTGCAAACAAGCCCAAGCGAAAGCGGATTGCTGGGGATACGGGAAAACAGAAGACTGCTCATGCCAGGATTCTTGACCCCACCCACCCCAGATCATAACCATCAATCCGTACTCGCCATAAAATGCGAAAACAATTGGAATTAGCATGCTGCCAAAGACGAAGCAGGAGAACAACAATGGCCGATGACAGCCCTTTCACCGTCGATGCGGACTGGTTGCAGAGCCGTCTTGGCGAACCCGGCCTGACGATTGTCGATGCGTCCTGGTATCTGCCGGCACAGAAGCGCGACGCGCGCGCCGAGTATGAGGCGGCGCATATTCCGGGCGCCCGTTTCTTCGACCACGATGCGGCCTCGGACCCGGATGCCAAGCTGCCGCATACGCTGCCTTCGCCACAGCATTTCGCGCAGTATGTCGGCACGATGGGCATTTCGGCCGACGACACCATTGTCGTCTATGACGGTCCGGGCTTCTTTTCGGCGCCGCGCGCCTGGTGGATGTTCCGTGTCATGGGCGTGTTCCAGGTCTATGTGCTGGACGGCGGCTTCGACCGCTGGAAGGCGGCGGGCGGGCCAGTGACGGCGGAACCAACCAAGATCGCGCCAAATGTGTTTCATGCCGATTTCGACGCCGTCCGCGTCGCCAGCCTTGCCGACATGCGCCGCATCGTCGAAACGAAAGAGAGCCAGATAGCGGATGCCCGTGGCGCCGGCCGCTTTACCGGGGTCGAGCCAGAGCCTCGCGCGGGTGTGCGTTCCGGCCACATGCCTGGCGCGCGCAATGTGCCTTATTCGGCGCTGTCGCAAGATGGCGCGCTGTTGTCGAAGGATCAACTGCGCAAGGCCATTGAAGATGCCGGCATCGACCTGTCGAAACCTGTCGTCACCTCTTGCGGCTCCGGCATAACGGCGGCTGTGGTCACGCTGGCGCTGGAGACGCTCGGCCACACCGACAATCGGCTCTATGACGGCTCATGGACGGAATGGGGCGGATTATCCGATACGCCCGTTGCAACGGGCAAGGAATGATGGCGATGGAAAACGGTGCGCTGGAAGACATCGAAGTTACGGTGACGTTTCTGGAAATGCACGTGCCGCCGGCCTATTCGCCGCCCGTGCCCTACAACAAGCAGGTCGCGCTGTTGAAGACCAAGGACATTCCACTGCACTTCTACCGCTATCTGATGGATCGCGTCGGGCGCAAATGGCACTGGGTCAATGTGCTGCGGCTGGACGACGACGAGCTTGCCGCCGGCATCCACCGCGAGGACCGCGATATCAGGGTGCTTTATCTCGACGGCGCGCCGTCGGGTTTTTTCGACCTCAAGCCGCATCTGCCTGAGGAAGTCGAGCTCGCTTATTTCGGCATGATGGAGCATGCGACCGGGCAAGGCATAGGCCGTTGGTTCCTGGGCGCGGCGATCGCCGCCGCTTGGTCCTACGGCCCGAAGCGCGTGACGGTTCAGACCTGCACGCTCGATCATCCGGCCGCCTTGCCGCTCTACCAGAAGCTCGGTTTTGCGCCGGTGGCGCAAAAGAAGGAGACCGTGCATCCGCTGCCGTTTTCCGAGCGCTCGGCCAGCGTCATGCGGCCGTAATCTCTCTCCGAAAACTGAACCATCTGTTCGTCGGCGCTTCTGGCCGCCTTTGCCATGGTGACGCCCACACTGACGCGACCGATATTGAAGCAGCCCGGCTTGAAATAGCCGGGCTGCCGGCGGTCTCACAGCCTTGGCAGGAATCGGGTGGGAAGCACCTGCGTGGCGGCATACTTTCCGGTCAGCGACACCGGAGATTCAGCCATGACCGTTCTGTTCAAAGCCTTGCCGACGGAAGATGTGAGAGCGCTGCAGCGCGGCGGGCCGGACGCCTACGGGCAGACGCCCGAGCGCAGGATTTCCGGCGGCGACGGCGTGCCGTGCCGGCATTGCCTAAGCAATGTCTCGGCTGGCGAGGGCTATCTGATCCTGGCTTACCGGCCGTTTCCGGCGTTGCAGCCTTACGCCGAGACCGGGCCAATCTTCCTGCATGCTGACGAATGCGAACGCGCAGCCGAGGCTGAAGCGCTTCCAGACATGCTTGAGAGCAGCGACTATATCGTGCGCGGCTATGGAGCAGATGACCGCATTGTCTATGGCAGCGGCGGTGTCATTCCTACGGAGGCCATCCTGGCGCGGGCAGAGACGCTGTTTGAGCGCGACGACATCGCCTATGTCCATATCCGCTCGGCGCGAAACAATTGCTATCAGTGCCGCATCGAGCGCGCGTGACGGCAAGGCAAAAAGATGCCCGCCGGTGGTCTGGCGGGCAGTTGGGAACCGTGTGACGGCACGCGCCGTCAAGTTGGCCGCTCTGTCTGCGCAGGTTTTTCGAATGCCCGATGTGAAGCACTTCACACAGCGCCGCCGATCGTCGCGAACACGGCGGCGCGCGCAGCCGTAGCCGGTTGAGAGTTGTCGCACTCCCGTCGCATTCGTCCTGTAGAAAATGAGTGTCGATGGATTTGCCGACCGCGGATGAACCGGCGGGAATCTCGACGACTGAGGAAGCGGGGCTTTGGCTCCGCTTTTTTGTTGCCCGCTCTATTCCGCGCCAAGAAAAAGCCCGCCGGAATGACCGGCGGGTGAGGAGGCAGAAACGTCTTGAAGTCTGGTCAGGCGGCCAGAACCGCCTTCGGTTCGACCAGCTCATAGCCGAGCGCTTCGGCGACAGCGCGATTGGTGATCTTGCCCCTGTGGACATTGAGACCGTTGCGCAGATGATGGTCGTCGACCAGCGCCTTCAGGCCCTTGTCGGCCAGCTGCAGGCCATAATGCAGCGTCGCGTTGTTGAGCGCGTGCGCCGAGGTGACAGGCACGGCGCCTGGCATGTTGGCGACGCAATAATGGATGACGCCATCGACCTCATAGGTCGGCTCGGCATGGGTGGTGGCGTGCGAGGTCTCGAAGCAGCCGCCCTGGTCGATGGCGACGTCGACCAGCACCGAGCCCTTCTTCATGCCCGACAGCATTTCGCGAGTCACCAGCTTGGGTGCAGCCGCGCCCGGGATGAGCACCGCGCCGACGACGATGTCGGCGGAGAAGCATTCTTCTTCCAGCGCCTCGACAGTGGAATAACGGGTATGGACGCGGCCGGTAAAGAGGTCGTCGAGCTGGCGCAGACGCGGGATCGAGCGGTCGATGATGGTGACATCGGCGCCAAGGCCGACCGCCATGCGGGCGGCATGCAGGCCGACGACGCCGCCGCCAAGCACGGTGACCTTGCCGGGCAGCACGCCGGGCACGCCGCCGAGCAGCACGCCGCGGCCGCCATTGGCCTTTTGCAACGCGGTGGCGCCGGCCTGGATCGACAGGCGGCCGGCGACTTCCGACATCGGCGCCAGGAGCGGCAGGCCGCCGCGGTCGTCGGTTACCGTCTCGTAGGCGATTGCCGTGACGCCGGAGGCGAGAAGACCCTTGGTCTGTTCCGGATCCGGAGCCAGGTGAAGATAGGTGTAAAGGATCTGACCGTCGCGCAGCTGCGCCCATTCATTGGGCTGCGGCTCCTTGACCTTGACGATCATGTCGGACTTGGCGAACACGTCGGCGGCGGTCTTGGCAATGGTGGCGCCGGCGGCGCGATAGGCATTGTCATCGGCGCCGATGCCGGCGCCGGCGCCGGTCTCGACCAATACCTCATGGCCATGCGCGACATATTCGCGGACCGAGCCCGGCGTCATGCCGACGCGGTATTCGTGGTTCTTGATTTCCTTGGGGCAACCGACGCGCATCGTCTTCTCCTGATCCGGCCCTTGGGGCTCGTTCCCTGTATGAACTCAGTGAACCACGAATCGTTGCGCAGGTGTTTGCGAATGCGCTTGCGTGGGATCGCCTGTTTCGATAATCGTTGCGCCAAATCGCATGATTTTCGCAGGAATCACGAAAAATGCCGCTCGACAGGATTGATATCGCCATTCTCGAGACTTTACAGAAGGATGGGCGCATACCCAATGCGGCGCTCGCCGAAAGGGTCGGGCTGTCGCAATCGGCCTGTTCTCGTCGCCTCGACAATCTGGAGAAATCCGGGACCATTCGCGGCTATCACGCCCGGCTTTCGAATGCCGCGCTCGGCCACCAGATGACAGCGATCGTGCATATATCGCTGTCGGGACAGTTCGAAAAGACGCTGTCGGATTTCGAGGCGGCGATCAAGCGCTGCCCGAATGTGCTGTCCTGCCACCTGATGTCGGGCGAATACGACTACATCCTGCGCATCGCGGCCAAGGACCTTGTCGACTATGAGCGCATCCACAAGGAATGGCTGTCCGCGATGCCGCATGTGACCAAGATCAATTCGTCGTTTGCCTTGCGCGAGATCGTCGATCGGACCGCCATGGGCATGAAGCCGGAACTGGCTTAACGCCAAAGGCAAATCCGGACGTCCTTCCCAATATAGCAGGCGCCTTCGCGGCGAAGCTCTTGCCAACGTTCATCGCCGTGCGTTGCGCGAATGTCGGAGTTCGCATAGCCCGCCCACACATCACCGTCCTTGTAGACAACCGCCCAGTAATCTTTCGACATTTCACCAGCGCCACTATGCGTATCAGGGTAGTCGATACCGGCAAAAACCTGCCGAGGCCCCTGGATATTAAAATCGCCGCCAGTCTCGATTTGATAGGAGCATCTTCCGGAGATGCGAGTCTGACCGTCAACAACGAGCAAGCAGCGGCCCCATTTGTAGCCGCCCGGTAAACGATGCTGTGGTTGCGCATGCAAAGGCGAGAACGAAAACGCAATTGCAAGGGCAGCCGCTAAAGTTCGTCCGAGCATCTCGTCATCCGTTGTGATGCAGCCAATCCAAAGAGTGACCGGACACTGTTGGATCCGCCCAGAGCGCCTGTCGAAACAGTGCTTCGCAGCGTGGTCTCCTCGAAGATTATATCATCGACCAAGTCGGATTTTTGTCACGTGACGTTGCGCTGCTAGAAGGCGGAGGCCTCGGTGACGATCCGATCCATCGGGATATCATGCGGTTGCGGGTAGATGGTGGCGATCCGCTGCAACTCGTAGCCGACGCCGATGACCAATGGCTTGAAAGGCATCGTGGCCAGCGTGCGGTCGAAAAAGCCGCCGCCATAGCCCAGGCGGTAGTTTTTGGGATCGATGCCGACGATCGGCGAAATGACAATGTCGGGCAGCACCGGATCGCCTTTGGCGGGGATCGGGATGTTCCAGACGCCCTTTTCCAGCCGGTCGCCAGGGACGTAGGCGCGGAACATCAGCGGCTGGGCCTTCTCGATGACGATGGGCAGGGCCGTGCGGCCACCGCGCTCGTTGATCGACGCCATCCATGGCCGCAGGTCCGGCTCGCCCCGAAACGGCCAATAGAGGCTGACCATACGGCCGGCGATGTCGCCGATCACCGCGTCCAGGCCGTTGGCAATCCGCTGCGACCTGGTTGTGCGCGCATCGGCCGAAACCGCCAGTCGCGCCGCGATCAGCCGTTCGCGCTCGACCTTTCGCCAGCGCCTGACGTCGGACCAGTCGGATAGCGGCACGCGAAATTCCGGGTCGAGTTCGTGCATGAAACAAGGCGGCGAGGCGTATAGCGCCGGGCCGTCGTGATCTTTGGCGTCGTCATCGTCGTTGGCCATGCTCACTCCCGTGGTCCTGCCGTGTGAGGCTATACCCGTCTGAACCTGACAACGTAGGCATTCACGACATTGGAAGGCGAGTCTGGGGCAGCCTTGATGCATGGCAGTCCTGCGCACCACGACATTGTTGCGGTGCACAAGAACCACTAAATACGGACGGTGAAAACGAGATGAGTGCGATGAACGAAACAAGCCATCATGTCGTTGTCGTCGGTGCGGGATTCGGCGGTCTCGAACTCACCCGCTCACTGGCCGGTGCACCCGTGCGCATCACCATGATCGACAAGCGCAACCACCACCTTTTCCAGCCGCTGCTCTACCAGGTGGCGACCACATCGCTCGCAACCTCCGAGGTTGCCTGGCCGATCCGCCATCTCTTGCGCAATCGCAAGGATGTGACGACCCTTCTGGGCAACGTCATCGGCGTCGACCGTGCCGGCAAACGTGTAATGCTCGAGGACGGCAGTTCGATCGCCTACGACACGCTGGTGCTCGCCACCGGCGCCCGCCACGCCTATTTCGGCCATGACGAATGGGAGCCCTTTGCGCCTGGGCTGAAGACGCTTGAGGACGCCACTACCGTTCGCCGCCGCATCCTGCTTGCCTTCGAGCAGGCCGAGCGAGAGACCGATCCGGCCACGCGCCAGGCGTTGCTGACGCTGGTCATCGTCGGCGGCGGCCCGACCGGGGTGGAGCTTGCCGGCACCATTGTCGAACTCGCGCATGAGACGCTGCGGGGCGAATTCCGCAACATCGACACGCGTGAGGCGCGCGTGGTGCTGGTCGAGGCCGGCGACCGGATCCTGGCCAATTTCGCGCCGGAACTGTCCGACTATGCCCGCAAGGCTCTGGAACGGCTGGGCGTAACGGTCGAACTCGGCCGCGCCGTTACGCGCCTCGATGCCGAAGGCGTTGTCTTTGGCGAGACGCATCTTCCGGCAAGGACGATCCTGTGGGCCGCTGGCGTCGCCGCTTCGCCCGCAGGAGAGTGGCTGGGAGCGCCGGTCGACCGGGTGGGCAGGGTGATGGTCGAGCCCGATCTTACCGTGCCGAACAATCCGGAGGTCTTCGTCATCGGCGACACTGAGCATGTGTTGCGGCCGGACGGCAAGCCGGTACCCGGCGTGGCGCCTTCCGCAAAGCAGGAAGGCAGGCATGTCGCGGCAACGATCAAGGCGCGGCTGGCCGGTGATAGCGCGTCGCGCCCTTTCCGCTACAAACATGCCGGCGACCTGGCGACGATCGGCAAATGGGCAGCCGCGATCGATTTCGGCTGGATCAAGCTGACCGGCTGGCTCGCCTGGTGGCTGTGGGGCGTGGCGCATATCTACTTCCTGATCGGCTTCCGCAACCGACTGTCGGTATCGCTTAGCTGGCTATGGATCTATTTCACCGGCCAGCGCAGCGCGCGGCTGATCACCCAGGGCGACGACGACAAGGGCTGACATCGTCCCTCCCGCCGCGGTTAATCATCCAGGCGTCACCTTTTGCTGATCGACTGACTTCCCGATGGACACGGTCGGTTTTCGGCGCGAAGCTCCCGCCGGGGCTGGGATATCGTCACGTCGCTGGGAAGGAAAACCGATGTCGCAACTCACCCACCCCGTCTCTCGTCGCGGTTTTCTTGCCGGTGCGGCCGCTAGCGGGGCGCTGATCATTCTGCATCCGTTCTCCGCCCGCGCTGAGGCCAATCAGGCGCATCTGAGGATCATGGAGACGACAGACATCCATGTGAATGTGCTGCCTTACGATTACTACGCCGACAAAGCGAACGACACGATGGGCCTGTCGCGGACGGCCTCGCTGATCGCGGCGGTGCGCAAGGAAGCCACCAACGCGATGCTGATCGACAATGGTGATCTGCTGCAGGGCAATCCGATTGGCGACTACATCGCCTACGAGAAGGGCCTCAAGGATGGCGACCTGCATCCGATCATGAAGGGCATGAACCTGCTCGGCTATGAATGCTCGACGCTCGGCAATCACGAGTTCAATTACGGCCTGTCGTTCCTCGACAAGGTGCTGGCCGGTGCCAATTTCCCTTTCGTGTGCGCCAATCTGATCCGTGGCACCGAACTCGCCGTCAACCCGCGCGACGACAAGCTCTATCTCAGGCCCTATGTCATCCTCGACAAGAAGATCAAGGACGGGTCGGGCGCCGAACAGCCGATCAAGATCGGTGTCATCGGCTTCGTGCCGCCGCAGGTCATGGTCTGGGACCTGAAGAATCTGGAAGGCAATGTCCGGACGCGCGACATCGTCGAGGCGGCCAAGGCCTGGGTGCCGCAGATCAAGGAAGAGGGCGCCGACATCGTCATTGCGCTCTCGCATTCCGGCATCGATACCAAGCAGGGCGACGGCATGGAGAACGCCTCGTTCTTCGTTGCCGGCGTCGACGGCATCGACGCGGTGTTCACCGGCCACCAGCATCTGGTCTTCCCTGGCAAGAAGGATTTTCAGGCGCTCGACGGCGTCGACACCGAAAAGGGCACGCTGCAAGGCAAGCCGGCGGTGATGGGCGGCTTCTGGGGATCGCATATGGGCCTGATCGACCTGCTTCTGGAGCGCGACGGATCGAAATGGCGCGTGGTCTCGGCGACCTCGGAAGCACGGCCGATTTACGAGCGCGTCGACAAGGCGAACAAGCCGACTGTTGCCGACGACCAGCGCATCGTCGATGCGTTGAAGGCCGACCATGAGGCGACACTTGCCTATGTTCGCCGTCCGGTCGGCAAAACGTCGGCGCCGCTCTATTCCTATTTCGCGCTGGTGGCAGACGATCCGTCGGTGCAGATCGTCAACCAGGCGCAGAGCTGGTATCTCAAGGACATATTGAAGAGCACGCGGTGGAAGGACGTGCCGCTCCTGTCGGCGGCTGCCCCCTTCAAAGCCGGCGGTCGCAACGGCGCTGACTATTACACCGACGTGCCGGTTGGCGACATCGCCATCAAGAACGTCGCCGACCTCTATCTCTATCCCAACACCGTTCGCGCCGTCGAAATCACCGGGGCACAGGTCAAGGAATGGCTGGAAATGTCAGCCGGCATCTTCAAGAAAATCGAACCGGGCAAGGCCGACCAGGCGCTGATCGACACCGAATTCCCGTCCTACAATTTCGATGTGATCGACGGCGTCAGCTACAGGATAGACCTGTCGCAGTCGCCGAAATACGATGCCAAGGGTGGCGTCGCCAATGCCGGCTCCAGCCGCATCGTCGACCTCAACTTCGAGGGCAAGCCCATTGATCCCTCAGCGAAATTCGTCGTAGCCACCAACAATTACCGTGCCGGCGGTGGCGGCAACTTCCCTGATATCGACGCCTCGAAGATTATCTATGAGGCACCGGACACCAACCGCGACGTGATCGTGCGTTACGTCGTCAGCGAGGGCACGATCAATCCGTCGGCCGATGACAATTGGTCGTTCACGCCGCTGCCAGGAACCAGCGTCGTGTTCGAAACCGGACCCAGGGCGAAGGATTTTATCGCGGGGGTGAAGTCCCTCAAGATCGAGCCCGTTGGCGAGGGTGAAGCCGGGTTTGCGAAGTATCGCATCCTGCTTTGAGAAAGGAGCGGGCAAACGCCCGCCCAATTGCCTCTACGCCTTGTAGACCACCTGGCGCACGTCGATGTAGCTGGCGCGGAAGCCGGCTTCGCAATAGTGGAGGTAAAACTCCCAGAGCTTCTTGAAGCGGTCGTCGAAGCCGAGCGGGACGATCTTTTCCCACGACTGCCAGAAGCGGTTGCGCCATTCGGCAAGCGTGCGGGCATAGTCGTCCGGAAAGACGCGCTCGCGCAGATGGGCAAGGCCATGGTCGCTGCCCAGCGACTTAAGGATCGACGGCGTCGGGAGCATCCCGCCCGGGAAGACGTAGCGCTGGATGAAATCCGGCCGCGCGCGATAGGTGTCGTAGGCGGCCTCGTTGATGGTGATGATCTGCAGGCCGGCGGTGCCACCGGGCCTCAGGCACGCCTTCATCTTGCCGAAGAACACCGGCCAGTATTTCTCGCCGACCGCCTCGAACATCTCGATCGACGCAATGCGGTCGTAAGTGCCTGTTTCGTCTCGGTAATCCTGAAGCTTGATGTCGACCTTGTCAGACAGCCCGGCCTTCTGGATGCGCTCCTTGGCGAAATCGTGCTGTTCGCGGCTGATGGTCAGTCCGGTGACGCGGCAGCCGATCTCGCGCGCGGCAAATTCGGCAAAGCCGCCCCAGCCGCAGCCGATCTCGAGCACATGGTCCTTCTTGCCGATGCCAGTGTCCTTGGCCAAAGCACGGTATTTGGCGGCCTGCGCGCTTTCCAGGTCGTTCGCGCCGGTGGCATAGAGCGCCGACGAATAGGTCATCGAGGGATCGAGCCATTGCTTGTAGAACGCATTGCCGAGATCGTAATGCGCCGAAATGTTGCGCTTCGAGCCGGTTCGGGTGTTTTCGTTGAACCAGTGGCGGATCCGCTGGACCGTGTTGATGAGCCAGCTGGCGCCCCCGGCGACGCGTTCGCCAATGGCCGAGTTGACGACGAACAGTTCGAGGAAGCTGGTCACGTCAGGGCTTTCCCAGTCACCGTCCATGTAGGATTCGGCAACGCCGATGGTGCCGCCGGAAAAGGCGCGGCCTGGCAAGCGCCAGTTCTTCAGCACCAGTTCGGCATCGGGGCCGGGCGCATTGCCGCCGACAAGTACAGCGCGGCCATCCGGCATTCTTACCTTGAGCGAGCCGCGAGGAAGTTTCATCGCCGCCGACAGCACCATGCGCGCCTTGGCCGGCAACCCCTTGACGATCTCGGCGAAGTTGAGCTCGTCCAGCCTGATGGCGTCGCCGACGCCCTTGTTTTCCCTAGCAGCCATCTCGTGTCCCCCCTGGACTTCCGCGGGGACGGCGCAAAGATCTGCCGGCCTCCACATCCTCCACATTTCATTCGCAGGCGCGAACGCCGCTATCTGCGTGAATTTTCGCCACAATCTTCCACCGCATCGACCAGAACTTCAAGAGGCAGGCTGTGTGCGCGGCTGGACCAAAGGCAACCCGCCCGAGGCCAGAATTCGGGCGAGTATCGGGCGTCGGCGAAATCTCTATGGTTACGGACACCCGCATGCGCTAGCTTCAGTCATGCGTTACGTCGTCGTCATCATGGCCATCGCCTTTTTCCTGATCTGGGATGGCCTCTACAACAATGGCCGTTATCTCGACAGCACGGTCAGGGAGATGTCGCGCGTCGTGCGCTACGTCACTGGCGGGGGCTAGGTTTTTGCGCCTCCGCGAAGTCGCCTTCCGGCGTTGCCGGGCGCGACATCGTGGCGGTTGACGCGACCGTTTCGCTCACACAAAACATGCCGGCAAATCGAATTTGGAGGCAGGCGTGATCCGGCATATCGTTTTCTTCAGCGCTCGGCGCAAGGACGATGTCGAGGCCGTGCGCACGGGTTTGCTCACGCTGGGCAAGATTCCGCATTCAAGCCTCTTCGAGGTCACGCTCAACACCAAGGTCGATCCGCTGTCAGACGCGATCGACGTGGTCGTCTATGCCGAGTTCGAGGACGATGCGGCCTTGGCCGCCTACAAGGCGCACCCGCTCTATGCCGAGACGACCAGTCGGGTCAAACCCCTGCGCGAATTGCGCTATTCGGCCGATGTCGTGGCGATGGCCTGATCAGGCCGGCCAGAAACTCGGCAGTTCTTCACAGGCGGAATTCGTACATCGAAGTGCGCGAACAACCGAAGCCGACCTTGAAAGGCTCGTCGCCGATGGCAGCCAGCCGGCACATTTGACGTGCATCCTGGGCGACAGCTGCACTTGCCGTGGGCTGCCCGGAATGTAGGTGGTGAGCACAGTCTGGGAGACGCCCGCGCGGGGGATGCCGTGGCATCCAGTTGGTTCCCGATTAGGGAAATCGCAGGAAACCGTCCTGGCATGACATGCTCCCTCATGAGCGGACGACGCCCCGATCAAGGCGCCATCGGCGGAAATGCTTGAATGGATTTCCGGAATGATGCACACCGCGCCGGCATGACCAGCACAATCCATCCGCTTGACCACCTGGTGCTGCCGACGGCGCGCCTCGATGTGGCGCGAGCGCGGCTGACATCGCTTGGCTTCATCGTCGCTCCAACCGGCATTCACCCCTTCGGCACCGAAAATTGCTGCGTCTTCTTCGCCGACGGGACCTATCTCGAACCGCTCGCCGTGGGAGACCGCCAAGCTGCCGCGCGGGCGATTGCCGATGGCAATGTGTTTGTCGCGCGCGATCGCCTTTATCGCGCCAATCTGGGCGATGAGGGCTTTTCCGCCGTGGTGGTGGGCACCGGCAATGCCGACGCGGATCACGCGCGCTTTGTCGAAGCCGGACTGTCGGCGGGCGAAGTATTGAGTTTTTCGCGCACGTTCACCGACACTGCCGGAAAGAGCGACATGGCGTCGTTCAAGCTGGCATTCGCTTCCGGCGGCGGGGCGACGGACGCTTTTCTGTTTGCCTGCGAGCGGATCAATGCGCCTGATATCGACCGCAGCGCGCTGCAAGCCCATGCCAATGGCGTGACCGGCATTGCCGAAATCGTCGCGGTCAGCGATGCGCCGTCCGAGCAGGGCAAGCTGATTTCCGTGGCGACGGGTTTGGAGCAGGGCGCAACGTTCGACCTGCCGAATGCGACCTTGACCGTGCTTGACCCCCGAGCCTTTACCGCGCGCTTCAGGCTTGCGGCTGGTGAGCCGAGCGATCTGCACTTTGCTGCGGTATTGTTCTCAGTCCGCAATGCCGATGCTACCGCAAGGCTGCTTGCAGCCAACGCCATCCAATACGATATAGCGGGCAACGAACTTGTCGTGCAGCCGGCATCCGGGCAGGGCGCGGCATTCATCTTCCGGGAGATTCAATGAGCAAGCCCCTGGCTCCGAATTCGGCGGTAACCGTCGGCAACGTGGTCTTCGATAACAACGCAGCCCTGGCACTGATTGCCGGTCCGTGCCAGTTCGAATCGCGCCAGCACGCCTTCGACATGGCCGGCGCGCTGAAGGAATTGACCGGCAAGCTCGGCATCGGCCTCGTCTACAAGACCAGCTACGACAAGGCCAACCGCACCTCGCTGTCGGCGACGCGCGGCGCCGGGATGGATGCGGCACTTCCGGTCTTCGACGAGTTGCGCAAGGAATTTTCGCTCCCCATTCTGACCGACGTCCACACCGAGGAGCAGTGCGCGATCGTCGCGCCGCATGTCGATGTGCTGCAGATTCCAGCCTTCCTGTCGCGTCAGACCGATATGCTGGTCGCCGCCGCCAAAACCGGCAAGGTGATCAACGTCAAGAAGGGGCAGTTCCTGGCGCCCTGGGACATGAAGAACGTCGTCGCCAAGATCACCGGGTCCGGCAACCCCAATGTGCTCACCACCGAGCGCGGCGCGTCCTTCGGCTACAACACGCTGGTGTCGGACATGCGCGCTTTGCCCGTGATGGCCGAGATCGGCGCGCCGGTGATTTTCGACGCCACCCATTCGGTGCAGCAGCCGGGCGGGCAGGGCGGTTCTTCCGGCGGCGAGCGCCGCTTTGTCGAAACACTTGCTCGTGCTGCCGTCGCCGTCGGCGTCGCCGGTGTCTTCATCGAGACCCACCAGGATCCGGACAATTCGACCTCGTCAGACGGTCCGAACATGCTGCCGCTGAGGGACATGCCGGCTCTGCTCGAAAAGCTGATGGCGTTCGACCGCATCGCCAAGACCACTGGCTGAACGGCCACGATGACGGCCAGCTTGTAGTCGGCAAAGGCCGGCTGTAGGCTCCTCCTTGCAAATGAGCGTCTTGGCAGGAGGAAGCCATGTCTGTCGCCCGCGTCACCGAAATCACGTCGTCATCGAAGAAGAGCTTTCAGGACGCCATCGAGAAGGGAATTGCGCGCGCCTCAAAGACCCTCAAGAACGTCGAAGGCGCCTGGATCCAGGACCAGAAGATCGTCGTCGAGGACGGCAAGATCGCGGCCTATCGCGTCAACATGAAGGTGACTTTCATCCTCGCGGATTGAGCGCCTGCCGCTGAAAAAAATCGGGAACTTTCGCCCGCGCCCCTCATTGTCAAAGTACCATCAACGACAGTGAGGAGCATCAGACATGACCACCCAGACAGGCCACACCGAAGCCATTGCCGCTTCGCGCGTCATCGGCACGTCGGTGTACAACACCGAAGGCAGGAACATCGGTAGCATCGAGGACATCATGCTCGACAAGACGTCGAACGGTATCATGTTCGCGGTTATCGGCTTTGGGGGCTTTCTCGGCATTGGCGAGAAGTATCACGCCATTCCATGGGCGAGCCTCGACTATGATGAGAACAGAGGCGGCTATGTCGTGCCGTTCTCCAAGGACCAGCTGAAAGCGGCTCCAGCCTATTCGATCAATGAACTGGCCGGCGCCGATGGCGAGGCCGCACGTGACGCTTCCTATGACTACTACAAGGTCACGCCCTATTGGCATTGATCCGGCGCGCTGACGCCTGACGAGAAAAGGCCCCCGACGGGGGCCTTTTTCGATCCGATGGGACAGTTCCTATTGGCCTGCGTAAAGCGTCGACAACTCAGTTGCCGCCTTTGGCGACTGCTGGGTGTCGCATGACGTCAGGAACGCCGCCGCGATCAGAAACAAACTCACGATACCGCTTAACTCGGACATGGCGAAACTCCTCCTGTTTCGCCCCGCGCAGCTGCAACCATAAACCAGAAACGGCCACGCCATGCATGAATTATGATGACAGAAAATTGCGCTTCGTGAATCCCTGACGCGGCACTATTTGCAAGCGCCCCGATTGCCTTTTGCGGCGCTTTGGCTAAGAGGGGCGCGACGCTTAATCGATCAATCGGGGACATCGCAATGACCGCCATCATCGACATCATCGGGCGTGAAATTCTGGACAGCCGCGGAAATCCGACCGTCGAGGTCGATGTTGTTCTCGAAGACGGCTCGATGGGCCGTGCCGCGGTGCCGTCGGGCGCCTCGACCGGCGCCCATGAAGCCGTCGAGCTTCGCGACGGCGGCGCCCGCTATCTCGGAAAGGGCGTGCTGAAGGCGGTTGAGGCCGTCAATGGCGAGCTGTTCGAGGCGATTGGCGGCATGGAGGCCGAGAACCAGATCCACATCGACCAGACCATGATCGAGCTCGACGGCACGCCCAACAAGAGCCGCCTCGGCGCCAACGCCATCCTCGGCGTCTCGCTGGCGGTGGCCAAGGCGGCCGCAGAAGCCGCCGGCCTGCCGCTCTATCGCTATGTCGGCGGCACCAAGGCGCATCTGCTGCCGGTGCCGATGATGAACATCATCAATGGCGGCGCGCATGCGGACAACCCGATCGACTTCCAGGAATTCATGATCCTGCCGGTCGGTGCGCCGACGCTGCGCGAAGGCGTGCGCTGGGGGTCGGAAATCTTCCACACGCTGCGCAAGAAGCTCAAGGACGCCGGCCACAACACCAATGTCGGCGACGAAGGTGGCTTTGCCCCGAACCTGAAGAGCGCACCGGTGGCGCTCGACTTCATCATGGAATCGATCGAGAAGGCCGGCTTCAAGCCGGGCGAAGAGATCGCGCTCGGCCTCGATTGCGCGGCGACCGAATTCTTCAAGGACGGCAACTATGTCTATGAAGGCGAGAAGAAGACCCGCGATCCCAAGGCGCAGGCCAAATACCTGGCCAAGCTCGCCGCCGACTATCCGATCGTCTCGATCGAGGACGGCCTGGCCGAGGATGACTGGGAAGGCTGGAAATACCTGACCGATTTGATCGGCAAGAAGACGCAGCTGGTCGGCGACGACCTGTTCGTCACCAACACGGCGCGGCTGCGCGACGGCATTCGCATGGGCGTCGCCAACTCGATCCTGGTGAAGGTCAACCAGATCGGCTCGCTGACCGAGACGCTCGACGCCGTCGAGACCGCGCACAAGGCCGGCTACACTGCCGTCATGTCACACCGTTCGGGCGAAACCGAGGATTCGACCATTGCCGATCTCGCCGTCGCCACCAATTGCGGGCAGATCAAGACCGGCTCGCTGTCGCGCTCCGACCGCATGGCCAAATACAATCAGCTGATCCGCATCGAGGAAGAGCTCGGACAGCAGGCGCGCTACGCCGGCAAGTCGGTGGTGAAGGCGTAAGTTCAGCCGAATTGGCGAAAACGACGAAGGGCGGGATCTTTCCCGCCCTTTTTCGTTTTAGCCGCTGGCCAATGCGCCTGTCCGTAACCGTCCATTAAGCACAATCGGGCGACAAAAGGCGGTCAAAGGATTGCGACGATGTGGACACGCCAGCACAAGCAGAGAAACACCGGCCGGCTGATCATCCCGTCGCTTTGCGTGGCGTTCCTGGCCTATTTCGGCTTCCACGCCTATCATGGCGAGTTCGGCATCTACTCCAAATACCAGCTCGAAGCGCAGACCGTCGAATTGCAGGCGAAATACGATGCCATCAAGGCGCGCCGGGTCGATCTGGAGCGGCGCGTCCAGCTGATGCATGAGGGCACGCTGGAGAAGGATATGCTTGACGAGCAGGCGCGCCGGGCGCTTAATCTGTCCCAAGCCGATGAAATCACCATCATGCTGCCGGCGAATTCGAAATAACTGAATTTCAGTTAATCGCTATTATATCAAATGATTCTAACCGTTTAGACGCATGACAGCCATGCATTTTTCAGCATGGCGAAACGCTTTCTCGCGTGTTAGCCTCCTTGAAATCGGTGGGGAGAGCTGATCTCCCTCGGAGCAGATTTTTGTGCTGCTCTTGTGTCCGCAAAGAGACGCCAACAGGGAGTGATGCATGGCCACCGCCGCCAAAAAAGCGCCTGCCAAATCCGTCAAATCGACATCCGCCAAATCCACGGGGCTTTCCGCTCCCAAGCCAGCCGAATTCACCAAGGACGAGGAGCTTGCCGCCTACCGGCACATGTTGCTCATCCGCCGCTTTGAGGAAAAGGCCGGCCAACTCTACGGCATGGGCTTCATCGGCGGCTTCTGCCACCTCTATATCGGCCAGGAAGCGGTCGTCACCGGTATGAAGATGGCGCTGATCGACGGCGACCAGATGATCACCGCCTATCGCGACCACGGCCACATGCTGGCGATGGAGCTATCGCCGCGCGGCGTCATGGCCGAGCTGACCGGCCGCCGCGGCGGCCTGTCGAGGGGCAAGGGCGGCTCCATGCACATGTTTTCCAAGGAGAAGCATTTTTATGGTGGCCACGGCATTGTCGGCGCGCAGGTGTCTCTCGGCACGGGGCTGGCCTTCGCCAACCGCTACCGCGACAACAACAATGTGTCGCTGACCTATTTCGGCGATGGTGCAGCCAACCAGGGTCAGGTCTATGAAAGCTTCAACATGGCCTCGCTGTGGAAGCTGCCGGTGATCTACATCATCGAGAACAACCGCTACGCCATGGGTACTTCAGTGTCGCGCTCGTCGGCCGAAACCAATTTTTCGCATCGGGGCGCCTCGTTCAAGATTCCCGGCATCCAGGTCGATGGCATGGATGTGCGCGCGGTCAAATCCGCCGGCGATCAGGCGACTGAATGGTGCCGTGCCGGCAACGGGCCGATCATTCTGGAAATGCAGACCTATCGCTATCGCGGTCACTCGATGTCGGACCCGGCGAAGTACCGCTCCAAGGAAGAAGTGCAGAAGATGCGCTCCGACCATGACCCGATCGAACAGGTCAAGGCGCGGCTGACGGCCAAGAAATGGGCAAGCGAAGACGAGCTCAAGTATATCGACAAGGAAGTCCGCGACATCGTCGCCGACGCCGCCGAATTCGCCCAGCATGACGTCGAGCCGGATCCGTCCGAGCTCTGGACCGACATCGTATTGTAACGGGAGGGCAAGGACATGCCGATCGAAATTCTCATGCCCGCTCTCTCGCCGACGATGGAAGAGGGCAATCTTTCCAAGTGGTTGAAGAACGAAGGCGACAAGGTGGTCGCCGGCGACGTGATCGCCGAGATCGAGACCGACAAGGCGACGATGGAAGTCGAAGCGGTCGATGAAGGCACGCTTGCCAAGATCGTGGTGCCTGCCGGTACCGAAGGCGTCAAGGTCAATGCGGTGATCGCCGTGCTTGCGGTTGACGGCGAAGACGTCGACAAGGCTGGCGAAGGCATCGGCGAAGAGCCTCCCAAGGCTGAAGCAGCCGCGCCTGCGCCAGCTGCCGCGAAGAGCGAGGCTGCCGCGCCCGTCGCTGCCGCACCGAAGACGGAAGTCGCCGCCGATCCCGACATCCCGGCCGGCACAGAGATGGTCTCGACCACGGTGCGCGAAGCCTTGCGCGACGCGATGGCCGAAGAGATGCGCCGCGACGGCGACGTCTTCGTCATGGGCGAGGAGGTTGCCGAGTACCAGGGCGCCTACAAGATCACTCAAGGGTTGCTGCAGGAATTCGGCCCGCGCCGCGTCGTCGACACGCCGATCACCGAGCACGGCTTTGCCGGCGTCGGCGTCGGCGCGGCGATGGCCGGCCTGAAGCCGATCGTCGAGTTCATGACCTTCAACTTCGCCATGCAGGCGATCGACCAGATCATCAACTCGGCGGCCAAGACGCTTTACATGTCGGGCGGCCAGATGGGCGCGCCGATCGTCTTCCGCGGACCGAATGGGGCGGCTGCCCGCGTCGGCGCCCAGCATTCGCAGTGCTACGCCGCCTGGTACAGCCATATCCCGGGCCTGAAGGTGGTGATGCCCTATACGGCCTCGGACGCCAAGGGCCTGCTCAAGGCGGCGATCCGCGACCCGAACCCGGTCATCTTCCTCGAAAACGAAATCCTCTACGGCCAGTCCTTCGACGTGCCGAAGCTCGACGATTTCGTGCTGCCGATCGGCAAGGCGCGCATACACAAGCAGGGCAAGGATGTCACCATCGTCTCCTTCGGCATCGGCATGACCTACGCGATCAAGGCGGAAGCCGAGCTGCGCGGCATGGGCATCGACGCCGAGATCATCGACCTGCGATCGATCCGCCCGCTCGACCTCGACACCATCGTCGCCTCGGTGAAGAAGACCAACCGCCTGATCGTGGTGGAAGAAGGCTTCCCGCAGAGCTCGGTCGGCGACCACATCGCCAACCAGGTATCGCAGCGCGCCTTCGACTTCCTCGACGCGCCGGTCATCACCATCGCCGGCAAGGACGTGCCGATGCCCTATGCGGCGAACCTCGAAAAGCTGGCGTTGCCCAATGTCGGCGAGGTCATCGAGGCGGTCAAAGCCGTCACCTATCGCTAAGCCGGCTGGGAGGACATCATGCCAATCAACATCACCATGCCGGCGCTCTCGCCCACGATGGAAGAGGGCAATCTTTCCAAGTGGCTCGTGAAAGAGGGCGACAAGGTTTCGCCGGGCGACGTGATCGCCGAGATCGAGACTGACAAGGCGACGATGGAAGTCGAAGCGGTCGATGAGGGCACCGTCGCCAAGCTGGTCGTTCCGGCCGGCACCGAAGGCGTCAAGGTCAATGCTCTGATTGCCATTCTGGCCGGCGAAGGCGAGGATGCCGGCGCCGCGGCAAAGGGTGGCGGCGATGCCGCGCCCAAGGCCGAGGCTCCGAAAGCCGAGGCTCCGAAAGCCGAAGCTCCGAAAGCTGAAGCACCAAAGGCGGAAGCCGCTGCCGCGGCGCCCGCGCCGACGAAGGCCGCGGCCGCGCCAGTTGCTAACGGCCACGCCGGGGGCGAGCGTACCTTCGCATCACCGCTGGCTCGTCGCATTGCCAAGGATGCCGGCCTCGATGTCTCTGCCGTGACCGGCACCGGGCCACATGGCCGCGTCGTCAAGGCTGATGTCGAAGCGGCGATTGCCGGCGGCGGCGCCAAGGCGGCACCGGCCGCAAAGGCACCTCCTGCCGCCGGCGCGCCCGCTGCTCCGGTTGCCGCGCCCAAGGCGATGTCGGACGAGCAGGTGCTGAAGCTGTTCGCCGAAGGCTCCTACGAACTCGTCCCGCACGACAATATGCGCAAGACCATCGCGCGCCGCCTGGTCGAGGCCAAGTCGACCATCCCGCACTTCTACCTGACGCTCGATTGCGAGCTGGATGCGCTGTTGGCGCTGCGTACGCAGTTGAATGCCGCCGCTCCGACGAAGAAGACCGACAAGGGCGAAGCTCCCATCTACAAGCTGTCGGTCAATGACATGGTGATCAAGGCGATGGCGATGGCGCTGATGGCGGTGCCGGATGCCAACGCGTCGTGGACCGACAGCGCCATGGTCAAGCACAAGCATGCCGATGTCGGCGTTGCCGTGTCGATCCCCGGCGGCCTGATCACGCCGATCATCCGCCACGCCGACGAAAAGACGCTGTCCACCATCTCCAACGAGATGAAGGACCTGGCCAGCCGCGCGCGCAGCCGCAAGCTGAAGCCGGAGGAATATCAGGGCGGCACCACGGCGGTGTCCAATCTCGGCATGTTCGGCATCAAGGACTTTGCCGCCGTCATCAACCCGCCGCATGCGACAATCCTCGCGGTGGGTGCCGGCGAGCAGCGCCCGGTGGTCAAGAACGGCGAGATCAAGGTCGCCAATGTCATGTCGGTGACGCTGTCGACCGATCACCGCGCCGTCGACGGCGCGCTCGGCGCCGAACTTCTGGTCGCCTTCAAGCGCATGATCGAAAATCCGATGGGCATGCTGGTCTAGGAAGGAAAAGGGCGGTGCGGATAGTCTTCACCTCCTTCATGGCCTTCTTCCTGTCCTTGCTTGCCGGCGCCATCGGTGCGGTAGGATTGGCAGTAAACACAGGCGCGCACGAAGAATACATTCTCGTGTTCTTCGCGTGCGGGCTGGTCACCGCTGCCGTGACGATATTGTTTTTCATTGCACAGTTTTTTCCCAATCCGCTCAAGGCCATCAATTGGGTTGGGATCGGCACATTCGCCTTGTTCGCGCTGATTGGTTTCGGCTTGATCGGCTGGACTTTTTCCCAACCGCCCGAGGGGCGCGATTGGGGAGGGAACCTGCCAATCATCGCGGGATTGGTTCTGTCGAGCCTGGCTACGATTGTGGTGCATTGGCTGTTCGTACAGTGGCGGGTTAGGCGCGGGCAGCCGGGTTTTGGCAGAGGCGAGGCAAGGGCGTGAAGACAATTCTCTGCTATGGCGACTCCCTGACCTGGGGCTACGACGCGGCAAGCCTTGGGCGGCATGCGCTGGAAGACCGCTGGTCGAGCGTGCTCAAGGTGGCGCTGGACGACGATGATATCGAAGTCATCGCCGAGGGCCTGAATGGCCGCACCACCGCCTTCGACGACCATCTGGCAGGCGCGGACCGCAACGGTGCAAGACTGCTGCCGACGATCCTGACGACGCATGCGCCGATCGACCTGATCATCATCATGCTCGGCGCCAACGACATGAAGCCGTGGATCCACGGCAATCCGGTCGCCGCCAAGCAGGGCATGCAACGCTTGATCGATATCGTGCGCGGCCACGACTATCCGTTCGACTGGCCCGCGCCGCAGATCCTGATCGTGGCGCCGCCTGCGGTCAGCCGGACCGACAATGCCGAATTCAAGGAAATGTTTGCCGGCGGCGACGAGGCCTCGAAGCGGCTGGCGCCGCAATATTCGATCCTTGCCGACGAGGCCGGCTGCGGCTTTTTCGACGCCGGGACCGTGGCTGAGACCACGCCGCTCGACGGTGTTCATCTCGATGCGGAAAACACGCGCAACATAGGTGAGGCATTGGCGCCATTGGTGCGCGTGATGCTGGAACTCTAGATCATAGAAGTGAGCATGATGTCGTCCGAAAACCGCTTCACACTTTTCGGCATCGTGCTCTGAACAATCAGGGAGAAACCCCGTGGCAGAATCCTACGACGTCATCATCATCGGCTCCGGCCCCGGCGGCTATGTCACGGCGGTGCGCTCCGCCCAGCTCGGCTTCAAGACGGCGATCGTCGAACGCGAGCATCTCGGCGGCATCTGTCTCAACTGGGGCTGCATCCCGACCAAGGCGCTGCTGCGCTCGGCCGAGATCATGCATTATTCGGATCATCTCAAGGACTACGGCCTGAAGCTCGAAGGCGGCAAGGTCAGCGCCGATACGGCCGCCGTGGTCGACCGCTCGCGCAAGGTGTCGCTCAGGCTCAATGGCGGCGTCGCCTTCCTGATGAAGAAGAACAAGGTCGACGTCATCTGGGGTGAGGCCAAGCTGTCGAAGGCTCCTTCAGGTGATAAATTGGGCGAGATCGTCGTTTCCAAGACCGCCAAGAAGGCGATGGAGCCGCAGCCGCCGGTGCCGAAAGGCGTCAAGGGCGAGGGCACCTACGCCGCCAAGCACATCATTCTCGCCACTGGTGCGAGGCCGCGCGCGCTGCCCGGCATCGAGCCGGACGGCAAGCTCATCTGGACCTACTTTGAAGCCATGGTGCCGAAGGAGATGCCGAAATCGCTGCTGGTGATGGGCTCCGGCGCCATCGGCATCGAATTCGCCTCCTTCTACCGCACCATGGGCGCCGAGGTCACGGTGGTCGAACTGTTGCCGGCGGTGATGCCGGTCGAGGACGCCGAAGTCTCGAAATTCGCGCAGAAACAGTTCGAGAAGCAAGGGATGAAGATCATCCTCGAGGCCAAGGTGACCAAGGTCGAGAAGGGCGCCAACTCCGTCACCGCGCATGTCGAGATGAAGGACGGCAAGGTCGAGAAGATATCAGCCGACCGCATGATCTCGGCCGTCGGCGTCCAGGGCAATATCGAAAACCTCGGCCTCGAGGCGCTCGGCGTGAAGACGGATCGCGGCTGCGTCGTCGTTGATGGCTACGGCAAGACCAACGTGCCTGGCATCTACGCCATCGGCGATGTCGCCGGACCGCCGATGCTGGCGCACAAGGCCGAGCATGAAGGCGTGGTCTGCGTCGAGAAGATCGCCAATTTCCCTGGCGTGCATGCAACAGACAAGCTGAAGATTCCGGGCTGCACCTACTGCAACCCGCAGGTCGCCTCCGTCGGCTTGACTGAAGCCAAGGCCAAGGCCGAAGGCAAGGACATACGCGTCGGCCGCTTCCAGTTCGGCGCCAACGGCAAAGCGATCGCGCTCGGCGAGGACCAGGGTTTCATCAAGACCATCTTCGACAAGAAGACCGGCCAGTTGCTCGGCGCCCACATGGTCGGGGCCGAAGTGACCGAGCTGATCCAGGGCTTTGTCGTGGCGATGAACCTGGAGACGACGGAAGAAGAGCTGATGCACACCATCTTCCCGCATCCGACGCTGTCGGAAATGATGAAGGAAAGCGTGCTCGACGCCTATGGGCGCGCGCTCAACGCATGATAAATTGCTGCCGCGAGACTCAGACGCATGCGCCGGAGGAACCTTACGGCAAGGCAGTTCGTATCCGGATGCATTTTCACCTGATCAAGGAGGAGTTGGCATATGGACGTGAATGGCGTGGGCTGGATTGCAGCCATCATCATCGGCGGCTTGGCCGGGTGGCTGGCCGAGATGGTCATGAAGAGCAACACCGGCATCTTGATGAACATCATTATGGGCATTGTCGGTGCGGTGGTGCTCAACGCCATCCTCAGGGCTCTCAACATCGAGCCCTTCGGCGTCGGCTGGCTCGCTTACCTGATCACCGGCTTCATCGGCGCCTGCCTGCTGATCTTTGCAGGGCGGCTCATTCGCCGCTAGAGCCCGCTATGCGAAAAAGGCTGTGGCGGCATGCGCCGCCGCGGCCTTTTTCTTTGCCCCGAAAAGTCTTAAGTGACGTTCTAAAGGCTGACGCCGACGGGCAGACGCCAACAAGTCAGGTTTGAGATGGTCACTGTCCTCGACACGATCGCCAACGCGCCGCGCCTGCGGCACCCCGAAAAGGCGCACAAGCCCGACCAGGACGTGCTGCGCAAGCCCGACTGGATCCGCGTCAAGGCGCCGGTGTCCAAGGGCTATGCCGAAACGCGCGAGATCGTGAAGTCGCACAAGCTGGTGACGGTGTGCGAAGAGGCCGGCTGCCCCAATATCGGCGAGTGCTGGGAAAAGAAGCACGCCACCTTCATGATCATGGGCGAGATCTGCACGCGCGCCTGTGCCTTCTGCAATGTCGCCACCGGCATCCCGACCGCGCTCGATGCCGATGAGCCGGCGCGCGTCGCGCATGCTGTCAAGCAGATGGGGCTGACCCACGTCGTCATCACCTCCGTCGACCGCGACGATCTTGCCGATGGCGGCGCGCAGCATTTCGCCGAGGTCATCCGCGCGATTCGGGCGGCGACGCCTTTGACCACAATCGAAATCCTGACGCCCGATTTCCTGCGCAAGGAAGGCGCGCTGGAGATTGTCGTGGCGGCGAAGCCCGATGTGTTCAACCACAATCTCGAAACCGTGCCGTCGAACTATCTGACGGTGCGACCGGGCGCGCGCTATTTCCACTCGATCCGGCTGTTGCAGCGGGTGAAGGAACTCGATCCGTCGATCTTCACCAAATCCGGCATCATGGTCGGCCTCGGCGAAGAGCGGAACGAGATCCTGCAGCTGATGGACGATCTGCGTTCGGCCAATGTCGACTTCATGACCATCGGCCAGTATCTGCAGCCGTCGAAGAAGCACCATCCGGTGATCCGCTTCGTCACGCCGGAAGAGTTCAATTCCTTCGCGACGATCGGCAAGACCAAGGGTTTCCTGCTGGTGGCGTCGAGCCCGCTGACGCGCTCCTCGCATCATGCCGGCGACGATTTCGCCAGGCTGCGGGCGGCGCGCGAAGCGCAGCTCAAAAAAGCTGCCAACGCCCTGCTTTAAATCTGTGATGCAAGTCGTTTTCTCAAAACCGGGGCCACTTTTGAGCGACATGCATTAATGCCGAAATTCGAAGCCACCCGCCGCGTTTCCCACACGCCGGAGCAGATGTTTGCGCTGGTCGCCGATATCGAGACCTATCCGCAGTTCCTGCCACTCTGCGAAGCGCTGACGGTGCGCTCGCGCAAGGAGCGTGACGGCCGCACCATTCTCGTCGCCGATATGAGCATCGGCTACAAGGCGATCCGCGAGACCTTTACGACGCAGGTGCTGTTGAAGCCGGACGAGAACACCATCGACGTCAAATACATCGACGGGCCATTCAAATATCTCTCCAATATCTGGCGCTTCGAGCCGGCCGACGGTGGCGGCTGCAGCGTGCGCTTCTTCATTGACTATGAGTTCAAGAGCCGCATCCTCGGCGCGCTGATGGGGACCATGTTCGACCGCGCCTTCCGCATGTTTTCGGAAGCCTTCGAAAAGCGCGCCGACGTCATCTATGGAACGACGCCCATTTCGTGAGTGTCGCCGAGCGCCCGCAGGCCGATCTCCAGCGCATGCCTGACCGTCTCGCTGCGAATGAAGTCGCGGCCATTGTCGGCAAACAGATTGAGCTCGGCGGCCACCGGCCCACCCCTGAGCGCCACCCCGAACCAGACCAGGCCGACCGGCTTGTCCGGCGAGCCGCCACCGGGGCCGGCGATGCCGGTGACGGCAAGCGCCAGGCCGGCGCGCGAGCGGGCCAATGCGCCGGCGGCCATCGCCAGAACCGTTTCGCGCGAGACGGCGCCATGCGCTTGAAGCGTGGCGGCCGGGACGCCGAGCATCTCCATCTTGGCTTCGTTGGAATAGGTGATGAGGCCGCGATCGACGACGGCGGACGAGCCGGCAATGTCGGTGAGGGCAGCAATGATCATGCCGCCGGTGCAGCTTTCGGCGGTCGCCAGCATGATGCCGCGCTGCTGGCAGGCCTGTAGCAGGGCGTTAGCGAGGTCGCTGTTGTTCATGCCGGGACGTCCCCGGGAAAGACGACGCTGGCGGTGGCGATGGCGGCAATGCCTTCCTCGCGGCCGACAAAGCCGAGTTTTTCGTTGGTGGTCGCCTTGATCGAGATGCGATCGGCGGAAATGCCCAGCATCGCCGACAAGGCCTTCGTCATGGCCTCGCGATGCGGGCCGACGCGCGGCGCCTCGCAGATCAGCGTGATGTCGGCATTGGCGATGCGCCCGCCGCGTTCGCGCACCAGCTTTGCTGCATGTTCGACGAAGATTTTTGAAGCCGCGCCCTTCCATTGCGGATCGGAAGGCGGGAAATGCGTGCCGATGTCGCCGGCGCCGCAGGTGGCAAGCAGCGCATCGGTAAGCGCATGCAGGCCGACATCGGCATCCGAATGTCCGGAGAGCTTTTTGCCGTGGGGAATGGCGACGCCGCACAAGGTGACATGGTCGCCGGGCTCGAAGGCATGCACGTCATAGCCATTGCCGGTGCGGATGTCGGGAAAGCGTTCGCCGGTAAGCCGCTGATCGGCCATCGCAATATCCCTAGCCCAGGTGAGTTTGACATTATCCGGCGACCCCTGGACGATTTTGACCGGAATATGCGCCCATTCGGCGATCGCGGCATCGTCGGTGAAATCCGATTTGCCAAGATGATGGGCCTTTTCGTGTGCCGCGAGCAACGGCCAGAACGGAAAGCCTTGCGGCGTCTGTGCAGCATGAAGGCCCGCCCTCGGCACCGTCTCCTCGATCATGCCGGTGACCGATTCGCGCTTCAGCGTATCGGCGACGGGCAGCGCCGGCAGCGCGCCCTGGCGCTCGCCAATGGCCGCGATGGTGCGGCCGATCAGGGCCGCGTCGACAAATGGCCGCACCGCATCGTGCACGAGGACACGGCCCGGCGCCTGGCCCCTCAGTTCGAGCAGTCCCAGCCGAACCGAAGCTTGGCGCGACTCGCCGCCGACCACGGTGGTGACCCGCTCGGCATTGGCGCCGGCTGCCTTGTCGAAAAGTGCGCGGTCATCGGCATGGATGGCGACGACGACTGGCCCAATCTCAGGGTGCGCGAGGAATGTCTCCAGCGTGCGCGCAATGACGGCACGGCCGCCGATGCGCTGATATTGTTTCGGTCCGTCGGCCTGTCCGGCACGGGCGCCGCGGCCGGCGGCGACGATGACCACGCCGACCTTGTCGGTCGCCGGCCCGGCCAGTTTTTCGCTTGCTTCTGTCATGCCGAGAGGCTTAGTCGCGGCTCATGGCTAAGGCCAGCATTTTCCCAAATGCGCCGCCATGTGACGTCATTGCGCGTTGCACAATGCCTCTCTTATGTCTAGAGAATGTGCAGCGATCCGATATGCTTGGTTTTTGTGCATGCTTGAACTGACAAAATTGGCTTCGCCGCTCGATGTCGGCGGCGTAAGGATCCGCAATCGCGTCTTCCTCGCGCCGATGTCTGGGATAACCGACGAGCCGTTCCGGCAGCGCGCCTACGCGCACGGCGCTGGCCTGGTCGTATCGGAGATGGTGGCGAGCGGCGAGCTTGCCAAGGGCAGGGCCGGCTGCGACCTGCGCATCCGTCATTCCGGGCTGCCCGTCCACATGGTCCAGCTTGCCGGCCGGGAAGCCTCGCATATGGCCGAGGGTGCGCGCATCGCTGCCGGTGAGGGCGCCGACATCATCGACATCAACATGGGTTGCCCGGCCAAGAAGGTGACCGGCGGCTATGCCGGCTCGGCGCTGATGCGCGATCTAGACCACGCAATGTCGTTGATCGAAGCGGTGGTCGGCGCGGTCCAGGTACCGGTCACTGTGAAGATGCGGCTCGGCTGGGACGACAATGCGCTGAACGCGCCCGCTCTGGCGCGCCGTGCTGAAGAGGCCGGTGTCAAAATGGTGACGGTGCATGGCCGCACGCGATGCCAGTTCTATCAAGGCAAGGCCGATTGGGGCGCGATCGCCCGAATCAAGGACGCCGTCTCGATCCCGGTCGTTGCCAATGGCGATGTCGGCTCGCCGGCGGAAGCTGCCGAAATCCTCGAACAGTCGGGCGCCGATGCGGTGATGATCGGCCGCGCGCATTACGGCGCGCCGTGGACGGCGGGCCGTATCGCGGCGACGGCTGCGGGCGGGGCGCCCTCTGGCGTGCCGGACAGCCCGGAAGCCATGGCCGACTACATTGCTACCCATTACGAGGACATGCTGACGCTTTACGGCGTTGAAAGCGGCCTGCGCCAGGCCCGCAAGCATCTCGGCTGGTATATCGACCGCCATGCCGCCGGCGTCACTGACGATCGGCGCAAAATCATCCTCACCTCGTTCGAGCCCGCCTGCGTCATCGCTGTGTTGCATGAGGTGTTTTCCGGCGAAGCAGCGCCCCTGCGGAGTGCCGCATGAACGCGCCTGCCGCACCGGGTACCGAGATGGCGGATGCCGCCCATATCGTGCTCAACACCATCCGCCGTCCGGTGATCATGGTCGATCCCGATGGGTTCATCACCTACGCCAATGCCGATGCGGAGGATTTCTTCCGCTCGAGCGCGACCATGCTGGCGCGCAACACGCTATCCAAGCTTATCCCGTTCGGCAGCCCGCTGTTACAGCTGGTCGACCAGGTGCGCGAGCGCCGCGCGCCGGTCAACGAGTACCGTGTCGACGTGTCGTCGCCGCGGCTCGGCATCGAGAAGGTCGTCGATCTCTATGTCGCGCCGGTGCCGGAATTCCCCGGCTCGGTCGTGGTAATGTTCCAGGAACGCTCGATGGCCGACAAGATCGACCGGCAGATGACGCATCGGGGTGCTGCACGTTCAGTCACCGGCCTTGCCGCCATGCTGGCGCACGAGATCAAGAACCCGCTGTCGGGCATACGCGGCGCGGCACAGCTGCTCGAACTGTCGGCGTCCGACGAAGATCGCGCTCTGACCCGGCTTATCACGGATGAGACCGATCGCATTGTCTCGCTAGTCGACCGCATGGAGGTGTTTTCCGACGAGCGACCGATCGACCGATACCCCGTGAATATCCATGTCGTTCTGGATCACGTAAAGGCGATCGCCAAGAACGGTTTTGCCAAAAGAATCAGGATATTGGAGGACTATGATCCATCATTGCCCCCGGTTTTCGCCAATCGCGACCAGCTGATCCAGGTGTTTCTCAACCTGGTCAAGAATGCCGCCGAGGCGATCGGCGGCGACCCGCAAGGCGAGATCGTGCTGTCGACCGCGTTCAGACCGGGCATTCGAGTTTCCGTGCCGGGAACGCAGGACCGCGTATCGCTGCCGCTGGAGTTCTGCGTGCGCGACAATGGGTCCGGCGTTTCGGAAGACATCCTGCCGATCCTGTTCGACCCGTTCATAACCACCAAGCCGAACGGCTCGGGGCTCGGCCTGGCGCTGGTGGCGAAAATCGTCGGCGAGCACGGCGGCGTCATCGAATGCGATTCGACGCCGCGCGGCACCACCTTCCGCATCCTGATGCCGGCCTGGAAAGAAACACCGATCGACACTGCCGATGATGAAGGCGAAGGAGACCGCAAATGACGGTTCGCGGCAATATTCTCGTCGCCGACGACGATGCGGCCATCCGCACCGTGCTCAACCAGGCGCTGTCGCGCGTCGGCCATGAGGTACGCGTGACCTCCAACGCTTCGACGCTGTGGCGCTGGGTGGCGGCGGGCGAGGGCGATCTGGTCATCACCGACGTGGTGATGCCGGACGAAAATGCGTTCGACATGCTGCCGCGCATCAAGAAGGCGCGGCCTGAGCTTCCGGTCATTGTGATGAGCGCCCAAAACACCTTTATGACCGCGATTCGTGCTTCAGAAACGGGCGCTTACGAGTATCTTCCGAAGCCGTTCGACCTGACCGAACTGCTCAGCATCGTCAACCGGGCGCTGTCCGAGCCGCGGCGGCCGAAGATCGACGCCCGGCCGGAAGAACAGCCTGACGCGATGCCGCTGGTTGGCCGCTCGGCGGCCATGCAGGACATCTATCGCATGCTGGCGCGCATGATGCAGACCGATTTGACGGTGATGATCTCGGGCGAATCCGGCACCGGCAAGGAACTGGTGGCGCGCGCGTTGCACGAGTACGGCCGGCGCCGCGGCGGTCCGTTCGTGGCCATCAACATGGCGGCGATCCCGCGCGACCTCATCGAATCGGAACTGTTCGGCCACGAGAAGGGCGCGTTCACCGGGGCGCAGAACCGGTCGACCGGCCGTTTCGAGCAGGCGGAAGGTGGCACGCTGTTCCTGGACGAGATCGGCGACATGCCGATGGAGGCGCAGACGCGGCTGCTGCGCGTGCTGCAGCAGGGTGAATACACCACGGTTGGCGGGCGCACGCCGATCAAGACCGACGTGCGCATCGTCGCCGCCACCAACAAGGATCTGCGCACGCTGATCAACCAGGGGCTTTTCCGCGAGGATCTGTTCTATCGCCTGAACGTCGTGCCGCTGCGGCTGCCGGGCTTGCGTGAGAGGTCGGAAGACATTCCCGATCTGGTGCGGCATTTCTTCAAGGTCGGCGCCAGCGAAGGCTTGCAGACCAAGCGCATTTCGACCGGCGGCATCGAATTGATGAAGCGCTATCCTTGGCCGGGCAATGTGCGCGAACTGGAAAACCTGGTGCGCCGGCTTGCCGCGCTCTACTCCCAGGACGAAATATCCGCCGAGATCATAGAAGCCGAACTGAAGACAGGCGAAAGGCCGGTCGTTCCCGGCGGCGGCAACCTGATCCCGGACGATCTGTCCATCGGCCAGGCGGTGGAGCACTTCCTGCAGCGCTATTTTGCCTCTTTCGCCGGCGAACTGCCGCCGGCCGGCCTCTATGAGCGCATCCTGTCCGAGGTCGAATATCCGTTGGTCCTCGCTTCCATGACGGCAACGCGCGGCAACCAGATCAAGGCGGCCGAATTGCTGGGTTTGAACCGCAACACGCTGCGCAAGAAGATTCGCGAACTCGGGGTCAACGTCTACAAATCGTCGAGATCGTGAACGCGCACCGGTCGAAGTGACGCGAGGTCATCCCTTTTCAGGGGATCGGCGGCTGAAAGTTTCCCTCGCGGCCACACTTGTTGCATAATCGCCACAATGCGTTGCATACATCCGACGCAATCACTGGCTCTTAGACGGCGACATGGCTTCGCAGGCTCTTACATCAAACGAACCGCTCTTCAGCAGGCCCGGCGGAAGGGATGGACGCCGGCTGCTTGCGCTGCCCGGCGTTGTCGCAATCACCGGGGCGCTGGTTACGGCCGCAATCTCCTTTGCGATCCTGGTCGGCGCGACGCCGATCACGCCGGACGCAAACACGACGCTGACGCTGATTGCCGTCAACGCCGGGTTCGTGCTGGCGCTGATTGCCCTGGTCGGCCGCGAGGTGCATCGCATCGTCATGGCGCGCCGGCACGGCAAGGCGGCGTCGCGGCTGCATGTGCGCATCGTGGCGATGTTTGCGCTGGTCGCCGCCATCCCCGCCATCATGGTGGCCATCATTGCCTCGATCACGCTCGATATCGGCCTCGACCGCTGGTTCGAGATCCGCACCAAGACGATCGTCAACTCGTCGCTGTCGATTGCCGATGCCTATGTGCAGGAAAATGCTCGCAATCTTCAGGGCACGACGCTGTCGATGGCTTACGATCTCGACGCTTCACGCACGCTTTACGGCCTCGATCGAACCGGTTTTCTCGACCTTATGAACAAGGAAGCCGTGGGCAGGAGCCTGGCGCATGCGGCGCTGATCAAGCCGGATGGCTCTTTCGTCATGAGCGCCAAGACCGATACGAATTTCGCCATGCCGGAGCCGCCGGAAGGGGCTGTGGCGAGTGCGGCCGACGGCAAACCGGTGCTGATCGAGCCGAAGACGCGCAACATCATGGGCGCCATCGTCAAATTGCGGGAGATCGAAGGCCTCTATCTCTACACCATTCGTCTCGTCGATCCCCAGGTGATCAAGGCGCGGCAGATCGTGCAGTCCAACACCGCAGAATATCGCGGCCTGGAAGATAATAGACGGACCTCGCAGGTGGCGTTCGCGCTGCCCTATCTGTCGCTGACGCTGATCATCATCCTGTCGGCCATCTGGACCGGCATAGCGGTTGCCGACCGTCTGGTGCGGCCCATTCGCCAGCTCATCGGCGCGGCCGACGAGGTTGCCACCGGCAATCTCGATGTCGCCGTGCCGGTGCGGCCTTCCGACGGTGATGTCGCCTCGCTCGGCGATACGTTCAACAAGATGCTGCTTGAGCTGAAATCGCAGCGCAACGAGATCCTGTCGGCCAAGGATTTGATCGACGAGCGGCGGCGTTTCTCGGAAGCGGTGCTGGCCGGCGTCACCGCCGGCGTCATCGGCGTCGACCCCTACGGCATCGTCACCATCGTCAACAAGTCCGCCGAAACGATGTTGGCCATATCGGCGACGGCAGCGCTCGGGCAGAACCTGTCGGCCGTGCTGCCTCATGTCGGCCGCGTCTTCGAGATCGGCCGCAAATCCGGCAAGCCGGTCTATCGCGAGCAGGTCACCTTCTACCGCGCCGGCGCCGAGCGCACCTTCAACGTGCAGATCACCATCGAGGCCGGCGACGACGGCTCGGAGGAGAAGTCCTACGTGGTGACGGTCGACGACATCACCGATCTGGTCCAGGCGCAGCGCTCTTCGGCCTGGGCGGACGTGGCACGGCGTATTGCGCATGAAATCAAGAACCCGCTGACGCCAATCCAGCTTTCGGCAGAGCGCATCAAACGCCGTTTCGGCAAGGTCATCACCGAGGACCGCGAGATTTTCGATCAGTGCACCGACACCATCATCCGGCAGGTCGAGGACATCGGCCGCATGGTCGACGAATTTTCTGCTTTCGCCCGCATGCCGAAGCCCGAGATGAAGGCCATCGATCTGCGCGAATCATTGCGCGAGGCCTCGTTCCTGGTCGAGGTGAGCCGTGCCGACATCGCTTTCGAACGCGTCTTCGGCAACGAGCCGCTCAAGGGCACTTTCGACAGCCGCCTGATGGCGCAAGCTTTCGGCAACGTCATCAAGAACGCCGCCGAAGCGATTGACGGACTGGAACAAAAGGACGGTTCGCACGGCATAATCCGGATTCAAGCTACCCGGCAGAATGGCGCGATCAGAATCGACGTCATCGATAATGGCAAAGGCCTGCCGCGCGAGAATCGCCAAAGGCTGCTCGAGCCCTATATGACGACGCGCGAGAAGGGCACCGGGCTCGGCCTCGCCATCGTCAAGAAGATCGTCGAAGACCACGGCGGGCGGCTCGAACTGCACGATGCGCCTGCGGACTTCCACGGTGGACGCGGCGCGATGATCTCGATCATCCTGCCACCAGCCGCCGCAACCGCGCCGCCACGCGGTCAAGGCGAAACGGAACACGAAAGAGAAACTGAAAAGGTCGGTAATGGCGTCTGATATTCTCATCGTCGATGACGAGGAAGACATCCGTGAACTCGTCGCGGGCATATTGAGCGACGAAGGACATGAAACCCGCACGGCGTTCGATGCCGACAGCGCGCTCGCGGCAATAGCCGATCGTGCGCCGCGGCTGATTTTCCTCGACATCTGGCTGCAGGGCTCGCGCCTGGACGGGCTGGCGCTGCTCGACGAGATCAAGACGATGCATCCGAGCCTGCCGGTGGTGATGATCTCGGGCCACGGCAATATCGAGACGGCAGTGTCGGCCATCCGCCGCGGCGCCTATGATTTCATCGAGAAGCCATTCAAGGCCGACCGGCTGATCCTGATTGCCGAGCGGGCGCTCGAAACCTCGAAGTTGCGGCGCGAAGTTTCCGACCTCAAGCAGCGCAGCGGCGAAACCTTCGACCTGATCGGCATGTCGTCGGCGATGAGCCAGCTGCGCCAGACCATTGAGCGCGTCGCGCCGACCAACAGCCGCGTCATGATCATCGGCCCGTCCGGTTCTGGCAAGGAGCTCGCCGCGCGGGCCATCCACACGCTGTCGACGCGCAAGGGCGCGCCGTTCGTGACGCTGAGTGCGGCCAACATCACGCCCGAGCGCATGGAGATCGAGCTGTTCGGAACCGAATCGAACGGCACCGAGCGCAAGGTCGGCGCGTTGGAGGAGGCGCATCGCGGCATTCTCTACATCGACGAAGTCGCCGACATGCCGCGCGAGACGCAAAACAAGATCCTGCGCGTGCTGGTCGAGCAGCAGTTCGAGCGGGTCGGCGGCACCAAGCGGGTCAAGGTCGACGTCCGCATCATTTCCTCGACCTCGCAGAACCTCGAAGCGATGATCGCCGACGGTCGTTTCCGCGAGGACCTCTATCACCGTCTGGCGGTGGTTCCGGTCATGGTGCCGGGCCTGGCCGAGCGGCGTGAGGACATTCCGTACCTCGTCGACAATTTCATGAAGCAGATCGCACGCCAGGCCGGCATCAAGCCGCGCCGCATTGGCGACGATGCGCTGGCCGTACTGCAGGCGCACAACTGGCCGGGCAATGTCCGCCAGTTGCGCAACAATGTCGAACGGCTGATGATCCTGGCGCGCGGCGACGATGTCGATGCACCGATCACCGCCGACCTTCTGCCGTCGGAGATCGGCGATGTCATGCCGCGTACGCCGAACCAGTCGGACCAGCACATTATGGCGCTGCCGCTGCGCGAGGCCCGCGAACAGTTCGAGAAGGATTACCTGATCGCCCAGATCAACCGGTTCGGCGGCAACATCTCGAAGACGGCGGAGTTCATCGGCATGGAGCGCTCCGCGTTGCACCGCAAGCTGAAGTCGCTGGGGGTCTGATCCCCATTGTTGTTGGGCCGCGGGCCGTGGCCCATGCAATTGCCGGTTACGGCGGCGGCGGAATCGCCTAGAAATAGCGGGACTTTTCAGAGGGATCACTGGATGCCGCGCATTGCCTATGTGAACGGGCGCTATGTCGCCCATGCCGCCGCTGCCGTGCATATCGAGGATCGCGGCTATCAGTTCGCCGACGGCGTCTACGAGGTCTGCGAGGTGGCGCAAGGCTTTATCGTCGACATGCCGCGCCATCTTGCCCGGCTGAACCGCTCGCTCAGCGAACTTTCGATCGACTGGCCGGTCACCAAGGGCGTGCTGCCGCTTCTCCTACGCGAGGTCGTGCGGCGTAATCAGGTCGTCAACGGCCTGGTCTATGTCCAGGTGACGCGCGGCGTCGCCAGCCGCGACTTCGTTTTCCCGACCGACACACTGTCGTCGCTGGTCATTACGGCCAGAAAAGCCGATCCGGCGGCGGCCGTAAAGCGGGCCGAGACCGGCATCAAGGTCATCACCGTGCCGGAAAACCGCTGGGATCGTGTCGACATCAAGAGCACCGGCCTGCTGCCCAATGTGCTGGCCAAGCAGAAGGCCAAGGAAGCCGGCGCCCAGGAGGCCTGGTTCATCGACACCGACGGCAACGTCAAGGAAGGCGGTTCGTCGAATGCCTGGATCGTCACCCGGGACGGCGTCCTGGTGACCCGGCCGGCCGAGCACGGCATCTTGCGCGGCATCACCCGTACCACCATGTTCGAGGTGGCGGCCAAGCTCGGTTTGAAGATCGAGGAACGCGGTTTTTCGGTCGCCGAGGCCAAGGCGGCGCGCGAAGCTTTCATCAGTTCGGCAACGACAATCGCCATGCCGGTGGTGGCAATCGACGGCGCTGCGGTCGCCAATGGCCATCCCGGCTCAATAACACTTTCATTGCGGCAAGCCTTTTTTGACGTTGCGGAAAAAAGTCCAGCCTGATAACCGCACAGGTGGAATGAACATCAATATATCTCGTTCTGCTTGTCGTTACTGACGGCAAGGGGGTGTTTGCAAGCTTGACATGTGCCCGCTAATTTGGCGCATTAGCCTGCAAACCGAAGGGGATCGGCGAAAGACAAAAACAATGGCGGAACGATCGCAAAACCTTCAGGACCTGTTCCTGAATTCAGTTCGCAAGAGCAAAAATCCACTCACCATCTTTCTCATCAACGGTGTCAAGCTGACCGGCGTGGTCACTTCCTTCGACAATTTCTGTGTTCTGCTGCGCCGCGACGGCCACTCCCAGCTCGTCTACAAGCATGCCATTTCCACGATCATGCCGAGCCAGCCGGTTCAGATGTTCGATGGCGAGGAAAGCCAGGGCGCCTGATTGGCACGTGAGAAAGACGCGGACCGCAGCGTCCGCGGGAAACCAGCGCATCACCCCGGGACGGAAGCCAAAGGTCCGACCCGGGCGGTTGTCATTGTGCCGGTGCTTACCCGGCATCAGCGCAGCGATGACGAGACGAACCGTCCAAGGCTAACGCGATCGGCCGAGGCCCGCCACGACGAGGCGGTCGGCCTTGCCCGCGCAATCGACCTCGACCTGATTCATACGGCGGTGGTGACCGTCAACGATCCACGCCCGGCAACCTTGCTCGGCAGCGGCAAGGTCGCGGAGTTCGCGGAAATCGTGAAAGAAGGGCACGCGGAGGTGGTCATCGTCGACCATCCGCTGACGCCGGTGCAGCAGCGCAATCTCGAGAAGGAATTCAACGCCAAGGTGCTCGACCGCACCGGGCTGATCCTGGAAATCTTCGGCGAGCGCGCGCGGACCAAGGAAGGCACGCTGCAGGTCGAGCTTGCCCATCTCAACTATCAGAAGGGTCGCCTGGTGCGGAGCTGGACCCACCTTGAACGCCAGCGCGGCGGCGCCGGCTTCCTCGGCGGCCCCGGCGAAACGCAGATCGAGTCGGACCGGCGGCAGCTGCAGGAAAAGATCATCAAGCTCAAACACGAGCTGGAAACGGTGCGCCGCACCCGCGACCTGCACCGCGCCAAGCGCAAGAAGGTGCCGTTCCCGGTGGTGGCGATCGTCGGCTATACCAATGCCGGCAAGTCGACGCTGTTCAACCGGCTGACCGGGGCAGACGTGCTGGCTGAAGACATGCTGTTTGCTACGCTCGACCCGACGCTGCGCCGCGTGCGCCTGCCGCACGGCACGCCGATCATCCTGTCGGATACGGTCGGCTTCATTTCGGATTTGCCGACGCATCTGGTCGCCGCCTTCCGCGCCACGCTGGAAGAGGTGGTCGAGGCGGACCTGGTTATCCATCTGCGTGATATCTCGGATCCGGACACGGCTGCCCAGGCCGAGGACGTTGAGCGCATCCTGGCCGATCTTGGCGTCGATGCGGGCGACGCCAAGCGTGTTGTCGAGGTGTGGAACAAGGTCGACCTGCTCGACGACGGCAACCGGGAGCGCCTGCTTGCCAATGGCGCCGACGGCAACAAGGCCCCGCCGATCGCCATCTCAGCCGTCACCGGCGAAGGCATCGATGCGCTGAAGGCGCTGATCGAGACCAGGATGTCGGGCGAACTGGAGGAACTGACGGTGACGATCGAACCGGCGCAGTTTGGCCTCGTCGACTGGCTCTACCGCAATGGCGACATCGTTTCGCGGACAGACAATGACGATGGCAGCGCCACCATCGCGCTCAAGGCAACGCACAGCGCCCGGCAAGAGATCGAAAGCCGATTGCACCGCAAAAACAGAGCGTAAGCCTGCTTAAGTCTTGCCCTTGGCCTGCTGCCAGAGCGCTTCCATTTCGTCCAGCGTGGCTTTTTCCAGCGTGCTTCCCGACGCATCGATTGCGCGCTCGACATAGTGAAAGCGCGAGCGGAACTTTTCGTTGGTGCCGCTGAGTGCCGCTTCTGAATCGAGTTTGAGGTGACGTCCCAGATTGACGACGGCAAACAGCATGTCGCCGAACTCGTCCTTGATCTCGACCGTTTCGCCCTTGGCCAGCGCCTCGCGCAACTCGCCGATCTCTTCCTCGATCTTGTCGAGGATGGGGGCTGCCTCGCTCCAGTCGAAGCCGACCCGCGCCGCCTTCTCCTGCAGTTTCAGCGCGCGCGTCAAGGCGGGCAGGGCGACCGGCACGCTGTCCAGAAACCCTTTTCCATTGTCTTCCGGGTCGAGGCCGCGGGCCAGCCGCGCGCTTCGCTTTTCCGCCTTCTCCTGCGCCTTGATCTTTTCCCACATGCCCTTGGCCATGCCGGCGCTGCGCGCGTCTTCGTCGCCGAAGACATGCGGATGGCGGCGGATCATTTTGGTGGTGATGGCCTCAACCACATCGCCAAAGGCGAAGTCGCCGGCCTCCTCAGCCATCTGCGCGTGGTAGACGACCTGCAGCAGGAGATCGCCGAGCTCGTCGCGCAGGTCGTCGAGGTCGCCGCGCGCAATGGCGTCCGCCACCTCATAGGCTTCCTCGATCGTATAGGGCGCGATGGTCGAGAAATCCTGCTCGATGTCCCAGGGACAGCCGGTCTTCGGCGCCCTGAGCGCGGCCATGATCTCGATCAGCCGGGAAATGTCCTTGGATGGGGTCATGCGGCGAATGCTATCCCGCTGCCTCTGTCGCGGCCAACGCTGTCAGCCGGCGGCCCGATCTTGTCCACAGCTGAAGCCGTATCAGTCGAGCACCGAGACAACAGCCTTGGCGAGATCGTCCATGCCGTCTTCGGGCAGGCCGGCGACGTTGATGCGGCTGTCGCCGACCATGTAGACGCCGTACTCGGCCCGAAGCCGCTCGACCTGCGCTTCGGACAGGCCAAGCCTTGAAAACATGCCGCGATGGCTGGCGATGAAATCGAAGCGGTCGGAATTGGATTGCCGCCGCAACGCGTCGGCGAACTGGACGCGAAGTCTCAGCATGCGCAGTCGCATCTCCTCGAGTTCCGCCTCCCAATCGGCGCGAAGGCCATCGTCTTCCAGCACCATGCGCACCGCGGCGGCGCCATGGTCCGGCGGCATCGAATACATGGCGCGCGCCGCCGCCAGCATCTGGCTCATCGCCACATCGGCCTCAGCGCTGTTCCTCGCCATGATCATCGCCGCGCCGACGCGGTCACGGTAGACGGCAAAGTTCTTCGAACAGCTCGAGGCAACGACCATTTCGGGAACCTTTGCCGCCAGCAGGCGCAAGCCGGCGGCGTCGGCGTCGAGGCCTTCGCCAAAGCCCTGATAGGCAATGTCGACGAACGGCAACAACCCGCGCTCGGCGACGAGATCGGTGACCTTCGCCCATTGCGCGGCATCGAGATTGGCGCCGGTCGGGTTGTGACAGCAGCCGTGCAGCAGCACGATGTCGCCGCCCTCGGCTGTACCCAGCGCTGCCAGCATGTCGTCGAAGCGCACAGCGCCCGAAGTTGCGTCGAAATAGGGATAGTCGCGCACTTTGAGGCCAGCGCCGCGCATCACCGGCGGGTGGTTCGGCCATGTCGGGTCCGACAGCCAGACGGTTGCGTCCGGGCGGGTCCGCTTAAGCAGCTCCGCCACCAGCCGCAGCGCGCCGGAACCGCCCGGCGCTTGCGCCGCGCGGATGCGCGTCATGTCGGCAGCCGGACCGAAGGCCAGCTTGACCATCGCGATGTTGAAGCCGGTGTCACCCGGAAGCCCGAGATAGGTCTTGGTGTCCTGAGCCTGCAGCAGCCGCTTCTCGGCCTCGCGCAGAGCGCGCATGACCGGCGTCCTGCCGTCGCGGTCCTTGTAGACGCCGACGCCGAGGTCGATCTTGCCGGGCCGCGGATCGGCACGGTAGGCGCCGATCAGAGCGATGATCTTGTCGGCGGGAGCAGGCTGCAGTGTTTCGAACATGGAGAGCGGTTTCCGGTGGCGGCGGAGTGATACGCAAATCGGCCGTGCTTCGCCAGCGCTTTCATGTGCGCCAGGCGGAAAGCCCTGCCAGGACCAATGTCGAGGCCGAAGCCCGGCCTACACGTTCCTGTCACATCGGCGTAGTTTGAATAGGTTTGCCGGGATACGACAAGAGCGGTGGCGAAAGGATAATAATGAGCCAGCAAGACAAGTTCGACCTCGCCATTGTCGGCGCCGGCATTGTCGGTCTTGCGCATGCACTCGCTGCCGTCCGCCGCGGCCTTTCCGTCGTCGTCGTCGACCGCGACGCGCAGGCCAACGGCGCCTCGGTGCGCAATTTCGGCTTTGTCACGGTGAGTGGCCAGGAACGCGGCCAGGTGTGGCGACGTGCCATGCGCTCCCGCGACATCTGGCTGGAAGTGGCCGGGCCGGCCGGTATCGAGGTCATCCAGCGCGGCACGGTCGTTGTCGCGCGTCGCACCGAGGCACGCAGCGTGGTCGAGGCATTCCTGCGGACCGAGATGGGCGAGGAATGTTCGCTGCTCGAACCGGACGACCTGCGCCCCCAGTATCCGCAGCTTGCCGGGCAGGATTTCGCCGGCGCCCTTTGGAGCCCCCACGAGGTGCGCGTGGAATCGCGTGAGGCAATTCCGCGCCTTGCTGCTTTCCTTGCCGAACAGCACGGCGTCGAGTTCCGGCGCGAAACGGCGGTGCGCGGGATCGACCCGCCTGCCATCGAGACCAGCCGCGGCACAGTTCGCGCGGACAAGGTGGTTGTCTGCCCCGGCGACGATTTGGCAACGCTCTATCCCGAACGCATCGCGCTTTACGGCGTGAAGCGCTGCAAACTGCAGATGATGCGCCTTGCCGATCCCGGCTTCCGGCTTCCGGCCCCGATGATGTCGGATCTCGGGCTTGCCCGTTACGCCGGCTACGCCGCCTTGCCGGAAGCTGTGGCCTTGCGGCGTCGGCTTGAGAGCGATCAACGCCATGCGCTGGACAATGGCGTGCATCTGATCGTGGTGCAGAGCGCCGACGGGACGCTGGTGGTCGGCGATTCGCACCATTACGCGGCGACGCCCGACCCGTTCGCCTCGGAGCGGGTCGACGAAATCATCCTGGAGGAATTCAGCGCCGTCTTCGGCGGTACGCCGCCGCGCGTGCTGGAACGCTGGACCGGCATCTATGCCTCGGCGGCCGACCGCACGATGTTCGCCGACGCGCCGCAGGAGAATGTGCGACTGGTGATGATCACCAGCGGCACTGGCGCCTCAACTTCGTTCGCAATCGCGGAAGAGGTGATCGACGAACTCTTCGGTTCAACTACGGCAGACGCCAGAAAGATCGCCTGATGACCCCCCAGCACCTGCTTCGCGCCGTCGTTTTCGACTGGGCCGGTACTGTTGTCGATCACGGCTCGCTGGCGCCGATGGGCGTCTTCGTCGAAGCGTTCCAGGAATTCGGCGTTGCCATCAGCATCGAAGAGGCGCGCGGACCGATGGGCATGGCCAAGCGCCCGCACATTGCCGCGCTGATGGCGCTGCCGAGAATCTCGACCGCCTGGATAAGGCAGCATGGGCACGCACCGACCGAAGCCGATATCGACGCCGTTTACGATGTCTTCGTGCCGAAGAACCGGGCGGTGGCAGCTCGCTTTTCCGATGTCATTCCCGGCGTCGCCGACGTGGTCGCCACGTTGCGCGCACACGGCCTCAAGATCGGCTCGACCACCGGCTACACGCGCGACATCATGGCCGAAATCCTGCCGGGTGCGGCAGTGCATGGTTTTGCGCCGGATTGCCTGGTCTGCACCGGCGACACGCCGGATGGCAGGCCGACGCCGTTCATGCTGTGGAAGGCGCTGACCGAGCTTGGCGTCTATCCGCCATGGCTCAGCGTCAAGGTCGACGACACCGAGGTCGGCATTTTAGAAGGCATCAATGCCGGCGCCTGGACGGTCGGCGTGTCGGTCACCGGCAATGTCTTCGGCCACTCGCTGGCCGAAACGCAGGCACTGGCGCCGGACCTGTTTCGCACCAAGCGCGCCGAGGCAACGGCCAAGCTCAGCGCTGCCGGCGCGCACTATGTCGTCAACGGCGTTGCTGATCTGTTGCCGGTCATTGCGATGATCGAAGGCAGGCTGCGGCGCGGCGAGCGGCCCTGAGCAGGGCCATTCCGAGGCGGTCAGTGGGTCGTGATGACCCGCCGCATAAGCGCCCTTCCAAGCACGGTGAGCACGATGCCGACCAGCAGGAAGAAACCGCCCAGCATGCCCGCCAACCCGGCAAGGAACCAGCGTCCGGCAAAGCTGTCGATGGAGGCATTTTGCGGATTGGTTGGGTCGTAGGCGACAGGGACGCTGTCGCCATCGCCCCAGAACGAGCTGTGGACGGCATTGTTAAAACGGATGACGGTGCCGTCGGCTGTCGAGAACTCGATGAGGGGATTGTATTCGGCGGCGACAATCTTGCCTGTCGCCGAAGCGGTGCGAGGGCCATACATCTCGACGATGGCTAGCACGCCGGAGACGATCAGTCCGACAATGCCAAGAAACATGAACACTCTGCCGACGATCGGCAGCGCCGCGGCACCCGTCACCCGATCCCCGCCGACCATCTTTTGCTCCTTGGAAAGACGGAAAGGCTAAGCCATCAGCATGAAGCAAACATCTGCCGCGCGGGAGATGGGCGGTTGCGAAGTGCACTTCTGACGGCATGGACGCGCACGCAGCAGAAAGTTTGGCGTGCGAGGGATTAAAATCCCCACATGCTCCGTAAACAGGGCATGAAACGGTCGATGCCACGCTTCGATATAGTTGGACAATTGGGTTCGTTGCGGCGCTACGCTCGCTCGCTGACGCGCGACAGCACCGATGCCGAGGATCTGGTGCACGATGCGCTGGTGCGCGCCTATGAGCGGCGCGGCACGTTCCGGTCCGGCGGCAATCTGCGGGCATGGCTGCTGTCGATCGTCCACAACGCTTTCATCGATAAAATGCGATCGCGCCGTTCGGAAGCGGCGCGTGTCGAACAGGCCGGCTATCTCACTGATGCCAGCACGCCGCCGCCGCAGGAACATTCCGTGCGTCTGGCGCAGGTGCGCGAAGCCTTTTTCAGCCTGCCGGAAGAGCAGCGTTCGGCGCTGCATCTGGTCGCCATAGAGGGCCTCTCGTACCAGGAGGCTGCCGACGCCAGCGGGGTGCCGCTGGGAACACTGATGTCGCGCATCGGCAGGGCGCGTGCCGCGCTGCGCTCGATGGAAAGTGCAGCCTTCTCGCCGGCCAAAAACCATCTGAGGATCGTGGGAGACCCGTCATGACCGATCTGTTGCGGGACCCGGTGACCGAAGCCGATCTCGACGCCTATGTCGACGACCAACTGGATGTCACGCGCCGCATTGAGGTCGAAGCGTTTCTGTCGGCGCGTCCTGAAGCCGCGGCGCGGGTGATGTCCGACTTGAGGACGCGCGACGAGCTGCGCCTGGCGCTGGCTGCTTCCACCGGGATGGCGCGGCCGGCCACGACTGAAGTCGCACGCCGGCTGGGCAGGGGGCTGGCCAGTCGCCGTGTCTTCGCCGTGCTGCAGCGGGCGGCCGCGGTCGCCGTCTTTGTCGCCGCCGGCTGGCTGGCGAACGGCCTCTTCGGACCGCTGCTGGTGACCAAGGTGGTGGCTTCGCCGCCGCCGCCCGCCTATGTCGAAGAAGCGATCCGGGCGCACAAGACGACGCTCATGCGCGAGGCCATGCCCTCGCAGCTCGAGGCGCCGAACTACAATGCCGATGAAATTCGCGCCGCGACCGCCATCGTCATGCCGTCACTGCCCAAAGACTGGACGATCCGCGACGTGCAGATCTACCCGTCGCGCTTCGGGCCGAGCGTCGAGGTGGCGCTGGAGACGAAGGATATGGGGCTGGTCTCGCTGTTTGCGATCCGGCCGGGAACGTTCGACGTGGTCAAGCCGGCAATAGCGCCCTCGGGCGAAATTTCCTCGGCCTATTTCCAGATCGGCGAGGTCGCTTACGCGGTCGTTGCGCGCAGCGACGTCCACGACCTCGACCGTGCCGCCGAAACACTCGCCAAAACGCTTTACTGATTTAGACCCCAAAGGAGAACCCGCATGAACACCCCCGACCTCGGATACCGCATGGGCGCTGGCGCCCGCGCCGGCGCCGTCTATGACGAAGGCCTGCGCAGCCACATGCTGCGTGTCTACAACTACATGGGTATCGGCCTTGTCGTGACCGGCCTCGTCGCCATGTTTGTGGCCTCGACGCCGGCGCTTTACGTGCCGATCTTCTCCAGCCCGCTGAAATGGGTGGTGATGCTGGCGCCGCTCGGCTTCGTCCTGTTGTTCTCGTTCAAGATGCAGACCATGTCGGCGGCGAGTGCCCAGACGATGTTCTGGGCCTTCTGCGCGGTGATGGGCCTGTCTCTGGCTTCGGTGTTCCTTGTCTTCACCGGCACCAGCATCGCGCGCACCTTCTTCATCACCGCCACCATGTTCGGCGCGACCAGCCTTTACGGCTACACGACCAAGCGCGACCTGACGCAGTTTTCGTCGTTTCTGATCATGGGCCTGCTCGGCGTGGTGATCGCCAGCGTCGTCAACATCTTCCTCGGCTCGACCGCGCTGCAGTTCGCCATTTCGGTGATCGGCATCGCCGTGTTTGTCGGCCTGACCGCCTGGGACACGCAGACGATCAAGGAACAGTATGCGGAGAATTTCGACGCTGAATCGCAGCAGAAGCTCGCCGTCTTCGGCGCACTGTCGCTCTACCTGAACTTCGTCAACATCTTCCAGCTGTTGCTGAATTTCACGGGCGAACGCGAATAGTCGAACCGTAGCAGGCAACAATCTCGATCTTGCAGTGGCCGGGGACACCTCCGGCCACTGTTGTTTTTGCCATAGTTCATTTCCCAGGCTCCGTGAGCGGTGTCTTGCCGCCTTTGAGTCCACGCGGGCTTTTGCTAACCTCCCGCTCGCACGCAGCTTTCCGCGAGGACGCATGGAACAAGTGACGCTTCACGGCGACAGGATTTCGGCGACCATTGTCGGGCAGGGGGCTGAACTGGTTTCTCTGCGCAACGCCGAGGGTATCGAGTTTTTGTGGCAGGCCGGACCTGAATGGCGGCGGCATTCGCCGGTGCTGTTTCCGATCGTCGGTCGGCTGAAGGGCGACCAGCTGCGCCACCGTGGCCAGGCCTATCCGCTGACGCAGCACGGCTTTGCTCGCGACAAGCCGTTTGTGTGGGCTGAGACGACCACCCGATCCTGCACGCTGGTGTTGACCGACGACGCCGACACCCGCGCGCGCTATCCCTTCGCGTTTCGCCTGGCGGTCACCTACACGCTGGAACGGCGGCAGCTCGATATCTCCTTCGATATCACCAACACCGGCGACGAGATGCTGCCTGCCTCGATCGGAGCGCATCCGGCATTCAACTGGCCGTTGCTGCCGGGCCTCGCCAAGACCGATTACCAGCTGACCTTTGCTGCTGACGAGCCGGCGCCGATCCGTCGGCTGAAGGACGGCCTGGTGCTTGCTGCGCCGCAGCCGACGCCTATCGAAGGCAAAACGCTGGTGCTGTCGGAACGGTTGTTCGACGCGGACGCCGTGATCCTCGACCGGCCGGCCAGTAAGAGCGTTCGTTATGCCGCCACGCACGGTCCGGCGATCGAAATGGCTTGGCAGGGTTTCAAGGAACTGGGTGTCTGGTCGAAACCCGGCGGCGCGCCGTTCCTGTGCATCGAACCCTGGCATGGCCTCGCCAGCCCCGTCGATTTCGACGGCGAGTTCGCCGACAAGCCTGGGGTGATGCTGATCGCGCCCGGTGAAAAGCGCGCGGTGAGCTATCAGGTAAAGCTGACATCCTAACTGATGCTGCGCTCTTCAGGTGCTTGAATTTCCCTGAAATGACCGGGAATATGGATCCGTCGGATGTTCCGGACCGTTCGGGAGGGTCGATGGGTGCCTGGATGCTTGAAAATCGTGGCAGCGATGCTGGCGGCGCTGATTGCCTTTCCGGTCGCTGCCGCTGATCTCGACCGCACCAGTCTCTACCGTGCGCAATCGGTGACCAGCGGCACTGGTGACGAGAATCGGGCGTGGGGTCTGGCGCCGTGCCTTGAAGAAGTTCTGGTCAAGGTTTCCGGCGACCCGCGGCTGATTGGCGATCCGCGCGTTGCGGAGATGAGCCGGCATGCAGCCGACTATGCCACTGATATCAGCTACCGCGACCTGCTCAACAACCGCCCGCCGCATGACGAGCAGGGCACTCACGACCGGCCGCAATACATCACCGCCGATTTCGATCCGGACAAGATCGATGCCTTGCTGGCATCGCTGGGACGTAAGCCATGGCTGTTGCCACGACCCGCAATCGTCGCGTTGCTCGAGGTAAAGCCGATGAAGGGGAACGGCTTCACGGTGGTGCGCGATGGCGGCGACAAGCTTGAGGCGGATATGCGTGTTGCGTTGGCGGACGCCGCGCACCGGACCGGTTTGCTGCTGGAGCTCCCCAAACCGCAGGACGTCGCGCTTGCCGATGTAGCCAACACCTTGGCCGGCGATGCTCTGCTTTCCGGCACTTTGGCATGGCGCCAGGAAGCGCTGGGTTGGATTGGCGACTGGCGGCTTGGCTTGAGGGGCAAGGAATATCGCTGGCAGGTGCGTGGCGTCAGCTTCGACGATGCGTTCCGCAATGCTGCGCGAGGAACGTTGCAGATCCTGTCGGGCAACGGACAGCCGGACACGCCGCACTGATCCAGGCGTTTTCCTGGGTGTGAAGGGCGCCCATTGCGGGCATAAGTCAGCCGGTGAACGTTTGGTTCTGGCATTGCCTTCTGGAGGAATAATGCGGCCAAAATTCTCCTCGCGGGCAGGGTTCCTTGTCGGCCTCGGCATCACTCCCATTGCTTTCTTCCTGGCACTCTATTCGGCCGGCTCAGGGCATGGAGACTATGTGTTGGCGCGGCTTCTCTATCCGATTCCCATGCTGGCAACCCTTTTGACCAACACAACCATCACCGGCCTTTCCATCGGATTGGCGGCGCTGCAGATTCCTGCCTATGGGGCATTTGTTGGTCAGGCGGGCGCAGGCCGCTTGAGATGGCTGGCCCTTGGCGTCTTCCATGGTGTCGCAATCCTAGCCGCCTTCAGCGGGGCCCTGGCGAGTTTTTCGGGATGAAAACTTCGCGACAACCGCTTATCTCGGAGAAAGCCCATCGAGCAGGAAGCCGAGGCCTTTGCGGAAGGCGCCATCCCAGTCATCGTCCAACAGCAGGCGGGAGCGCCCGATTGTCGGGTAGGGGCCGCTAAGACGCTCAAGGCGCTGCTGCGCGGCGGCCCTGTCTACGTCAGAGACATCGAAGCTCGCCCGGGTGATGGTGGCGCCCATCACATAGTTCCAGAGCGACCATATCGCCGCGTTCAGGTCGGCGTCCGCGACGCCGGCCCTGGACAAGGTCTTGCTCATGAGTTCCAGGCGACCGAGGATGTTCTGGCCGAGCGCCCGGCGCGGCAACAGCGATGTCGACCAAGGATGGAGGAGCATGCTGGCCCGCCAGTCGTCGAGCATATGAATGACTTCCGCGCGCCAATCTTGAGGCGTGTCCAACTGCTGCAAGGCGCGATAATCAAGCACCGAATCGAGCGCCAGATCCAGGACGTCGTCTTTGTTGTCGACGTGCCAATACAGGCTCATCACGCCTGCCCCGAGGCGGTCGGCCAGCCGACGCATCGTCAACCCGTCGAGCCCCTGAGCGTCCAGCAATTCCACCGCGGTCGCCACGATACGGTCCCGGGAAAGAGGCGGTTCGCTGGTCGACTCCTGCACGGGCCTGGGCCTGGTCTGTTCCGGTCGTTCGCTTCGGGCGCCTTCGCGTTTGGCTGCCATCTGTCGTCCTCGCTGACTGAGCGTCGATTTTGGCAGGCAGCGTCAGGAATGTCGACGCTCACCGCTTGACTGGTACGTTGTACCATAGCATGTCTCGTACATCGTATGAGTCATGTCATGGCTGATATGGCCAAAGTTCAAATCATGCGGCCGCAAGGGACGTCGCTCGCGGTCCGCGCAGCCAAGAGAAAATCATGTCACGCGCAATCAGGCATCTGCTTATCGGAGGGCTAATCATCATGAATATATCAATTCCCGCAGCGACGACGGCCACTGAGAACAAGCTGACCATCGTCAATCCGCAAACCCTCTACGACCCGTCCCCGAACGGTTACAGCACGGCAGTGATCACGCCGCCCGGAGCCCGGGTGGCGTATATTTCCGGGCAGGGCGGCCAGGACGCCACGGGAGGCTTGTCGCCCGACTTCGCTGTCCAGGTGAAACAGGCATATGCGAATTTACGCGCCGCGCTTGAGGATATCGGTGCGAAACCCGATCAGGTCGCCAAGCTTACGGTGTTCGTGGTCGACCACGACATGTCCAAGCTCGCCGTGCTGACCCAGAACGTCAAGGAGATGTTCGGCGACGCGCTGCCGGCACAAACCCTGGTTCCCGTTCCCAAACTTGCGATCGACCCGATGCTGTTCGAGGTTGATGCCGTGGTCTTGCTTGACTAGCGGGCCGGCCATATAGCGGGCAATCGGGGGGCCACTTTGAGGGCATCCTTTGGAACGCTGTCGGCAAATCATGCGTTGTATCGCAACCATAGGATGGTGACCATCCAGGGAGAGTTCCCAATGAATGTGATGGCGCAGCTTGAGTTCAATGGCGATTGCCGGCAGGCATTCGAGAAATATGCGGAACTCCTGGGAGGCGAGATCAGGGTTATGAATGCCCATGGCGATACTGAGGACATAGCTCTGCCGCCAGGATCAACTCGTGGGGCGCCCGACATGATCCGGTTCGCTGACCTTCAGATCGGAGATGACCATCTGTTGGGCAACGATTTGCCCGCCAACGAATATAGACTACCAAGGGGGTTTAATATCGCATTGCACGTCAAAGGCGTCGAGAAAGCTCGACGCCTTTTCAATGGGCTGGCAGATGGTGGAAAGATCGCCACGCCGCTTGCAAAAGTCGAGTGGGCCGAATTGTTTGGTTTGGTCACCGATCGCTTTGGTGTGCCGTGGCTGGTTCTCGCGTTCAACGATAGCTGAGACGACGCCAAACTCGCCGTTGCCAGCCTCGCCAACTTTTCTTCCCACCGAGCAATCCACAGCCGCGGCCGTATCTCGCTCAGCAGGGCGTATTTCGGGGCCGGGTCTGATGCCACCAACGGAAACAGGAAGCCACATACAAAAGTCGCATAAGATAGATTATGGAACTTATGTGTTGAGCGGTAGCCGGGAATTGCTGCTGATTTTCATAGGCTTGGCGCGATCGATGCGTGTTGCCTTGAGCTTAAGACCAACGATACGCTGCGTGAATGACGACAGCAATGCGTGAGATCGAAGCGGCGATCGAAGTGTTCGTGCACGGCTACAGCAGCGACAAGAGCCGCACCTTTCCATATGAGGCCAGCCGCGTTGGACCCTTGTGGTTGATGCGCGATGCCGAGCGAAAGAATGCGCGCGACTATCGCAACGAAGAATGGGTCGTCCATGACGTCGCGGCCGAGGAAGCTGATGCGATCGTGCGGAAGCACGCGCGGTCAAGCTTTGCTGTTTCGGTCGCGATCGCCAACGGCGAACCGGATCAGCCGGTGCGGACCGCCTACAAGGCTCTCGGTTACCGGCTGCTGCGAACGGAAGGTTTTTTCGTCCAGCCATTGCGTCAGATCCCGGATCCGCCGGCGGCCGCCTTGCCAGAGGTCGTGTCGATTGAGCGCGTGCAGACAGTCGAGCGTGCGGCGCAACTGGCGGAGATCATTCGCAGGCGGCCGATCGCGGCCGATCTGCTCGGCGACGGTGCGCCGTTGCGCCAATATGTGGCGCTCGATGGCGGCACCATCGTTGGACGCGTGCGCAGCATAGACGCTGTCGGCGCCACCTGGTGCGCGGCCATGTATGTCGAGCCTTCGCACCGGCGTCGCGGCATCGGCCAGGCACTGATGTCCAAAATGCTGCAGGACGACCGGGCTCGTGGGGCGCGATGCTCGATGCTGTTGGCGACGCATGCCGGAGCGCTGCTTTATCCCCGCATGGGCTATGAGCGGATTGGAACGCTGCTGATCTTCGGACCAAAGAGCCGAATGCCCTCATGAAAAGCCGTTCACATCACGCTGATTCATAAGGGATTTCGATCACCATGCCATCATAGGCCGGGGTGATACTGGCCGGCACCTCGGCCTTGACCGTGGCATAGTCGAGCGGCACATGCATATGCGTCAGCACGGCCTGTTTCGGGGTCAGTTTTTCAATCCAGCCAAGCGCCTGACCGAGCGACAAATGGCTGGGGTGAGTGTTGTACTGCAAGGCATCGATGACCAGCATCTCCAGGCCGCGCAACCGGTCGGCGGTGGCGTCGGGAAAGTCGCTGATATCAGGGCAATAGGCCAGCCCGCCGATGCGGAAACCAAGCGAAATGATGTCGCCGTGGATCTGCGGCAGCGGCTCAAGGGTGAGGGCTCCGCCCTCACCTTCGATCGTTACCGGCCTGGCGTGATCGATGATGTGCGGCCTGACGATCGGCGGATAGGAGCTGCCCAGCGGCGTCTCGAAGCAATAGCCGAACGCTTCGCGCAGCCTAAGCATCGTCGGCTGGTCGGCATGGACATCGATCAGATGGCGTTGTTCGAGCACGTAGCCGCGCAGATCGTCGATGCCGTGGATGTGGTCGGCATGCGGATGCGTATAGACGACGGCGTCGATGCGCCGGACCGCCGCCATCAGCATCTGCTCGCGAAAATCCGGCCCGGTGTCGATGACGACCGTCGTTCTGGAGCCGTTGGCCGCAATTCGCTCGACCAGGGCTGCCGTGCGCATTCGCCGGTTTTTCGGATTGGCCGGATCGCAATTGCCCCAGTCGCCGGTGATGCGGGGCGTGCCGGGCGACGAGCCGCAGCCGAGGATGGTGAGGCGCAGCCGGTCGCCCATGCGTCAGAGTCCGGAGGTCCGCGGCATCTTGCCGAACAGACGGAAGAAATTCGCCGTCGTAAGGGTCGCGATCTCGGCCTCGCCGACGCCAACCGTTTCGGCCAGCACCTTGGCGGTGTGCGCGACATAGGCCGGCTCGTTGCGCTTGCCGCGAAACGGCACCGGCGCCAGATACGGCGCGTCGGTCTCGACCAGCAGCCGGTCATGCGGCACATCGGCGGCGATAGCGCGCAATTCGGCGGAGTTCTTGAAGGTCAATATGCCCGAGAAGGAGACATAGCCGCCAAGCGCCACGCCCACCTCGGCCAGACGGCGTCCCGAGGAAAAACAATGCAGGATGAAGGGGAAGGCGCCCTTCCCTGTTTCGTCCTCGAGGATGGCAGCCATGTCGTCGTCGGCGTCGCGCGAATGGATGACGAGCGGCAGGCCGGTTTCGCGCGCAACTGATATGTGGGTCCGAAAGCCCTTTGCCTGCGCGTCGCGCGGCGCTTTGTCGTAGTAATAGTCGAGCCCGGCCTCGCCGATCGCCACCACCTTTGGATGCGCGGACAGGCGAACCAGCTCCTCAGCCGTCACATCGAGCTCTTCGCCGGCATTGTGCGGATGGGTACCGACCGAGCAGTAGACTTCGTCGAAAGCCTCCGCAATCTCAAGCACTTGCGGAAACCGCTTCACGCGCGTCGAGATGGTCACCATGCGACCGATCCCGGCGGCCTTGGCGCGAGCGACGATGGCCGCCCGCTCCTCGGCGAAATCCGGAAAGTCGAGATGGCAATGGCTGTCGACGAGCATCAGGCGCTCGCCTCCGGCTTTTCGACGTAACGCGGAAAAATCCCTTCCGGCACGGGCAGTGCCGTGCCGGGCACCAGTGCATAGTCGGCGTGGACATGGGCGAAGTCACGATTGTCCGCCGGCACCGCCAGCAGGTCGAGCAGCTTCGCCGCCGACCCCGGAATGTAGGGCTGGCACAGAAGCGCCACGCGACGCACGAGCTCGGCTGTCGTCCACAACACAGTTTCCATGCGCGCCGGATCGGTCTTCTTCAGCGCCCAGGGTGCCTGCGAGGCGAAGTAGCGATCGGCTTCCGCCACCACACTGAAGATTGCCGCCAGCGCCAGATGGATGCCCTGTTCCGCCATCGCCTTGCGCGCCGCCCCAAGCGCTTCCACTGCCTGGTCGAGGATGGCGCTGTCGGCCTCGGTCAGTTCGCCGCGCTGCGGCACCGCGCCGCCGCAGTTCTTGGCGATCATCGACAGCGAGCGCTGGGCCAGATTGCCGAGGCCGTTGGCAAGGTCGGCATTGGTGCGGTTGACGATCGCTTCATGGCTGTAGCTGCCGTCCTGGCCGAACGGCACCTCGCGCAGGAAGAAATAGCGCACCTGGTCGACGCCGTAATGCTCGACCATGGTGAAGGGGTCGACGACATTGCCGACCGACTTCGACATTTTCTCGCCACGGTTGAACAGGAAGCCATGTGCGAACACGCGCTTTGGCAGTTCGATGCCCGCCGACATCAGGAAAGCCGGCCAATAGACCGCATGAAAGCGGACGATGTCCTTGCCGATGATGTGCGTGGCCGGCCAGTAGCGCCATTGCTCGGTCTTGGTGTCGGGATAGCCTGCGGCGGTGATGTAGTTGGTCAAGGCATCGACCCAGACATACATCACGTGCTTGTCATCGCCGGGCACCGGCACGCCCCAATTGAAGGTCGTGCGCGAGACCGAGATATCCTTGAGGCCGGACCTGACGAAGCTCATTACCTCATTTCGGCGCTCGGCCGGACCGATGAAATCGGGCTGGTTTTCGTACAGCGCAAGCAATTTGTCCTGATAGGCGGAAAGCCTGAAGAAATAACTTTCCTCCTCGTTCCACTCGACGGGCGAGCCAAGCGGCTCGCGCCGCACACCGTCGTCGCCGAGCGTGGTTTCGCTCTCTTCAAAATAGGCTTCCTGGCGGACCGAATACCAGCCGCTATAGCGGTCGAGATAGATGTCGCCATTGGCGGCCATCGCCTTCCAGATCGCCTGGCAGGACGCGTAGTGGCGTGGTTCCGTCGTGCGGATGTAGTCATCATTCGAGCCGCCCATCGCCTCGGTCATCGAACGGAAGATCGCTGAATTGCGGTCGGCCAGCGCCAGAGGCGTGATGCCATCCTTCTCGGCTGTCTGCTGCATCTTGAGGCCGTGTTCGTCGGTGCCGGTCAGGAAGAACACGTCCTTGCCGTCGAGACGCTGGAAGCGAGCCAGCGCGTCGGTCGCTATAACGGTATAGGCGTGGCCGATATGAGGCTTGCCGTTCGGATAGAAAATCGGTGTCGTGATGTAGAATGTGTCGCGTGACATGAATGAACCGTCATGAATGTCCGAATTGAATGTGAGGCGGTGGATATCGCATCGAGACGGCGATTGCCATCCCGACCCGAAGCCGGATCCGGTCACATTCGCATTGCGGAATTCAGGCGGTCGATCATGGTCAAGGCGTGCTGCTTCTTGTCGAGATTGTAGGTATCGGTCTCAGATATAGCGTCCAGCGCCTCGTGCCAAGTGTCCGACAGGGTTTTCGCCCGCTGGAGATCACCGGCCAGTGCCGCTTCGCTGGCGCCTGACGACAGCAGATCGAGTGCCCGACGGTTGAAGATGTCGAACTGGATCGCCTGGTCGCGGCCGGCGACGGCCTCGGCAAGGCGATAGGCGCCGGCGATGTCGCTCTTGCCTGAAGTGACCAGGGCATCGAGCGTGCCCGCAATCTCCAGTCCGCCATATTGCGTCAACAGGATCGCACTGCGGGCGCTGCCCCCTGCCCGTTCCGCCAGTGCCGCGCGCGCCGCCGGATCGGTCGGCGGCGGCGGCTCGACAGTCTCCAGAACGCTCATCAGGCTGCCGGCATCGAGCGGCGCCAGCCGCACCATCTGGCAGCGCGAGCGGATCGTCGGCAACAGGCTGCCCGGCGCATGGACGATGAGGATGAAGAGCGTGCGGGTCGGCGGCTCCTCAAGATTCTTCAGCAAGGCATTGGCGGCGTTGGTGTTCATGTCGTCGGCCGGATCGACGATCACCACCCGGTAGCTGCCGTCATGCGAGGTCAGCGACAGGAAGCGGTTGACCTTGCGGATCTCATCGACGGTGACGACGGTCTTGAAGCTCTTGGTCTTGTCGTTTAGCGGCCGGGTCAGATGCAGCACGCCGGGATGCGCCCCGGTGGCGATCTGGCGAAACAGCGATGAGGCCGGATCGGGAACGGCAAACACGTCCGGCGCCTGCTCGAAGGCCGGATGCTTCAACAGATGATGCGCCAGGTGGAAGGCGAGCGTCGCCTTGCCGATGCCGACCGGTCCGGCAAAGATCAGCGCATGCGGCAGTTTTCCCGAGCGATAGGCGGCGGCGAGCATCGCGGCCGCCTGCTCGTGGCCGACCAGGCGCAGCGTTTCGGACGGTTCCGGCACGCCGTCCAGCGTGTCGTGCTGCTCGGGGGCGATGCGTTCGAAGATCATGCGGGCGCCGCCTGTCTGTCGCGGGCGAGCGCCCTAGCCTCAAGTGCTGCGAACACCGCCGCGGTGACGACGTCCTCGACCATATCGGGAGGCGCCGCCGCATCGATCACGATGCAGCGATCCGGTTCGGCGGCTGCAATCGCCAGGAAGGCGTCGCGGCGGCGCCGGTGGATATCCAGCGTCTCCTTTTCGAAGCGGTCCGGACCGTCGCTGGCGCCACGCCGCGCGGTGGCGCGCCGCAAGCCTTCGGCGGGGTCGATGTCGAGGATAAGCGTCATGTCAGGCATCATGCCGTTGATGGCGACCTCTTCCAGCGCTTCCATGAAAGCGGGGTCGAGGCCGCCGGTGACACCCTGGTAGACGCGCGAGGAATCCAGGAAACGGTCGCACAGCACGACGGAGCCTTGCTCCACCGCCGGCCGGATGACCTGCTCGACATGGTCGGAACGCGCGGCGGCGAACAGCACCGCCTCCATCTTCGGCCCGAATGGCTCGGCGGCGCCAGAAAGCAGGACATGCCTGACCGCCTCGGCGCCGGGCGATCCCCCGGGTTCGCGGGTGACGAGAACATCATATTTCTTGGCGCGCATCTTCCTGGCCAGCCGCACGATCTGCGTCGACTTGCCGGCGCCCTCGCCGCCTTCGAAGGTGATGAAAAATCCGCGCGCCAACCGAAAGGCCTTTTGTCCTGCTTTGCGCTGACGTCATAGTCCGGACCTTGTCAAAGGTCCACGATTCTAACTCTGCTTAACGCAGCCAGCCGACGGCCAGTTCCCTGGCGGCATCGAACGCGCGTTGCGGCAGCGTGCCGACGCCGACCGATTCGGCGGCGAAAAGCGGGGTCTCCTGGCTCAGCGTGTCGCCGATCCAGACGCGCAGCACACCGACGGGCTGGCCCTCCTCCACCGGCGCCGATACCGGCCCCTGATAGACGATCCTGGCGGTCAGCTTGTCGCGGTTGGCGATCGGCAAAAGCACGTTGATCGGCGCCTTCGCCTTCAGCGCCACGCCGGGTTTGGCGCCGCCGAACACCTGGGCCTCGCCGACCACTTCATTGTTGGCGAAAATCTCGGTCTTCTCGAAGGAACGGACGCCCCATTCGAGCAGCTTTCGCGCTTCCTCGGCGCGCTCGCGATCGTTCGCCAATCCGCTCATCGCCGCGATCACCCGCGCGACGTCATGGCTGACCGAGCCGACAATGCCGAAACCGCCCGCCTCGCTTGCTCCAACCGCCAGTCCGTCGGCGCCGATGCCCATGGCCAGCAGCGGGTTGCGGTTCCTTTGCGTAATCTTGTTCCAGGTGAAATCGGGCCGGCCATAATAGAGGTAGAGATCAGGGTATTCGCGCCACAGGTGCAGGCCGAGCTGCGCCAGTTCGCGCACCGTCGTCTGCTGACCGTCGGCCGGCAGGCCGGTCGAATTGACGAATGTCGATTTCGCCAGTCCGATCTGGCGAGCGCGGTCGTTCATCTGCGCGGCGAAATTCTCTTCGGAGCCCGCCATGCCCTCGGCCAGCACCATGCAGCCGTCATTGGCGGCCTGTATGGTGACGCCCTGGATCAGGTCCTCGACCCGGACCGCCGATTTGAGCTTGGCGAACATGGTCGACGTTCCCGACGGGGCGCCGCCCTTGCGCCAGGCGTTCTCCGAGACCACGAAGGTGTCGTCGAGGGTCATGCGCTTCGACTTGATGGCGTTGAAGACCATCTCCATGGTCATCAGCTTGGCCATCGAGGCCGGCGGGATCGGTCGGTCGGCATCCTTGGAAAACAGCACCGTGCCGGTTTCGGCGTCGATCATGAAAGCCTGCGTGGCCTTGGTCTCAAAAAGCTGCGCGTTGGCCGGAACCAGCGCGGCCAGCAAAAGGCCAAGACCCAAAAGCCCGGCAAAAGGGTGGACAAGGCGAAATCGCATGAGAGGCTCGACCCGTTGGCCTGCAGGAAACGTGCTGCAAAGCTATCAGTCTTCTTCCCGGCGGATCAACCGCGCAATGGCAAAGCCGGCTTCTTGATCAGTTGCGCACAGCCAGCGCATCCGGCGCGCCGTGCGACCATGCCGCGCGCAGGAGATCGTCGACATTGCCGTGGCCATCCGGATAGAGATTGACCGCGTACCAGTCATTGCCGTCGAGTTCGGTGCTCTGGATTTCGGTCCTGCCGAAGGGTTTGAGGGCTTCAGCCACCCGCTTTGCCTCGGCTGCATCGTCGAAGGAGCCTGCCGCGACATAGTCGGAGACGGAAGGCTCCGCCTGCGGGTTGGATTTCTTCCACGATTGCAGGATGTCGGCCGGCGACATGCCCTGGTCATCGAGTGCGGCAAACACGTCGGCGCGCTGCACGCGTTCATCCGCATAGGAGAGCGAAGCCACGGCGAAGGGCGTCTCCGGCCGCTGAGGCACGATCGGCCCGAATTCAGGCAGCGTCACATCACCGAAAGCTGGCGCCTGCACTGACATCACCGGCTGTGCTTCGGTGCCGGAGTTGGTCAGCTGGCCGGGGAACGGCACGGCGGCCGCCCCAACCGGCAGGCTCGGCGAAGGTCCGTTCATCGCCACCATGACGCCGGTCGGCAAGCCGTCCGACGGGTCCGGTATCCGGTTGCCGGGATGGTAGGATGCCATCAAATACTGATCGTCGTCGCCATCGAGCGGAGCGCGGCCGACATATTCGACCTTGACCTTGGCGGTGCCGACGTTTGCGTAGTCGAGCATCTGGGCGGCACGCTCCGAAACGTCGATGATGCGGCCTTCATGGTACGGGCCGCGGTCGTTCACGCGCACGATAACCGAACTGCCGGTTTCGAGGTTGGTGACACGGGCGTAGCTCGGCAGCGGCATGGTCGGATGCGCCGCCGTCAGATGCGTCATGTCATAGACTTCGCCATTGGCTGTGAGTCGGCCGTGGAAGGCGTCGCCATACCAGGAGGCGAGACCCACCTTGGCGTAGCGCTTGTCTTCCTTGGGATAATACCACTTGCCGCGCACCTGATAGGGCTTGCCCAACTGGTCGCGGCCGCCGCCGCGCCGCATGTATTGGACGCGCGGGCTGGCCTTCACGCCATACTCGGTCTCGGCAAAATATTCCTTCGAGCGCGGCTTTCGGGTGTCGACCATGGCCTTGGGCTGCGGCGACGCGCACGCGGCCAGCAACACAGCCGAAAGAGCGCACAAGACCAAAGCAGGAGCGCGACGAAGACGCCGATGCGTCGTGGTCTGCATGTTTTCAGATGTCCCCTACCATGTCGACACAGGCGCCGCTTCTAGAATCTCGGCGAAGCCAGAACTGCAATGCCTGCGACGCGCCAATCCCCATTCCCTTGTGCGCAGGAAATGTTTAGCAGCCTATTAATCGATTGTGTCCGGAACCGGGCAGGATTGTGGCGGCGGTGGCAAGGCGATGGACCTGAGAAATCGGGCTGTCTGGACTCGACCGCTGTCCATTTTGCCCAGGCGGACCGACCCATGCCGGTTGACACGGCTTTGCCGAGCGCACTAGAGCAATGAACGCACATGATCGACCTTTCGCTGCTGCTTCCGGCAGCCAGGAGCGGCGATCATGACGAGCGCGCAAGTGATTGAAAAATCACGACGGAGGGATGGCCGAGCGGTTTAAGGCACCGGTCTTGAAAACCGGCGTGGGTGCAAGCCCACCGTGGGTTCGAATCCCACTCCCTCCGCCACAATCAAAGCATAATCAATGATTTAGACGGTTCATTGGAACCTTGCTATAACCGTTGCCCCACATGCCGAAAAAACCGCAAACTCGATAAGGGGATGTAAAGTAGGCTAACATTTGGGCTAACTAAAGCGCGGAAAGGCTCCGTTTGAAGCCTCGCAATTGCGACTTTTTCACCGGTGGGGAGCGGTGAAGCGGTCGGAGTCGGCAATCTGCAGCATGTTAAGTGGGTCGGAATCGTACTTGGCGCCGAACCAGTCATGATACACAATGCGGATCGGAAACATCGCCTGCGGTTTCCAAAAGCTTTGCTGCGGATCCATGTGCGTCATCCCAAATGAGCATGACGTCTTGTCGCCGTTTTGGAGGAGCGGAATTTCCGTAGAATCATGGAAACACGCCAGCCACCGATTTTGGTCATCCTCACTAGCACCGGCTCCAAGCGCCGCTTTGAGCCCCGCTCGATCGTAAACGATGAGGCGGATATTTGTCGCGGGAATTGATCCGGAATTCAGCACGACGAGCTTATAGGCGATCCCGTGGCTCCCGCCGCTATGAGTTTTAACTGTAGCCGTTACAATCGGGCGAAACTGGCGCTTCCAAAAGTAGAACGACATACCGAGAGCAAGGAGAGATATGGCCAGTGCGGCAAGCGCTATTAAGGTGTCCAAGTTCGTTCTCCTTCTTGCCGCCTAACGGTGGCGGGCTTCTTCAAGGCGGAAGCACACTTGTTTCTTGAACAATCCTGGTCACCTCTCCCTCGTCAACCATGGGCTTTGAGCGTTTCCCCTGAAGCGGTCCGCAGCCGATGGAGTGCAAGGCCGAATCCGGAATGCAAGATGGTCCAATGAGGTAGGTTGCTGACCTAATGGGGCGACGACCATTATGCGCAATCGCTAAAATACGGAACGTCCAATGGACATTGCCGGAACCGAACAGGGTCAATTAGACCTTTGCGCGAGTAAGTCTGAGACCTTGGTCCCCATCAGTTTGAGGTAGAGCGCCGGGCCACAGAACGCTTCCTTGATCATTTTTGGCCCGCCTGGCCGAGCGCAGCCGCGGGAGCCGCCAAGCTGACGTTGGAAAGCGCCAAGCCCGGTGATCAATCAATCCCGACGTATGACGTTACGTCAAGAATCAGGTATCACTGAGTTACGGCGGACCTGATAACCGCCCTGCCGGCGCTGATCAGGCAACCTCCCAAGCGGCGCCGGCCTTTTTCCAAGCGGGCGGCCCGCAAAATTTAGATCGGCCGCAGGTCGCCACTAAGCAAATTGGCTGAGGCTGCAGAAGCGAACGTATGAGACGACGCCGATTGCCTTCGAAGCAGCTTGCGCTCATTCTTAAGTCAGCCAGCACCGCGCCTCGTTCAAGCCAGACTGGTCAGGCCCAGCAGCAGCCGCCGCAAGTCCCTAGACCATGCCGCTGGGCCGCCCTGCTACAAGACGCGCTGGGCCGCGGGGGCGCTCCGAACGGCAAGGTCACCGTCTCTTCCGCGATCACACCAAATGCAAATGCGGCCCGTCTGTTAGCCTATCTTGGCGGCGGACCATTTTCCGCCATGGCCGGCGCCCCCTACCTAAGGCACCCCAACAAGCGCCCTTGCGGCGCCGGCTATCTTCACCGGCGTTCGCTGTGGACCATCGTCCAAAAGGCTGTATTTCCACAACTCTAGCGAGAGCGGTACACTCACTACTCGGCGCGCTTCCCTCAAAGCGCCGTCGGCAAAAGGGTCGGCGCCCTCTGGTTTGTTCAGTGTCAAAAGGAGGGCGCCGGCCCAGCCATTGCCATTCGCCTGCGCCCTCGGTGTTGAGAGCGATACGAAGGGCAATTCGTGACACGAGTGAAGCGTAGCAAACTCGCCGAGCGAAGACCCCAACAGCCTCAAGCCCGGCGAGCCTACAACCTGATCAGAATACGCGATCAGGACCGGGGTCAGCCGGCAAGCTCGTGCAGCAAGACTGATGCCAGCGATTGTTTCCCGAAATGGGACTGCATAAAAGTAAGGTGATCTGATCTGGGGAAAACGTCCGCGCCGGGTTCTATTGCAGAGTCGCTAATATTAGGGTGGCATTAGCCGGCTCGCCAGCCCCGAGTCGGTTAGGCCCGGCGGTAAGTCGAATTCACCCCAACGGACTCTGTCGGGCCGCTTGGTGGATCGCCCGGGAGGGCTATTCTACGGACGGCTTTTGGCGTGGACGACCTCATTACCACGCGCGACGCGCCGCAAATCCCGCCAGGGAAAATCTGAGGGCGACCTGCTGAGCGAACTGGTTCGAGAAATCAACGTCCCCGCGCAGGGCGGTGAATCGTGTGGCCGGGTGGTTTATCTGCTCGGCGGCCGGGGCCCGCGTGCCAGCAGCCGCCGGATTGCGTATCCCTATACTGGGGATGTGCAACGTTGCCGTCAGCGCGTTATCCTGACTGGATCCCGATCGGCACTCCGGTTGATTTCTGAACCGAAGTATGCTGGTTCTCCCGCCCATGAAAAAACTATTCCTTGTGGCCTTGGCCTTGGCGACGCTGGCCTGGCCTGCCCACGCGATGGACGCCGCCTTGCGCGCCGGTTTGCTGAAACTCGATCCGCAGACCCGGCTGGAACAGAGATGCGACGCCGAGGTTCTCGACCGCATCAGCCATGACGATCGCAACTACAAGGCTGATCGGGTGGTCGCTTACGCCTTTGCGACGCCGCAGATGAGCGCCGACGCTATCAAGAGTTCCGGCGCTGCCTTCCGCAGCAAGGGGCAATGGTACCGGCTGAAGTTCAAATGCGAGACGGCGCCGGACCATATGGAGGTCTTGCAGTTCCGTTACCGCATTGGCGACGAGATCCCGGAAGCCGACTGGGCGAAGTACAATCTCTACGACTAAGTTCTCTCAGGCAGAACGCCTCTTCCCCATTCCTGTGGTTTTTCGGCGCTGTTTGTAGCGCTCTCTTGACGCCCGGGAACCATACACGTTAGGGCGTCGGCATATCCGACGACGAACACGCGGCGAACAGTAAGGGCCTCCGGTCGATGGACATTTTCAGCGCTGCAAGCATGACGGCCCTACTCCAGGTCATCGCCATCGATCTGGTGCTTGCCGGCGACAATGCCATCGTCATCGGCCTTGCCGCAGCAGGCCTGCCTGTCGAGCAACGGAAGAAAGCCATTCTCATCGGTGTGCTGGCGGCGACCGTGCTGCGTATTCTCTTCGCCGCGATCACCGTCAAATTGCTTGCCATCGTCGGCCTGCTTCTGGCCGGCGGCATCCTGCTGTTGTGGGTGTGCTGGAAGATGTGGCGCGAGTTGCGGACGTCCCATGCCGAGGAGCAGGAGGCGACCGAGGCGCTGGCCAATGCCGATCTCGACGGCGACAAGACCGTGGCAGTCGGCAAGGCGCGCAAGACGCTCGGCCAGGCAGCGCTGCAGATCGTCGTCGCCGATGTCTCGATGTCGCTCGACAATGTGCTGGCCGTCGCTGGCGCCGCGCGCGATCATTTCCCGGTTCTGGTCATCGGCCTGGTGCTCTCGATTGCCCTGATGGGCCTCGCCGCGAGCTTCATCGCCAAGCTGCTGCATCGCTATCGCTGGATCGCCTATGTCGGCCTGCTGATCATTCTCTATGTCGCGATCGACATGGTGTATCGCGGCATCGTGGAAGTCGCGCCGCATGTAACCAACGCAGTGAGTTGAAGCGCTTTCCGCAATATCGAGCCTGTTTCGACGGCAATTACCGTGCGTTTTGCCGCATGAAGGGCGTGCCCATACCATTGCCGCAATAAGTATGGTACTGCGCCGCCAATCCTGAAAATACCGGAAAACGCTTTATGTCCGCCCCACGCGTGAGTTTCGTCAGCCTTGGATGCCCGAAGGCCCTTGTGGATTCCGAGCGCATCATCACGCGCCTGCGCGCCGAAGGCTATGAGATCGCGCGCAAGCATGACGGCGCCGACCTCGTCGTCGTCAACACCTGCGGCTTCCTCGATTCAGCCCGCGACGAGTCACTCAACGCCATCGGTTCGGCGCTTTCGGAAAACGGCCGGGTCATCGTCACCGGCTGCCTCGGCGCCGAGCCGGATGTGATCCGCGAAAAGCACCCCAATGTGCTCGCCATCACCGGGCCGCAAGCCTATGAAAGCGTGATGGCTGCGGTGCATGAGGCCGCACCGCCGAGCCACGATCCCTATATCGACCTGTTGCCGCCGCAGGGCGTAAAGCTGACGCCGCGCCACTACGCCTATCTCAAGATTTCGGAAGGCTGCAACAACCGCTGCACCTTCTGCATCATTCCCGCTCTGCGTGGCGATCTTGTCTCGCGGCCGGCGGCCGACGTGCTGCGCGAGGCCGAGAAACTGGCCAAGGCCGGCGTCAAGGAACTCCTGGTCATCTCGCAGGACACCAGCGCTTACGGCATCGACATCAAGTATCAGACATCGACGTTCGGCGACCGCGAGGTGCGGGCGAAATTCCTCGACCTGTCGGAGGAACTGGGCAAGCTCGGCATCTGGGTGCGTATGCACTATGTCTACCCCTACCCCCACGTCGCCGACGTCATTCCGCTGATGGCGGAGGGCAAGATCCTGCCCTATCTGGACATTCCGTTCCAGCACGCCTCGCCGCAGGTGCTGAAGAACATGCGTCGTCCCGCGCATGGCGAAAAGACGCTGGAGCGCATTCGCGGCTGGCGCGAAGTGTGTCCGGATCTCGCGATCCGCTCGACCTTCATCGTCGGCTTTCCCGGCGAGACGGAAGATGATTTCCAGATGCTGCTGGACTGGCTGGACGAAGCGAAAATCGACCGCGCCGGTTGCTTCAAATACGAGCCGGTGCGAGGCGCCCGCTCCAACGATCTCGGCCTCGAACAGGTGCCGCAGGAGATCAAGGAAGCGCGCTGGCACCGCTTCATGCAGCGCCAGCAGAAGATTTCGGCGACGCAGCTGGCCAAGAAGGTCGGCAGGCGCCTGCCGGTGCTGATCGACGAGGCGCATGGCACCTCGGCCAAGGGCCGCACCAAATACGATGCGCCCGAGATCGACGGTTCGGTGCACATCCAGTCGCGCCGCCCGCTGCGCCAAGGCGACATCGTCACCGTCAAGATCGACCGTGCCGACGCCTACGACCTCTACGGCTCGGCGGTCTAGGAAACGCCAAAAGAGCGCCTCCCCGGCGCCCTTAAAGCGCGCCGCATCGAAACGGATTCATGCGACGCGCTTTAAGTCTTTGTTTTGATGCATGTCGTTCTCTCAAAACCGGGGGCCACTTTTGAGTGACATGCATTAAGCTGAGTGGCGTTTCGTCAGAGCTTGACCGACTCCATTGCGGCCAGGGACCGATCGATCGCCTGATTGAGGGTCTTGTCCAGCCGCATGCCCGCCGCTTGGGTTGCGACGACCGACAGGCGCGCGGCAAATCCCAGATGGAAGTCGACGAACCATTCAGGGTGCGGCTCGGGCTCCGGAATTGGCGGCCACCACGGCGGCAGCTTCGGGATCTTCGGTCGCGTCGGGCACCAGTCGTCGAGGTCGGCCAGCACCGATTTCATATCGAGCCCGCCTCGCTCGGCGGACCACGCGCCGCGGACGAATTCGTCGGCGATCGCGGCGCCCAGTTCATGCGGCGGGAGCGGCTGAGGATTGAGTGCGACTTGCGCGAACCTCCACTGTGGTCCGTGCGGAATGACATCATAAATGGCTGGAATACGCTTACCGATAATGGCTAAGAGTTTTTTGCTCAATTGCATAAGACATTCTCCTGCTCAAATTAGTAACGCCGGCCGATTTCGTCAGGCCGCAAGATGAGCATGCAAGTAAAAAGCAATTTCGTCTGTGAAGGGGATCACGGAGGCGCATTGCAGGCAGTTGTACCCGGTTGGATGCTTGCGCTGCCATTTACCAAATTTCGCGATATTTGCTGCCGTTTACCCTGTTTGGATGGGACCTGCGTTATGGTTTCCGGGTTGTAAACGCAGAGGTTCGCATGGACGCCAGACCTGCCCGGCAGGATTACATCGCGACGCTCGACCTGCTGAGGCTGGCCGCGGCGCTGGCTGTGGTTTTCTTCCATTATTTCTTTCGGGGTGCTGCCGCCGACGGCGCGCTCGCCGAGGGCTATCCGGCCGTGGCGCCGTTCGCGCTCTACGGATATCTCGGCGTTAATCTGTTCTTCCTGATCAGCGGTTTCGTCATTGCCTGGTCGGCGGAGGGCCGCTTCTGGCAAGAGTTCGCCATCGCGCGTTTCGTGCGCCTCTACCCCGGCTACCTCCTGTGCATGACCATCACCTTCATCATTGTCTTGGCTTTCGGCGTACCGCTGTTTTCAACTTCTCTCGGTCAGTACGCCGCCAATCTGTCGATGTTTGCGCCGTCCTTGGGCCAGCCCTTCATGGACGGCGTCTACTGGTCGATCCTGCTCGAACTGGTGTTCTACGGATGGGTGACGCTGGCGCTCATCGCCGGCGTTTTCCAGAAATGGAAGCTTGGGCTGATCTTCATCTGGCTGGCGATTGCGGCCTTGAACGAGTTCTTCCTTGGCAGCCGGGGGATAAGGCTGCTGTTCATCACCGAGTTCGGTCCGTTCTTCGCCGCCGGCGTGCTGGTCCACCACCTCCATGCGCATGGTCGTTCGTTGCCGGCCCTGCTGCTGCTTGGCGCCGCCTTCCTTCTGTCCTGCAGCACCCTGTCGGTGACGCAGCAGTGGATGCTGAATGAATACGGCATAGCCGTTTCGCAGCCGCATCTGCTGATCGCCAATATCGTCATGCATTCCCTGCTGATCGGCGCGATCCTGCTGCGCAGCTATGTCGTGCCGTCCGCACTGACGCTGGCGCTGGGCGGACTGACCTATCCGCTCTATCTCCTGCACCAGAAAATCGGCTATATCGCCATCAATGCCGCTGCACCTTGGACCGGCAAATGGGCTGCAGCCCTAGGCTGCGTCGCGCTCATGGTTCTGATGTCCTGGGCAATATGGAAGTATTTCGAGCGGCCGGCCCAGCGCGAGGCCAAGGCCTGGATCGGCCGCGGGCTCGATACCGCGCTGGCTCGGTTTCGCGGCACCAGCGCACAGCCGGCGAAATGAAAAAGGGCGCCTTGCGGCGCCCTTTTTGTTTTGTATTTCCTGGGCTTACTGCGGAAGCTTGTCGTCGACGCCCTTCACGTAGAAGTTCATGCCGAGCAGCGTGCCGTCATCGGCGACTTCGCCGTCCTTGAGCCACGGCGTGCCGTCCTGCTTGGCGATCGGTCCGGTGAAGGGGTTCCATCCGTCGGAGATCTTCTTGGTGGTTGCCTCGGCCATAGCCTTCACGTCGTCGGGCATGTTGGTGAAGGGAGCCAGCTTGACGGCGCCGTCCTTGATGCCGAGCCAGACGTTATCCGGCTTCCAGGTGCCGTCCAGTGCTGCCTGTACGCGGCTGATGTAGTACGGTCCCCATTCGTCGGTGAGCGAGGTCAGCTGCGCGTTCGGCGCGAACTTGATCATGTCCGAGGACTGGCCGAAGCCGTGCAGCTTGCGCTCCTCCGCCACCTGCAAGGCTGCGGTGGAATCGGTGTGCTGGACGATAATGTCGGCGCCCTGGTCGAACAGCGCCTTGGCGGCATCGGCTTCCTTGCCCGGATCGAACCAGGAGTTCACCCAGACGATCTTGGCTTTGAAGTTCGGGTTGACCGACTGCGCACCAAGCATGAAGGAGTTGATGCCCATCACCACCTCGGGGATCGGGAAGGACACAATGTAGCCGGCGACCCCTGCCTTCGATTCCTTGGCGGCGATCTGGCCGAGCACATAGCGGCCTTCATAGAAGCGCGCATTGTAGATGCCGAGATTGTCACCGGTCTTGTAGCCTGTGGCATGCTCGAACATCACCTTGGGAAACTTCTTGGCGACCTTCACTTCCGGATCCATGAAGCCGAAGGAGGTGCCGAAGATGATCTTGCAGCCTTCGCGCGCCAGGCGCTCGAAAGCGCGGTCGGCGTCGGGGCCCTCCGAGACGTTTTCGAGGTAAGCGGTCTCGACCTTGTCGCCGAGCGCCTTTTCCACCTCAAGGCGTCCCTGGTCGTGCTGGTAGGAATAGCCGAAATCGCCGATCGGGCCGGTGTAGACCCAGCACGCCTTCAGCTTGTCGGCGGCTTGCGCCGACGCCGCCAGTGACATGGCGGCAGTCGTGGTCATCAACGCAATAAGCAGTTTTTTCATTGTGTTACCTCTCTGAGTTTAGCCTTGGGGCTTTCCCGTTTGTTTTGTTGTCAACGATCCGGAACGAATGGCTGCCCCAAGGAAGCCGGCGTGTTCATCATCGTCAGACGCTTGTTGCGCGAGATTAGAACGAGAACCACGACGGTTGCCAGATAGGGCAGAGAAGAAAGCAGCTGCGAAGGCACCGGAATGCCAAAAGCCTGTGCATGAAGCTGGCCGATCCACACCGCGCCGAAAATGTAGGCGCCGGCCAGCACTCGCCACGGCCGCCAGGAGGCGAACACGACCAGCGCCAGCGCGATCCAGCCGCGGCCGGCGGTCATGTTCTCCACCCATTGCGGCGTGTAGACCAGCGACAGGTGGCCGCCGGCAAGTCCGGCGCAGGCACCGCCGAAGATCACGGCGAGATAGCGGTAGCGGATGACCTTGATGCCAAGCGCGTGCGCCGACGTGTGGCTGTCGCCAATCGAGCGCAGTGTCAGACCGGTGCGGGTCTTGAACAGAAACCACATGACGGCGGCGGTCAGCGCAATCGAGATGTAGAAGATCGGGTCCTGGCCGAACAGCAGCCTGCCCACCACAGGAATGTCGGTCAGCCCCGGGATATAGAGATTTGGCAGCCTTTCGCCGGGCTGGCCGACAAAGCTCGTCCCCATCATGCCGGACAGGCCGAGGCCAAGCAGCGTCAGCGACAGGCCAGTCGCCACCTGGTTGGTGGCGAGCGACAGCGTCATGACCGCGAACAGCAGGGAGAACACCGCGCCCATGGCGATGGCCGCCAGCAGGCCGATCCAGGGCGATCCCGTGAGATAGCCGGCGCCGAAACCGCCGACGGCGCCCATGATCATCATTCCTTCGACGCCGAGGTTGAGGACGCCGGAGCGCTCGACCACCAGTTCGCCTATCGCCGCGATCAGCAGCGGCGTCGCCGCTGTCGCAATGGTCAAAAGGATGTTGACGGTGATGTCCATCAGCGAGCTTCCTTCAACTTCGGCGCGGCTTCGAGTTTCGGCGCCAGCGCCATACCGACCAGGCGAATGCGATAGTGGATAAGCGTGTCGCAACCGAGCACGAAGAACAAAAGCATGCCCTGGAACACGCGGGCCACCTTGTCGGAGATGCCGAGCGCGCTTTGCACCGCCTCGCCGCCGAGGTACGTCAGCGCCAGCACCAGGCCGGCAGCGACGATGCCGAGCGGATTAAGCCGGCCGAGGAAGGCGACGATGATGGCGGTGAAGCCGTAGCCGGGCGAAATCACCGGCTGCAGCTGTCCGATGGCGCCGGAGACTTCCGAAATGCCGGCAAGCCCCGCCAGCGCCCCCGACAGCAGGAAGGCGAAGAAGACCATGCGGTTGAGGCCGAAGCCGGCGAACCGCCCTGCCCTCGGGCTGGAGCCGAGTACGCGCACCTCGAAGCCCTTGAGCAGGCGGCTCATCAGCACCCAGATCAGCACGGCGGCGATCAGCGCAAAGACAAAACCCCAATTGGCGCGGCCGGCATCCGGCATCAGCTCGGGCAAAACGGCCGAGTCGTTGAACTGGATCGTCTGCGGAAAACCATGGCCCTGCGGATCGCGCCAGGGACCGCGCACCAGCCAGTCGAGGAAGAGCTGGGCGACATAGACCAGCATCAGGCTGGTCAGGATCTCGTTGGTGCCGAAGCGCGTCTTCAGCAAGGCCGGAATGGCCGCGTAGAAGGCGCCGCCAACCATGCCGGACAACAGCATCAGCGGCAGAACCAGCGGTCCCTCGAACTGCGGGAACAACACCGGGATGATCGAACCGAAAATGCCGCCGAGGATGAACTGGCCTTCGGCGCCGATGTTCCAGATGTTGGCCTTGTAGCAAACCGACAGGCCGACCGCGATCAGGATCAGGGGTGCTGCCTTGATCGCCAGCTCATGCAGCTGCCAGACCTGGCTGATCGGCTCGATGAAGTAAATCTCGAAGGCATTCAGCGGGTTGACGCCGAGCAGCGCGAACAGAATCGCGCCGGCAATGATCGTCAGGCCGAAGGCGATGAAGGGCGACAGCGCCGAAAACAGCATCGAGCGTTGCGGGCGTTTGACGAGTTCGAGGCGCATCATGCGGTCTCCAGAACATGTTCGGCGTGGCCGGGCTCGGCGCCTCCCATCAACAGGCCGATCTTTTCGAACGTGGCCTCGGCGATCGGCAGCGGTTTCGACAGTTCGCCATTGTGCATGACCGCGATCGCGTCCGAAATTTCGAACAGCTCGTCGAGGTCCTGGCTGATGACCAGGACAGCCGAACCGCTGCGCGCCAGTTCGATCAGCGCCTGGCGGATATGGGCGGCAGCACCGGCATCGACCCCCCAGGTCGGCTGGTTGACGACCATGACGGCAGGGCTGCGGTCGAGTTCGCGGCCGACGATGAATTTCTGCAGATTGCCGCCGGAAAGGGCAGCGGCTTCCGGATCGGGCGCGCTCTTGCGCACATCCATCGCCACGATGATGCGCTGGGCGGCGGCATAGACCGCACCGCCCTTGACTGCGCCGCCGGTGCCGACAAAGACCTTGCCGTCCGTGGCGTGGCGCGACAGGAGCAGATTTTCCGAAAGCTTCATGCGTGGCGCCGCACCGTGGCCGAGGCGTTCTTCCGGCACAAAGGCGGCGCCCATCAGCCGCCGGCCGGTGATCGAGAGCGCGCCGGCGTCCTTGCCACGGATGCGCACGGACGCGGCGTCCTGCTGCAGCACCTCGCCGGAGACGGATTCGAAGAACTCGCCCTGGCCGTTGCCGGCGACACCGGCAATGCCGATCACCTCGCCGGCGCGCACAGTGAGGTTGATGTTCTTCAGCGGGATCGAGAACGGCGTCGCCGGCTTGCGGCTGAGCGCACGGATCTCGAGCAGAGGCGCGGCGGTCTCGATGCCTTCGGCCGGCGCGCGCACCACGGCTTTCACCTCGTTGCCGACCATCATGCGGGCCAGCGAAGAAGCGGTTTCCTCGCGCGGGTTGCAGTGACCGACGACCTTGCCGTGACGCAGCACGGTGGCGCGGTCGCAGATGCGTTTGACCTCTTCCAGCCGGTGCGAAATGTAGAGGATGGATTTCCCCTCCGAGCGCAGGCGCTCCAGAGTCTCGAACAGCTTGTCGGCTTCCTGCGGCGTCAGCACGGAGGTCGGCTCGTCGAGGATGATGAGCTGGGGCGTCTGCAAGAGGCAGCGGATGATCTCGATGCGCTGGCGTTCGCCGACCGAGAGATCGCCGACCAGCGAGTCCGGGTCGAGCGGCAGGCCGTAGCTGAAGGAAAGCGCCCTCGCCTTGGCAGCGATCGAACTGATCGGCGAGCCGTCATCCAGCGACAAAGCGATGTTCTCGGCCGCGGTCAGCGCCTCGAACAGCGAAAAGTGCTGGAACACCATGCCGATGCCGAGTTTCTTCGCCATGCCCGGGCTGGTGATGCGGACGGCGTCACCATTCCAGAAAATCTCTCCGGAATTGGGCTCCAGCGAACCGAACAGCATCTTGACCAGCGTCGACTTGCCGGCGCCGTTTTCGCCGAGCAGCGCGTGAATCTCGCCTTTGGCGATGTTGAGGTCGATATGATCGCACGCCGTCAGCGTGCCGAATATCTTGGTCAGGCCACGAACCTCAAGCAGGTTCGCTCCATTGTGATCTGCACTCACAGTGCCTCCCATCCGGTTTCCGGACATGTTCTGTGTTCCCGCCAGCATCGTATGCGCTGGCTACTCTCGTGCGAAAGCAGCACCCACCTTGAAAGAGCTTCAAGAATTTCAGCGGAAACTCAAGGGGTAAAGATAAGGCTGTTTCACGCAAGAAAGTATCCGGCCGGTTCTTCGTGCAAACATCGCCCGGCGCCGCGGCAGAGCGCTGAAAAACTGGGCAAATTCTCCTCAGGGGATCAGAATGGTGGTGCCCGTCGTCTTGCGGGCTTCGAGATCGGCCTGCGCCTTGCCGGCATCCTTCAGCGCGTAGCGCTGGTTGATCTTGATTTCGACCGCGCCGCTCAGCACCACGTCGAACAAGGCCGCGGCGGAGACTTCGAGGTCCTCGCGCTTGGCATTGTAGACGAACAGCGTCGGCCTGGTGACGAACAGCGAGCCCTTCTGCGCCAGGAGCGACATCGAAAATGGCGGGATCGGCCCCGAGGACTGCCCGAAAGCGACGAACATGCCGAGCGGCCTCAAACAATCGAGCGAGGCGGGAAATGTGTCGTTGCCGACCGAATCGTAGACGACGTCGCATTTCTTGCCCCCGGTGATGGCGGCGACGCCGGCGACGAAATCCTGCTCCTTGTAGTTGATGACGTGGTCGAAGCCGTGCGCCCTGGCGAGTTCGATCTTGTCGGTCGAGCTTGCCGTGCCGATGACGGTCGCGCCGAGATGTTTTGCCCATTGTCCCAGGATCAGGCCGACACCGCCGGCTGCGGCATGAAACAGGATGGTGTCGCCCGTCTTCACCTTGAAGGTACGACGCAGCAGATACTCCGCCGTCATGCCTTTCAGCATCATGCCGGCGGCCTGCTCGTCGCTGATGCCGTCCGGCACCTTGACCACGCGGTCGGCGGCGACGACGCGCTCTTCGGCATAGGCGCCGACATTGACGGCATAGGCGATGCGATCGCCGGGCTTCAGCCAGTCGACGCCAGTACCAACCGTCAGCACGACGCCGGCGGCTTCGCCGCCCGGGACCAGCGGGAAGCCGCCGGGCGGCGGGTAAAGGCCGGTGCGATGATAGACATCGATGAAATTGAGGCCGATCGCCGTGTGCCTGACCAGGATCTGCCCGGCGCCGGGCTGGCCCGGATCGGCATCCTCATAGGTCAGGACTTCCGGACCGCCATGGGCGTGGATACGGATCGCTTTGGACATTTCTGGGCTTCCTGCGGTCAGGATTTTTTTTCGTCCGGCTTGGCGCCGAGTTTGGGGAAGAACTGCATGATAGCGCCGATGCAGGCGAGGTAAAGCCCGGTGACGGTGATGCCGGCCTTGGTGAAGACGCTGACCTGCTCGCCCAGAACGCCGATCTGGTCGTAGAAGGCGGCAAGCGCCGCCTGCGCCAGCGCCAGCGCGCCGAAAGCGCACCATAGCAGCGTCATGCCAAGGTTGATCGGCCGCAGCCGCACCACCCGCACCGGATGGATGAAGTTGATCGGGACGAAGGTGAGGATGCCCGCCGCCACGACGACGCCGAAGGACACCCATTGGCCCGGCTCGATGACGAACAGGGTGAACACCACCATGTTCCAGACCACTGGAAAGCCCTTGAAGAAGTTCTCCTTCGTCTTCATTCCGGTGTCGGCATAGTAGATGGCGCTGGAGACGACGATGATGGCCGCCGACAGGAACGATAGCCGCTCCCCCATGAAGCCGCGCTGGTAGAGCGCGAAGGCCGGGATCAACACATAGGTGACGTAGTCGATAATGTTGTCGAGGAGTTCGCCTGACCAGGTCGGCAGGATCTCCTTGACCTCGAGCTTTCGCGCGATCGGCCCGTCGATGCCGTCGACGAACAACGCCAGCCCCAGCCACCAGAACATTGCCGTCCAGCGTTCCTCGCTCGCCGCCACCAAAGACAGGAAAGCCAGGAACGAGCCCGACGCGGTCAACAGATGGACCGAAAACGCACGCGCCTGCGGCCAGGTGACCTTCTTCTTCGGCCGCGGAATCCGATCGGCGATCTTTTTGGCGGCGTTCCTGGCGGTTGTGTTCTTGCTCACGGGCCCCGCCAATCCAGCTTGCAGATTTCGGCCGAACGGCCGGCGAAATTCCAGTTACGGCCGAAAGCCCGCATCTTGCTCTTGTCGGACCTGGCCACGATGATCTCGGGCGCGATCCAGTATTCCGAGTTTCTGATCACGGTATCCTTCTCGCGATCCTTGCCGGGAATCGGTGTCACCACCCCGTCGATGATCTTCGGTATCTGGAAAATGCGGGTCTTGTCACGCGTCTCGTAGGTGATCGGCACCTGCTCGACGCCGAGAAACTTGCCGACAAGGATGGACAGCAGCGAGGTTGTTCCGCCGGCCTTGCCGGTGAAGATTTTCGTCAGCGCCTTCACCGCATAGACCGAGGCGCGCTTGTCGATGAACAGGCCGGCGGTCCAGTTGCCGCGGCTCATATAGCCGGGGATTTCCATGACCAGCCCGAGGTTGAGGCCAGACAGGTCGACCTCGCCGAAATGGCCGGCGTCGATGCGGAACCCTGCCCAGGTCTGGCAATAACCCTCGGTTGGCGGATGGCTGCCAAGCGACAGCACGCAAGGGCAAAAAACCGTGCAATTACAGGAGAGTACAAGCTCTCCTTTCATTGCCCAGACTTGCTCTGCCATTGAATTCTCCCCCTTATGCAGAGACTACTAGCAGGGCGACTGCCCAGACAAGCAGTATCGCACCGGCCACTCGGGTTGGAACCCTGCCGCTGGTCTGTTTCTCGATCAGGGTGAACAGGCCGATCAGGGCCATCCAGAACACGTTCATCGTGCCGACAGCAAACATCACCAGCATCAACGCCCAGCAGCAGCCCAGGCACCACAGGCCCTGCTCCAGCCCGAGCCGGAAAATGCGACTGGGCTCGGCGCTCCAGTTGGAAAACAGGGTAGCGAAGGGATTCCTGCATTTTGTCAGGCAGGCCTGCTTGAGGCCGCTGAACTGGTAGAGGCCGCCCACCAGCAAAGCGGCAGCCGCGGCGAAGCCGGCCACCGGGTCGAGCAATCGCCCCGACGCAAATGCGTGGACGGCCAGCGTCAGCGTCGCGAAACCAGCCGACGCGACGAGCCATGTGCAGAGGTAACCCGAAACCAGAACCAGCGGGTGGGCCACCGGCTCACCCTTGATGCGGGCGGTGTCGGCGATCTCGCAATAGGTGCGGATCATCGGCGTCGCCGACGGCAGCATCGTTGCCACGGCCATCAAAAACCACATCGCGATCAGCGCCAGAAGTTGTGCGCCGCTGCCGGCGTCGAGCGGTGCGGGTGTCAGGCACAGGCCGAAGAAGCGGTCGAGAAGATCCGGCAACGGCAGTTGCGGCAGGTATCGCAGGACCACATCGCCTGGTGCGCCGGCGCCGGGAAGCCGGCTTTCGGCGCCGCGGATCGCCAGGGCGCCGAGAATGAACCAGGCGATGAGAATGCTGCCGGCGATGGCGATGTTGACCGTCAGCCGGGGACTGCGGGCCAGGCTTGCCGTGGCGCGGCCGGCGCGGTCGAGATGGCTGAAATCGTCCTGCTCACCGGTCATGGCAATCGAATGAGCCTAATCGCCGCGTTGATCAAGCCGCATGGTCTGACCTATATCCATGGATAGACAGGATGGGCCTGCATCGCAAACTGGAAGTCCAATTTGGATCATCGCGAGACAGCACGGATACTGGTTGCCGGCAGCGGCCCTGCCGGGCTGATCGCGGCGCTCGGTTTTGCCGAGGCGGGATTTCCCGTGACGCTCGTCGGACCCGAAGCGGGCGGCCCCGATGGCCGGACAACGGCGCTGATGAACCCTGCCCTCAAGATTCTCGATCGACTGGGCGTGCTGGCCGAGATCAGGCCAAAGGCCGCGCCGCTGAAGGTCATGCGCATCGTCGATGCCACAAGCCGGCTGATCCGCAGCCCGGTGGTCACCTTTCGCGCCACGGAAATCGGCGAGGAAGAGTTCGGGCTTAATCTGCCCAACAGCGTGCTTAACCCGGCGCTGGCCAGGGCCGTCGCCGCGCATTCCGGCATCGAATGGCTGAAGGTGATGGTCGAGAGCTGGCGCCTGGATGCCGACGAGGCACATGCCGTTCTGGCGGATGGCCGCGAAGTTTCCGCATCGCTGGCGGTCGCCGCCGATGGGCGCCTGTCGCCGGCGCGTGAGGCGGCCGGTATAGCTGCGTCGGCGCGGTCCTATCCGCAGGCGGCGCTGGTGCTGAACTTTGGCCATCGCAGCGAACACGGCTTTACTTCGACAGAATTCCACACCGAAACCGGGCCGTTCACCCAGGTGCCACTGCCCGGCAACCGCTCCAGCCTTGTCTGGGTGGTGAGACCGGAAACGGCAAAAGACCTCGCCGCGCTCGACGACGGGACACTTTCCGAGCGTGTCGAACAGCAGATGCAGTCCATGCTGGGCCGGGTGTCGGTCGAGCCTGGCCGGCAGATCTACCCGCTTTCGGCGGCATCACCGGGCCGCTTCGCGCAGAACCGCGTTGCCCTGGTCGGCGAGGCCGCGCATGTGTTTCCGCCGATCGGCGCCCAAGGTCTCAACCTCGGTATCAGGGACATCGACGATCTGATTGGAATCGCTGGTGAAAATCGCAACGATCCTGGTGCGGCCAACGTGCTTGCGGGCTATGATTCCAGGCGCCGTCCCGACATTCTGGCGCGCAGCAGCGCGGTCAATCTGCTCAACATGTCGCTATTGTCGGACATGCTGCCGGCTCAGATGGCGCGCAGCGCCGGCCTCAGCGTGCTCGGCAGTTTTGCGCCGTTGCGCGGCTTCTTCATGCGCGAGGGCCTGCGGCCCGGCAGCGGCTTTTCCGGACTCTTCGGTGGCCTAGGGAAACAGGTCCGGCGGTAATATGCCGTGCCGGATCAGATAGAGCAGCCCAGTCACCCGTCAGCACAGACAAGCAGGTCGTGATGAGCACGCTGGACAGGGCTGGAAGCGCGACATAGACGATGAAGGTGTTCATCCAGCCAAGCACTTCCAGCGGCTGCCTGGTGATGCGTGCCACCAGAAAACCGATGAAAATCAGCCCGAAGAACGGAAGAACAAGACCGATGACGTCAGACATTTTTGCCCTGGGCCGAAAACCCTGAGCCGGGCTGGCCCGTAGCATCCTCGGGCGTCAAGCGCTTCGGCATTGAATTGAACCACCGTCTGCGCCAGATAAGGCGAGATACCAGCCCTAAAGTCGGGCTCGATTTTTTGTGACGGCGTGTGTAAATTCAAAGCCTTAGAGCGCGTGCCGTGCATTCCAAGGGACGCCGGGCGGTTCAGGGCTTAGTGGTGAGTATGATGAAAACAGCCAAATTCTCGATCGGACAGGTGGTTCGCCACCGGCTGTTTCCATTTCGCGGCATCATTTTCGATGTCGATCCGCAATTCGCCAACACCGACGAATGGTACGAGGCGATCCCGGCCGACGTACGGCCGCGCAAGGACCAGCCGTTCTACCACCTGCTCGCCGAGAATTCGGAAACCGAATACATCGCCTATGTGTCCGAGCAGAACCTGCTGGAGGATCAATCGGACGAGCCGGTCCGTCATCCGCAGATCGGCGAGATGTTCGACAAGCGGCCGGACGGACGCTACGAGCCGAAGCGCCAGTCGAGGCATTGACCTCATGACGCTGCGATGAGCAGGTACATCATGGCCGCGTCCGATTGATTTGCGGGCTTAGTCCAGCTTCATCATGCCAGGCTGTCGTTGCCGAAGTTTTGCAAAAGCTCCGACAGTGCAGCCTCTTATCGACCTATATTCGCATGATGCCCAGTTTGTAGAGCCGATGATAGAGAACGTGCTTCTTCATATAGCCGGCCATCGCTGCATTGATATCTCCCCACCCGAACACTGAGCCGTGACTGCGCAGGAGAAGGCGGTCCTGTTCTTCTCGCCCAACGTCGTGCATGGCAAAGGTCTTTTGACTGGGATGAACGCGAAAGCAGCCGAGGAAGCGTGGGAGCCGCTTGAAACGGAAACCTGCCGACTGCGCCCGGAGGATGAAATCCCAATCCATCGCATACTGAAAATTTGTGTCGAATGAACCGAGTTTTTCCCAAACGCTGTGGCGCCAGAACATGGTCTCCTGGGGGATGTAATCGACCCATTTGATGACCTCGCTGTCGTGCGGCGGCAGGACAACGCGAGCGGTTTCTTTCCCTGTTTCGTCGATCACAATTCGATTGCCATAGACAAAATCGGCCTCGGGGTACTTTTCGAATGCGTGTGCCACATAATGCAGCGTACCGGGCAACAGGACGTCATCGCTGTTGAGATAAGCCATGATGTCGCCGGAGACGACGGCAAAGCCCTTGTTGATGGCGTCCGTCTGCCCGCCGTCCGCGGCGCTATTCCAGGCAATCCGTTGTCCGTAGGACTCGAGTATCTCGCGTGTCCCATCTTGCGAGCCGCCATCCTGAACGAGGTATTCGAGATTGGCGTAGTTTTGGGACAGCACGCTGTCGATCGTAGCTGGCAGAAAATGCGCATGCCCATAGGACGGCGTGACAATGGCAATCCGAAGCGCGCCGGTGTTGGGTGCTGGAACACTGTAGTTAGGTGGGGTCTGCAAATTTCGTGGCTGGTACTGATGGAAATCGAAAAGCTTCGGCTGAAATTTATATCTCCAGCTGTTGCGCCGACGCAGGTAATAGTCACCCTCAAGCGTCTGGATTCGCCGCGTCAGTGACGAAATCTCTTTCACCAGATTAGCGATTGTGACTTCCTGCCCGCCGTCCATCACTTGGTTCCTCAACAATTGCGCTGCCACACGTCACACAACATGTGGTCCGTTTCAATAGCGCCCAGTGCTACAATTGGTCTGCTACAAGTTTTCGGCGCCATGGACGACGGCCATGTTGCAAACTCTGGATTTGGCCGTGAAGGTGCAGAGAGCCTGATGCGTCCAGACCGCGGTGGGCCCCTTTGAACACGTAGATCCTCCAGAAAACGAAGGCATGTCATGCGCCGCTCTTTGTCCCGGGAAAGTTCGCAACAGCATCCGCCCGATTCGAATGTGCTGATTTCCGTTCTGGTGCCGCTTGAGTTCCACCGCGACCAGGCAACCATCGCGATCCGTAAATGGCGGCAGGAGCAGACTCTGAGGGGCTCAGCATTCGAACTCATACTCGTTGCCTCCCACGACGCCAACGCTGCGGATATGGACGAGATTCGCCAGCTGCTTGCCCCACAGGACCGCCTTATCCAGACCTCAGCAGACCATGACATCGCCCAGGTTGCGGAAGCAGCGCGGCATGCCAGGGCGGACCTGCTGTTCTTCACCGAAAGTCATGTCTGGCCGACGCCCACCGTCCTCGAACAATGCCTCGATGTCTTCTCAAAGCGCCCCGAATGGGCAGGATTCTCGTGCCGAACCCATGCCAGCGCACCCAACAAGCTGGCGCGCGCGGAAGCACGGATGTACGAGGCCGATATCCAGCACGGCATGACGGAGAGTTCGTGGCGCAAGATACTCGACCAGTGCTTCGCAACACGCCGCAAGGCCTACGAAGAAGCCGCGGGGTTTGACTTTGGCTTCGGGCATTTTTCGGAATGGCTGCTGGCTGCCCGCTACCACAAATTGGGGCTGTCCATCGGCTACGTGCCAGAAATCGAACTTGTTCATCACTACAGCGGGCAATGGGCGGAACTGCGTCGCTTCACGGAGGATTTCGTCGCCGGCGAGGCGCTCTGGCTGGCGCGCGGCGGACCGCGGCAGGAGCCGATGATCGAAATTCCATTCGAATGGAGCAGACGAGGCGAACGCCGCAAAGATCTGGCGCAGCATATTCTGCAAATCGCCTGGCAACAGAAGAGGCGGGGATTACGTCCGCGGCTGCACGGTGGAGGCATGATGCAGGTGCTCCGGCGCCATTGGGTCGCGGCCTTGCTGGGAGACCGTCTGGACACCGGCCGGGCGCGCGCAACGCTTCTCTGGCGGCATGTCGCGCTGATGCTGTCACGGGCCTTCGGGTCGGACGCGCAACTCGACAGAGTGTTTCGGCAAACGATTGCCGCACTGGTGCACGAGAAACGGCTGCGTGCCTCACCTGAAATGCAAAAGTTTGCCGGGGACGGCTCGCTGTGGACGCCGGATGAAATGGATGCCGGGCGCGCCGCCGGGATCCATGCGGCAGAAGTCTACAATGGCGTACCGTTTCGATGGTCGAGCGATGTCGCGTCGGTCGAACTGAAATTGCCCGCGGGTGAACATCTGGTGCAGGTCCAGACGCTGGCGCACATATTGACGACGCGCGTTGAACCGCTTTTTTATCTGAACGGGCAAATGTTGCCCATTGAAGCCGCCAATGTCGCCGACGGGACTTTCGTCCTCAAGGTGGCGCGGGACAGCGGCAATCCCGCGATCCTCGGCTGGGTCGGCGAGCATCAGCAAGCGCCGAACGATAGTCGCATACTAAGCCTGCCGGTCACACGGATTTCCAGGCTAGAGAGCAGGCCGCTACGAGCCGAAACGCCGATCCAGGCGCTGATAGCACCCTGACCTCAGGCAACAAAAAAGCGGGGCATGACCCGCTTTTTTGTTGTTCCGAAATTTGCCCGAGATCAGTTGGCTGCCTTGGCCTTGTCCTGCTCGTCCTTGAGCTTCTTGGCAAAATCCTGGTTGTTCTTGGCAACGAAGTCCTGAAGCTTCTTCTGCCGGTCTTCGATATCGGACTGCTGCAGCGGCGGGCCGTCATAGGCGCCGCTGAAGCCGGTCAAGGCAACCTTGATCGGGTTCGGCTGGTTCTGGAAGTTAACCGAGGTGAGCGTGATCGCCTGGCCCTTCTTGAAGGAAGCGACGAGGGTGTCGCTCAACGGCACTTCGGCCACGCAACGGTCTGGGAAGCAGATGACATAGTCGAGCTTCTGCGCCTTGCCGGCGTCGATCTGCAAGCCGATGCCGGGAGGCACCAGACGCCCCGTCGGGACCGTGACCTGGAACACCTTGCGGTTCACCTTGCCCTTAAGCTCGATCAGGCTGATGCCGGTGACGAGCTGGCCGTTGCCGGCGGTGACGATGTTCTGGACATTGCAGATGTCGACATCTTCCTGCTTGGTGCAGGCCTTGAACCAGCCCTGCGGAATCTGCTGCTGCTGTGCCGAAGCGGTGGGAAGTCCGGCGCCCAGAAAGCCGACCACGCCTGCGGCCATGACCGAAAGGCGGTATGCGTTGCTGTTCAGGCTCGTCATGTCGTGCACTTCCTCTCAAATGATCCCGGGACCGGCTTCTTCGCGCCGTGTGGTCCAGCTACCTGTTGCCGAAATGAGGCAACAGGATGACTTCGGAGCGCGTGTTACACCGCATGCGCAGCCGAATCCAGCCCGGCGCCTGCGATTCTTGGCCGTGCAATTTGGGTCGCGCGATTTGGGCCGACGTATCTGGCCGGAGCGCGGCGGCGCCATGCTAGGGTGCATTCCGAATCATCAAGCCGCCCAGTAAGGAGACGGTCATGGGCCGCATTCTTGTTTGGCTGATCGCCGCGATCTCGTTTCTCGCTTTTTCGCTTCAGCCGGCGATGTCGGAGCCGAAACATGCCATCGCCATGCAGGGCGATCCGGCGCTGCCCGCCGATTACCAGCATTTCGACTACGTCAATCCGGATGCGCCCAAGGGCGGCAACATCACCTATTGCGTCGTCGGCAGCTTCGACAATCTCAACCCGTTCATTCTGAAGAGCCTGCGCACCACGGCGCGCGGCATGCTCGATCTCAACTACGGGAACCTGGTTTTCGAGCCGTTGATGACGCGCAATTATGACGAGGCCTTCAGCCTCTATGGCCTGCTCGCCGACAGCGCCGACATGGACCCCGAGCGCAAGTCGATCGAATTCCACCTCAACCCTGACGCAAAATGGTCGGACGGCGAACCGGTGACGCCGGAGGACGTGCTGTTCACCTACGATGTCTTCACCGACAAGGGCCGCCCGCCCTACAGCGATCGCATGAGCCTGATCGCCAAGCTCGAAAAGACCGGCGAGCACAGCGTGCGCTTTACCTTCAATGAAAAGGCCAACCGCGAGACGCCCCTGATCATCGCGCTGACGCCGATCATCCCGAAGCATGCCTTCGACAAGGACACGTTCGACAAGACGACGCTGAAGCCTCTGATCGGCAGCGGCCCCTACATTGTCGACAAAGTGCAGCCGGGACAGCGCATCGTGTTCAAGCGCAACCCGAATTACTGGGGCAAGGACCTCCCCTCCAAGCGCGGCTTCGACAATTACGACCAGATCACCATCGAGTACTTCCTCAACGCCAACGCCAAGACGGAAGCGTTCAAGAAAGGCATCTGCGCCATCTACGATGAGGGCGATCCGATCAAGCGCGAGCGCGACATCGATTTTCCCGCCTTCCGCCGAGGCGAGGTAATCGCCGAAACCTTCGACATCGGCATACCGCCAGTGGTGACCGGGTTCCTGTTCAACACCAGGCTGGAGAAGTTTTCCAATCCGGTGGTGCGGCGCGCGCTCGGCATGCTCTACGACTTCGAATGGGCCAACAAGAACCTGTTCGGCGGCAAGTACTCGCGCACGATGAGCTATTGGCAGAATTCCGAACTGTCGGCGCTCGGCCATCCCGCCGACGACAGGGAGAAGGCGCTGCTGGCGCCCTACCCCGGCCGTGTGCCGGCCGATGTCATGGACGGCACCTGGCGGCCGCCGGTGAATGACGGCACGGGCCAGGACCGCAAGGTGCTGAAGGTGGCCTTCGACCTCTTGAAGAGCCAGGGTTTTGCCGTCAAGGACGGCGTGCTGCTCGACCCCAAGGGAAACCCCTTCGGCTTCGAGATCCTGACCGCTTCGCAGGAAGAGGAGCGTTTTGCGACCGTCTATCAGCGCACGCTGGAGAAGATCGGCATCACGGTGACCATCCGCAGCCTCGAAGCCGACCAGATCCAGTCGCGCAAGCAGCGTTTCGATTTCGAGGTGCTGATCGGGTCGAGCGGTTTCAGCAACTCGCTGTCGCCCGGCATCGAGCAGAGTTTTCGTTGGGGTTCTTCAGAAGCCAAAAGGGAAGGCTCCTTCAACCTGGCGGGCGTCGCCGATCCCGCGGTGGATGCGGCGATCGATGCGATGCTGAGAGCGCGGACCAAGGGGGACTACGTCGCCGCCGTGCGCGTCCTCGACCGATTGCTCATCTCCGGCAACTACATGGTGCCGATGCAGTACAACGCGCAGCAATGGCTCGCTTACTGGAATTATCTGGACCATCCGAAAAAGACGCCCATATTCGGTTATCAATGGCCGACCTGGTGGCGCAAAGCGAACTGAGCATGATCCCGAAAGCGGTTGCCGGTTTTCTCGGACAAACGGAAAGCCGTTTTGTCCAGAGATGATGCTCTAAGAAGTGTTCGCGGCAGGAGATCGAGATGAGCAAAGACAATTCCATTACCGTCGACGTGGTTTCAGACGCCGTTTGCCCCTGGTGCTTCATCGGCCAGAAGCGGCTCGACAAGGCGATCGCCGCGGCCGGTGACGTCGAGGTGCATGTGCGCTGGCGGCCGTTCCAGCTCGATCCGACCATTCCGGCCGGGGGCAAAGACCGGCGCGCATACATGATGGCCAAGTTCGGCAGCGAGGAGCGCATCCGCCAGATGCATGCCCGCATCGAGCCGCTCGGCGAAGCCGAAGGCATCGATTTCGCCTTCGACGCCATCAAGGTCGCCGCCAACACGCTGGACGCGCATCGTGTCATCCGCTGGGCCGGGGCAGCCGGCGAAGCCGTGCAGAACCGGTTGGTGCGCCGGCTGTTCCAAATGTATTTCGAGGAAGGTGCCAATATCGGCGATCACGCGGTGCTGATCGAAGCCGCCCGCGAGGCCGGCATGGATGCTGCCGTGGTCGAAACGTTGTTGCCGACCGACGCCGACGTCGAGGCGGTACGCACAGAAATCGCCACGGCATCGCGGATGGGCATCACTGGCGTGCCATGCTTCCTGCTCGAAGGCAAATATGCCGTCATGGGCGCGCAGGACGCCGACACGCTGGCCGATGCCATCCGCCAGGTCGCCGCCGCCAAGGCCAAGGGCGAGCTGGAAAAGACCGGTTAACTACTTAACCGTCACCCTGGCCTTGCTGACGAAAAAGCCATGGCCGTTGCTGGCCGTGCAGGCCAATCCTTTGGTTGACGACTGGCAGGTAAACGGCCCTTTGCTCCAGCTATTGCCGTAGGCCAGCTTGGCGACATCGCTGCAGCAGCCTTGTTCACCCGGATTTTTGATCAATGTCGCCGGCCCGTTCGGTCCGAGGATCACAGTGACGTAGCTGGGCTCGACGCGCGAACAGCTAAGGTCGGGGCCGCCACCCTGCGGCTCGTAGGTGCTGGTGCCGCCCTTCGGTGTGTAGATGCAGCCGATGTTGCCGGACGGAGCATTGAACTCGATTTGCCCTTCGGCGTTCGCCGCAATGGTCTGGCTGCCGGCATGCGCCAGAGGCGGGAAGGCAAAGAGCGACAGGATTGCAGGAGCGGCTGCGCGTGCAAGCATTGGGGAGCTTCCTGGTTGGAGAACCGGATATGCATGGGTGCCGACAGTGCTGCGCAAGGTTCAACCGACGGCGTATGAATTGTCAATCTTGTTGAGCGGCAGCTAAAAGCGCGCCCCGGCCGATCATGTTCGCTTTGGCAGCGGCGAAGTGTTGAACGACCCCCGTGACGCCGCCGCCAGGACCTTTTCCCGGCACTTCTCGGCTTCGGGAAAGTTGATTCGGGCAAGCCGGAAGCGATCACGGACAGCGAATTTTCTGGTGTTTCCGTCAGTCCGCAGTAGGAAATCCGCCTGATCCGCAAAGCCGATCGGTTCACGAAACCGTGAATCCAGCTTCCCCAACGGAAGCTTCTCACACATCTCAGCGTTCTCACAAAACATTGAAACCAAACGAAATATTTGGCCTGGAGACCGCTGACTCCACGCACCACCTGTTGCCTCACGGCAACGGCAGGTCGGCAGCCTCACATTCGCCGCGATAAAATTAATAGAAAATGATCAATTGGTGTTACTATCCGTAACAAAACTAAAAAAGGTTTGGGCGGGATTGTGATTCGGGTCGACAGACCGCGACGTTCAGGAACGGCAAAACTACCTAGCGACGCCGCAAGGCTGCCGCCCCTGACGCCGGTTTCCTCGATGCGCAGCTTCTGGGGGTTGATGCGAGCCTACTGGTTCTCTGAGAACTGGAAGGAAGCCTGGGGCCTTACCCTTATCATCGCCGCCCTCACCACGTTGCTCAGCAAGACCGGTGTCTGGTTGGCCCTGATGATCGGCGAATTGACCAATTCGGTCAATTATTATCATGACGCAGCAAACACCTCGCCGCTCAGGACTTTGCTGACCAATGCCGGGCTCGTCATGGCCCTGTTTGTGCTCAAGGACGCCGGCATCGCAGGCGCAAGGAGCCTGGTGTCGCGCACATTGCACCGAAAGTGGCGCGGCTGGTTGAACAGCCAGTTCAACAAAGCGCTGCTCGATTCCAATCATACTCATTTCCACGCTCAGCACGGTTCGTCAGGCACAGGCGCCCAAGCGCCGGACAACATCGACCAGCGTGTTCAGGAATCCATCAAGGGCATGACCGGCGGCGCAATCGGCCTCGCCATGGGCGTGCTTGGCGTTGCCACCTCGCTCTACTTTATCGGCGAAAACCTCATCCAGAATTCAGTCGAGGTTGCGGGCCTGGAATTCCTCGGAGGCTATGGCAGCGCTGTTCTCGCGCTGCTCGCCATCGCCACCTACGTACCGTTCAACACGTGGATCGCGGTACGGCTTGGAAGAGCGCTGGAGCGACTGAATGTACGGCTGCAGCAGGCCGAAGGCAGCTATCGCGCTGAATTGACGACGTTTCTGCGCCGCAGTTTCCATGTCGCCTCCTCGCGCGGCGAGGATGTGCAGAAGACCATGCACAATCGGCTCTATGGCGAAATCGACCGAACCTGGGCGCGGCTGAATATCGTCACCGTCTTTTATGATTCATTCGAGGCGGTTCACAATTTCATGGGCTTTCGCATTGTCGCTTATGCGCCAGGTCTGGTCTCGTTCATCAACAACAAGCTTGACCTCAAGGGCTACGTGACTGGCGCCGAGATGATCAACCAGTTGATCGGCCAGTGTTCCTGGCTGATCAAGGTGATGCCGGACGTCGCTACGCTGCGGGCGAACAGCCAGCGTGTGACCGAACTCGCCAGCGCCATCGAAAACGTCCAGCAGCCGCAGGAGTTTTACAGCCAGACCGGCCGCTCGGATTTCCACTACGCCAGCCAGAACCCGGTGTTTGGCCTCACCATCCAGAAGCTCGAACTGGCGCATCAGGGCGAAGACGCAACGCCGTTCCTGAGCGCCGCCAATCTGCGCTTCCGTCGTGGCGAGTGGACGTTCCTGCGCGGTGAATCCGGCTGCGGCAAGACTTCGCTGGTCAAGGCGATAAACGGTCTGTGGCCCTATGGCCGCGGCACCATCGTTTTCCCTGACGGCGTGAAGAGCTTTTATGCCGCGCAGGAGGTCAAGCTGCCGCAGGTGACGCTGAAGCAGCTTGTGTGCCTGCCCGGTTCCGAAGAGGACTATGGCGACACGCAGGTGGCGTCGGCCCTGCACAAGGCTGGCCTTGGCGACTTCATCGAGCAGATGGCCGATGAAAGCCGCGAGGGAAAGATCTGGGATCAGATGCTTTCCGGCGGCCAGAAGCAGAAGCTGGTGGTAGCCCGCATCGTGCTGCAGCAGCCGGGCTTGCTGTTCCTCGACGAAGCCACCGGCGCGCTCGATCCGGATGGCAAGATCGCTTTCCATCAGGCGATCAAGGACAATTGTCCCGATGTCACGGTGATCAGCATCATGCATGAGGCGGTTGCGCCACGCTCGGCCTCGGGCGCGGAATTCTACCACAGCGTGGTCGCGATCGCCGACGGTGTCGCCACCAAGAAGCCGCTTGTTCCCAACCTCCCGCGCGAGCTCACCACGATCCTTACGCAGCCGCGGCCGGTCGAAGACAAATGGATGCGTTTCTCGCGCCGGCTGAAGCAGAAATAGCAACGACACCGTGGCGCCGTCCGCAACCGGCGGTCGGGTCCTCGCATCCTCCCCTGCAATAATGATCACAGTGTCGCGATCCGACCTCCGCGCGCGCGTTTTCCGCGCACTCTGAGATTGACGCGCCAAAATGCGCTCCTATGTTGCGCCGGCTTGCAGCATTCCAAATCGAACCGCGAGCAGAAAGGTCACCGCGCCATGCCTGGCGACAGTCACAGTCGAACGCAACCGCCGTCCGCCTAGACGTGACCTGATGGCTCACGCCCTGCCGGACGGCAAGGAGTGAGCCATGAACGAATTTTCCCCCGTCGTAGCGGGCGACGAAGCCGTCGCGATCGCCCGTATCCTCGCCAATGATCACGTCGCCGATGTCGTCGACGCCCTGAACCGGGAACCTCGCGAAACCGCGATCGAGCTGCTTTGCGAAGTGCCGTTCGAGCGGCTGGTCGAAATATTCGACCAGCCCGAACTCGACGGCGCGTCCGAACTGGCCGAGGCGCTGCCGCGCGCCAAGGCGTGCAAGCTTCTCACCGCCATGTCAGTCGACCGCGCCGCCGATATATTGCGCGAGCTGGACGAGCCGGCGCGTTCCGAGCTGCTCGGCGGGCTGGCGCCGCCGCTGCGGGCAACGCTGCTTTCCATTCTCGGCTACCCCGAAGGCAGCGCCGCCTCGATCATGACCACCGAGTTCGTCAGCGTGCCTTCGGACTGGACCGTCGGCCGCACGCTCGACTACATCCGCAAGGTGGAACGGACGCGCGAAACCGTCTACGCCATCTACATCATCGACCCCGACACGCATGTGCTGGTGCGCTCGACCGGCTTGCGCCGGCTGATCACCGGCGAGCCGGACGATCCGATCCTGTCCGTAGCGCCGGACCGCGCGCCGGTGACGGTTACGCCGCTCACCGATCGCGAGACTCTGGCGCAGACGATCTCCAAATACGATCTGCTCGCGGTTCCCGTCGTCGACCACGGCAAGATCCTCGGCATCGTCACCATCGACGACATCATCGACACCATGATCGAGGAGACGACCGAGGACGTGCACCGTTTCGGCGGCATGGAGGCGCTGGACGAGCCCTACATGAAGATGAGTTTCCTCGCCATGATCAAGAAGCGCGGCGGCTGGCTGTGCGCGCTGTTCATCTCGGAGATGCTGACCGCCAATGCCATGCAAAGCTATGAGGGCGAGCTGGAAAAGGCGATCGTGCTGACCCTGTTCATCCCGCTGATCATGAGCTCGGGCGGCAATTCCGGCTCGCAGGCGACCTCGCTGGTCATCCGCGCGCTGGCGCTACGCGAGATCGGTCTTCGCGACTGGTGGCGGGTGGCGTTGCGCGAACTGCCCACCGGCCTCGTGCTCGGCGGCATGCTTGGCGTGGTCGGCATCTGCCGCATCGCGCTCTGGCAGTATATGGGCTTTTACGACTATGGGCCGCATTGGCCGCTGATCGCGGCGACCGTGGGGGCAGCGCTCGTCGGCATCGTCACCTTCGGTTCGCTGTCGGGCTCGATGCTGCCATTTGCGCTGAAACGGATCGGCTTCGATCCGGCGAGCGCTTCGGCACCCTTCGTCGCCACGCTGGTCGATGTCACCGGCCTGGTGATCTATTTCTCGGTGGCGTTGGTGGTCCTGCGCGGCACGCTGCTCTAGCCATAGCGTATCCGCCGCCGGCAGTGACCGGCGGCGGGTTGCGATCAGACCCGCACGCCGTTCTTCACCCGGTAGGTCGGCTTGTACATGGTGACCAGTTCCTCCGCCGCCGTCGGATGGACGGCCATGGTGCGGTCAAAATCGTCCTTGGTGACGCCGGCCTTCAGCGGAATCCCCAAGAGTTGCGCCATCTCGCCGGCGTCCGGCCCGAGAATGTGCGCGCCAAGCACTTTTCGCGTGGTGCCGTCGACCACTAGCTTCATCAGCATCTTCTCGTCACGGCCGGACAGCGTGTGCCGCATCGGCCGGAACGTGGCGCGGTAGATCTCGATGTCGGCGTAGCGCTTGACGGCTTCGTCCTCCGACAGGCCGACGGTGCCGATCTCCGGCTGTGAAAAGACGGCGGTCGCGATGGTGTCGTGGTCGGGTGCGGTCGGGTTTCCCTTGAAGGCGGTCTCGATGAAGCACATGGCCTCGTGGATCGCCACCGGCGTCAGTTGCACGCGGTTGGTGACGTCGCCGATCGCCCAGATGTTGTCGATGTTGGTGCGGGAATACTCATCGACAACGATGGCACCGGTCTTGCCGAGTTCGATGCCGACGCCTTCCAGGCCCATATTCTCAGTATTCGGGATGCGGCCGATGGCGAGCATGACCTGGTCGACCGTCAACACCTTGCCGCCGGTGACCAGCGCGTCCAGCCGCCCGTCCGGCCGTTTGCGGACCCATTCCGACACGGCGTGGCAGAGAATCTTGATCCCCTTCTTTTCCATGGTCTGGTGCAGCATGCGCCGCAGATCCATGTCGAAACGCGACAGGATTTCCTTGCCGCGGTAGACCAGCGTGGTGTCGACGCCCAAGCCATGGAAGATATTGGCGAATTCGACGGCGATGTAGCCGCCGCCCTCGATCATGATCGACTTCGGCAATTGCTTGAGGTCGAAGGCTTCGTTGGAAAAGATACAAAGTTCGTGGCCGACGAGAGCCGGATGCGGCGCCGGCCGCCCGCCGGTGGCGATCAGGATCTGGTCGGCGGTGACGGTGCGATCGTCGCCGAGGAGATGCACGACGTGAGGGTCGACCAGCATGGCGCGTGAATGGAATGTCTCGCCGCCGGCACCCTTCACGTTCTTCTCGTAAATACCCTCCAGCCGGGCGATCTCGCGATCCTTGTTGGCGACCAGCGTCGGCCAGTCGAAACGCGCCTCGGGCACCGACCAGCCATACCCGGCGGCATCGGCGAAATGCTCGGGAAATTGCGAGGCATAGACATAGAGCTTCTTCGGCACGCAGCCGCGGATGACGCAAGTGCCGCCATAGCGGTATTCCTCGGCGATGCCGACGCGCTTGCCAAGCGCCGCCGCCACTCGCGCCGCTCTCACCCCGCCGGAGCCGCCGCCGATGACGAAGAGATCGTAGTCGTAACCGGCCATGCCGCTGCTCCTGCCTTAGAAATGCTTGAGACAGGTAGGCTGCGTGGCGGCAAAAGAAAAGCCCGGTTGGCACCAGGCTTTCTTGGTCCAGCGGCAACACGCCGGTGGCGAAATCGGATGACCTAGTTCTTCGGTGCTTCTGGCTGGTCACCGTCGGCAGGCGCTGCGCCATCGGCGGGGGCCGCGCCATCAGCTGGGGCAGCGCCGTCGGCCGGCGCCGCGGGAGCCTTGGCCTTGGCGGCCGCTGCCAGCGTTTCGCCGACCTGTTGGGCGAGGTCGCGCGCCAGGCCGTTCTGCCAGATGTCGGCAGCCTTGACCAGTTCGCGCGTCACCGCTGGGCCGCTGTCGAGCAGCTTCTTGCCGGCATCGGAATTGTAGAAGGCAGCGATGTCGTTGAGGTCCTTTTCGGAGAACACCTTGGCATAGGCAAGTGCCGCTTCCTTCTCCAGGTCGGCACGGCGTGAGGCCAGCGCCAGAGCCTTCTCGCTGATGGTCTTGCCGATCAGCTCCTGCATGTCGGGGTTCTTCTGGATAAGCTGCTGCTCGAGCGAGGCAGCAGCCTGCGGCAGGATGTTGTCGAACGGGTCGGTCGCGTGGATGGCGGCGACCGCGGCGCGCGCCGCCTTCAGATGCGATTCGGTGACATCCTGCGCAAACGCCGGCGCGGAAAACGCCAAGACAGCCGAAGCCGCCACAATGGCGGAGAATTGGCGAACCCGTTTATGCAACATCATGATCGGTAGAACTCCCTGGTTTTCGGGCGGCATGGACGGTTTGGATGCCGTCGCCGCCGGCGATGATGGCCGCTGACGCCAGCCCGATGAAAAGACCATGCTCGACCACGCCGGGAATGGCATGGAGAGCATTCGAAAGCGCTCTTGTATCCGGAATGCGGCCAAAAGATGCATCGAGGATAAAATGGCCGCCGTCTGTAACAAAAGGCTGGCTTCCCGTCATCCTCAATGTAACCGGGCCGGAAAGGCCGAGGCTTTTGGCCGCTGCCGCAACCGCAATTTTGGTCGCGCGCAGGCCGAATTGATTGACTTCGATGGGCAGCGGAAACTGGCCGAGGGTCTCGACCATCTTCGACCGGTCGGCGATGACGATCATGCGCCCGGAGGCCGCGGCGACGATCTTCTCGCGCAGCAGCGCGCCGCCGCCGCCCTTGATCAGGGTCAGCGCCGGATCGACCTCGTCGGCGCCGTCGACGGTGAGATCGAGCTCGGGTGTTTCCTCCAGCGTCGACAGCGGCACGCCGAGCTCGCGGCAAAGAGCGGCAGTGCGCTCCGATGTCGGCACGCCGATGATGGTCATGCCCGTGGCGACCTTCTCGGCCAGCAGCCGCACGAATTCTTCCGCTGTGGTGCCGGTGCCGATGCCGAGCCGCATGCCGTCACTGACATGGGCAAGCGCTGCCCGCGCGGCCTCGACCTTCAACTGCCTCGCATCCATGCTTGCCCCGGAGGTTTTTGGCCTGATTGTGATTTTTCTGGTTGCGCGCTCCTAGCACTTTTGCCCGCCCGGTCAAAGACTTTGACCGCGCCTGCTTGCCTGAACGAAGCGCAGCCGCTATCGCCTGCCGGCAATACCGCAGGGCAATCACCATAGGACAGGCCATGACCAGACCGATCATCGTGTTCGACCTCGACGGAACGCTGGTCGACACGGCGCCGGACCTGCTCGACAGCCTCAACCACAGCCTCGCCGCGAGCGCGCTTGCCGCTGTCGACGAGGCCGGCTTCCGGCGCTTTGTCGGCCAGGGCGGACGGGTGATGATCGAGCGCGCGCATGCCGCGCAGCAGAAATCGCTCGGCGTCGAGGAACATGACCGGCTGCTAAAACTGTTTCTCGATCACTACACGCTCAACATCCCCGGCAAGTCGCGCCCCTACCCCGGCGTGGTCGAGGCGATCGCCCGCTTCGAGAAGGCGGGCTATTTGCTTGCCATCTGCACCAACAAATATGAGACAAATTCCGTGGCCTTGATCGAGGCGCTCGGCCTCACAAAGCATTTCGCCACGATCGCCGGCCAGGACACATTCGCCTTCCGCAAGCCCGATCCGCGCCATCTCACTGAAACGATCAAGCTGGCCGGCGGCGATCCGCACCGCGCGCTGATGGTCGGCGATTCGCAGACCGACATCGACACGGCCAAGGCAGCCGGCATTCCGGTGGTCGCCGTGGATTTCGGCTACACCGACCGCCATGTCCGCGAATTCGAGCCGTCGGCCGTGATTTCGCATTTCGACGCCCTGACGCTCGGCTTGGCCGAACGGCTGATTGCGGCAGCGGCCGGCTGAACGGAACGGGCGATTGCGCGGCGGCGCCCGCCCTCGCCTATTTTCGGGCGCGGAACGCACGCGCATCGCCTTGACTTCATAACCCTGCCTCCCTTATATCGCGGCTCGCTTGGCCTTCGGGCAACGAGCGGGCGATTAGCTCAGCGGGAGAGCACACCCTTCACACGGGTGGGGTCGCAGGTTCAATCCCTGCATCGCCCACCATTTTCTTTCCCTTGGGCGTCGCACTCCAGCCGCGCTAACAGCTACAGCTCGCTCCCTCGCCGCCAAAATTCTTCTGGGCAAAGTTCAGGGCGCTCGAGTAGCTCGTGTAGCTCTGGAACTGGCAGACGTCGGAGCCGTTGCGCACCTTCATCTGCTCGAGATCCCAGAACGAGACCTGGATGCGGTCGTCGGCGCAATAGACCATGTATTTTCAGGCTCGAGCGCGCTGGCTTTTTGCAACGGCATGGAGACGGCAGGAATGGAAAGCGCGGAAAGTGCAAGCATGACGGCGTGACGCGTGCGCATGGAAAAAACCCCGAAGTGAACCAACGCATGGTGCGACCGTCACAGTCAGCAGCCGCATCGCGGCTTTTTTGCGCACCATCGTCGTTCGGCTTTCGGTGCCCTATGGCCCGATAAGGATCATCAGCATCCTGCCGCCAATCAAGGGCGATGCCCGGACGGTCACTGGTTGGCCGGCCGCGGCGAGGTCGGCGGCCAAAAGTTCGGCAGCGTCGTGTGCGACGTCGACGTTGGGGCTGTAGAGAACCTGGTTCTTGCCTGCCGCGCTTTTCACCTGTTCTTCGCCGGACATGACCCAGCCTAATGCGCGCAACTTGGCGGAGAGCGCCTGGACGTCCTCCTGCGCCATGCCGAAGAACTCGACGTAGACGTTCTGCGTGCTCTGCTGGATGTGAAGCCGGTCCTTCAACCTGTCGAGCGCGTCGCGATCCTCGGCGTCGATGATCGTCTGACCGTCGGCTGAAATGGCGAGATCGGCAACCGCCCGGCGCGCGCCGGCGAATACAGGCAGCCAGTCGGGGCGGCTCCACAAGTCAGGCGGGACCCCGAGCAAGGCGTCAAGCACGTTGTGACGCCCGGCAGGCGAAAGTCCGGTCATGCTTTGGAGGCCGGCCACCTCGACCAGAGCCGCAACGACTTTGCGCCGTTCTTGCGCCGGGAGATTCTGATTGCCGAGGACGGCAATCAGCTCACCGCGCATAGCCTGCGCATCCTTGGCGCTGTCGAGCAGTTTGACGCGTCCGGCCAGTTTGTCGGCCGCGGTTCCGTTCGGACCGGCATGCGTATCTGACCATTCAATAAGGTAGCCAAAATTGAGGCTCGTGCGTTTTTCAAGCTCGGCAACCGGAAGCCGATACTGCTCGACGTCGAACGCGCCCGTGGCGTCGCCCGGAATGAAGAACGCATCGACGACGAATTCCGGCCCCCTCGCCTCCCCCTTCACGGCAGCCGGTACGGACGAGACGGCGAGTTTCCAATAGGCATTGGGGACCGGCACGTCATCGATCGGGTGGCTGGTGGGCTTGAAGACGGTGCCGCTGAAGATGGTCACCCTATTGGCCAGCGGATTGTGCTGTGCGCGGACCCAGTTTTCGAGTGGCGCCCACCTGGTTTCGTAGAAAGCGCTGGACTGCGGCATCGTGTTGGGCAGCACATAGGTGTACCGGGCCAGTTTGAGCGCCGCCGTTGCCGGATCGCCGGCGAATTCGGGGCCCCAGGCGATGTCGCTGGCATTGGCCAACCGCGCCGGCAGCCAGCGCCGGTCGGGCCTGAGGTACCAGGCGCGGTCCGGCTGCAAGTCGTGCAACAGCCTGTTGTCGTACCTCAATCCGCCGCCGGTGACCTGCAAGGTCATCCTTTGCGAGCGGTCCAGATTGACCGCCGAATAGATGGCCATGCGGTGGCTTCGGCCCATGACCAGCGAGTAGTTGATGTAGTCCAGCGGTGTCGCCGAGACATCGCCTGCCAAATCGCCGGTCAGTCTGGGCAAGCCAATGTTGGCCTGGATAAAATCGACGTTGTATCCCGTAAGACTATTGGGCTGCTTGTCGGTATCCTTGCCGAGCAGCGGCTGCAGCGCGCCCCGCAGCGCCTCCGGCAACTCATTGAGCTTGACCTGGCCGCTTTTGACCCGGTCAGCCAGTTCGAGAAGCACCGCCGGCCGCAAATCGGACGTCAACTCATCCAGGGCCATGCGGCCGCCGTTGATCTGATCGGCCAAAAACACGATCGCCGACCGCAAGGTGGTCTGAGTGGCTTGCTGCTCTGCGATCGTCTTGCCGGCGTCGTCCGCCTTCTTCTTGGCAAGAACAAGCGCGGCTTCGGCATCTTTGCGTGCGCTTGCTTCCTGCTCAAGGGAAGCTGCGAGTTTTGCGTTTAGCTCCGTAATCTCTACCGCCTTAGCCAAAGCAGCTAAGCCCGAGGCGACCGCATCATTTCTCTGTTTAAAAGCAAAATAGGTGGTTCCGGCGAGGGTCGCCGCCAGGATGGCAAACAGCGCGATCAATATGTTCTTGCTGCGATCGCGCTGCTTCTGGCTGTCCGTCTCCGCCTTGGCGCTTGCCTCGACGAACTCGGCAATGTCAGGACCCTGTGGAAGTTCCGACGCCTCCTTCAGCGCTTCGCCGCGCAAGAGATAGCCGGGATAGCCGGTGTTCTTCCATTGCCGGGCCTGGGCGGCCACGCGAATGCGAAAGCGCTCGGTCAGCTCGTCCGAACTCAGTTCGTCGTCCGATGCGAAGCCGTCGCCGGACACGGCACCGTCTTTGGTCGCAACAGTCACCGATTCAGGAACGGCAATGGCGACCGCTCCGGGGTCATCGATTTCACGCGATGCGGGTTCGGAGTCGACAGCGACTGGTTCAGCCGTTTCGAGGCCGCCTGCGAAGGCCTCGAGACGCGCCGGGCTGACATCGGCGGAGGTGATCCCCGGTCGCGTGACCAGTTCGGCCGACCAATAGTCCAGGATGCGCTGCGCCGCGCGACGGTCGGATACCCGCGCAATGGTGCTGCCTGCGCGCCGAGCCTTGGCCAGGAATTCACGGATGGTCAGGGCATCCGGAACCGTGTTGTCGGTGTTGGCGTCAGCCGTCTTAGAGGTGACCTGATCACTGCGACTCATCGAGGGATCGACGGCTTCGTTGCTGCTGGCGATCCGCATCAACTCGAGATGCGCGACCCGGATGTCGCTCAGCGAGTCAAAATCTCCATCGGCGGAGGTTATGGCTTCGGTGCCTGTCGCTGTTTGATCGCTCATGACCCGAGGTCCTCAATGATCTTGTGCAAAGGCGTGCTGACGCGGACGATCGAGGCGCATTCCGTTTTCAGCGCCAGATCGACCTGGACGAAGCGTTGCTGGGCCTCGTCCCGGTAGGCTTCGAAGGCAAGGATGAAGGCGGTGTCGACGGTCTCGCGCGACAGCTGGTCGTTGACGTCGGTTGAGTAGCCGGCAAGCATTGGCCGCCACTGTCCGTTCGGGTCGAGATCGGCAAGGACCCGAACCTTCACTTCCAGGTTTCGCCACAGCGGCGAGAACTGGAACGGCAACGACTTGTCCGCCGCCGCACCCCCTTCTATCGGCTCGATCATATCGGTGAGGCTGGCCAGCTTGTTATCGATGTCCTGCCAGAGCTTGTGCTCGACGACCCGCGCATAGATGGTCGATGACAGTACCTTGATTGCGTCATGCGCGGCTTTGATCGCCTGTACCGACGGCGCGTCGGCCGGAAGTTTGCCGGCTATTGTTTCGAGCCCCGTGGCCAGGATGCCGAAAGGCAAGTTCTTGGCGGTGACGAAGATCTGCTGGTTCAGCCGCGAGGGTACGACGCGCAGCACGGTGCGCACATCCAGCAAGGCGTCGTAAGCGTCAGCCGAGGTGTCGGGGATTGCGCCCTGCAGTTTCGTCGCGGCCTGCCCGAGGTCGTCGAGCCATGCCTGCTCGATGTCGCGAAGCGCCGGCCCGGGGGGCAATACCGTAACCTTGTCGCCGGCGGATGCGCAGAAGAGTCTCAACTGGTTCAGGAATTTGCGCAGGACGCGGACTTGATTCAGATCCGCGCCCATGTCCCGCCCGGCGATCATGAGGCTCTGGAAGCTGCCGATGCCATATTGAAAGCTCTGCAGGCCATCATGCAGGTTCTTGTAAGTCGCAAGAACATCGATCTGGCTGGTAACTGCGGTGAGCCCATCGCCGGCGGCGAGCACCGCCTGGATGTCCTTGGGCTGCTGGTTGACCGCGTCGAAGCCGGCAACCGCGGTATTGACCCGATCGTCGGTGGTTAGGCCCGGCAGTTCAGGCGTCGGTTTCTCGCCCGCTGCGAGTTCATCCAGATACGCTTTGCATATTGCGGCGCATTGCGGATTTTGCTGAACGACAATGTTCACCAGCGGCTGTGACAGCTTCTTTGCTTGCGCATAGTCGAGGATGTTGAACCAAACTGTAAGCGCGGCCCCTTGCAGGTTGATGGCGCCTGCGACGATCCCAGCCTGCTTGGTTACCTGCAACCAATCGGGAGGCAATGGGTAGAGATCAGCCAGTTGAAGCCTGAGGTCGAAATAGGCGCTGATCTCTGACCTCCCCTGGCGTTCGGTGTGGCCTTATAGTGCGTTACATCCGAAAGAATTCACATGGCATAGTCTCAAATCGTCGCGCATCTCGCGACGTCATCCGTCTGCTTCAACCAGAATTACACAGGCTTGGCCGCGAGGTCCTGGATGATGCTGTCGATCGCTATACCCTCGTTGCGATAGTAGGTGCTCTTGGTCGCTGCGTTGGGCTCGGTGAGCCAGCCGCCGCTGTGATGCAGCGCAATCAGGTTCCAGTCGGTGTCGAAGACGGGCGAGCCCGACGAGCCCGGCAGCGTATCGGTGAGATACTGGACGCGGCCGCCGCCGACGAAGGCCACGACATTGGCGACGAATGAGATCTGCTTTTGCGCGCCGCCGGGATGCTGGATGATGTTGACATGGTCGCCGACCTTGACGGTCATGGGTTTCAATTCCAACTCGCCCCATTTGGAAGCATCGCCCTTGATGCGGACGGCTGACCAATCATTGTCCTTGGAGGTACGAAGAGGCACGGCTGTGTCGATGTCGAACTGATCAAGCGGCGCGTCGAGCCCGGTAACCGTGCGCTGATAGTTGAACTGGATCACCGTGCCAACCAATGAAGCGTCGTCGGGCAACACGTGGTTGTTGGTGATCAGGATCCCGCCGGTGGTCATGAACCCGGTGCCGGAACTGCCATCCGCACGCTTGATGCGGACCACCGATCTTGCCCTGACAAGGCCGAGCTCGAGATAGCTGATCGGCACCAGCGTGCTCTTGTCGCCGAGGATTTTTTCAAGCTGTGCCGGCGCCGTCGCACCGCTCCAATTGGCGGTGGGGGGTCCTTCGACCGGCGGTGGCGGAGCATGCTGCTTTGCCTGAAGCAATGCCTGGTCGCCGGGATTCTCATCCAGCGCGAAGGCGACGAGATCGTCGGCTTTTGTCTCCTGTTTTGCGCGTTGGACAATGGCGAACCAGTTGTTGATCGCCTTGTTGTCGAAGGCGATCTGGGCCGTCGACAGCCCGACGCCCTTGGCCACGCGCACGCCGTCGCCGATCATCGGGTAAAGATTGGCGAGGATGCGGTTGAGGCTGTTGAGCTCTGATTGCGTCCATTCGGTCATTGGACGCCCCTACCCCTTCTTCTTCCGCTTCCGCGACCCTGCCCGCAGGGCGATCTCGGCGCCGCGGACCGTTTCGTACTGGTCGGCGTCGATCAGCGATTGGTCGAAGCTAACGCCGGTCATTTCGGAGATTTCGGTCAGTGGGTACATGGCGCCGATGAATTCTTCTGCGACCGTGAACTCCAGTTCCGTGTCGGTGAGATCCTGTTCGAGCACGAAACCATAGCTGGCGAGGCCGTCGGCGACGCGGGCGACAACCACTTTCCAAAAGCGGCGCGGCACGAGCGCCCGAAGACTGCTGCCCTTGGGCCCCTTGCCGGCAAAGGTCCGGTCGTCTTTGGCCAGGATCGGCCCGGCGAAGACGCAAAGCCGCTCGCTGGCCGCCTCGGACAGGACATGGTTCTCGAGATCGCCCCAGTTCTTCTCGCCACTGTCGGAGCGGTTGTAGCCCTCGACCTGGGGCGAGCAGTTGGTGACATGGAAGGAGCAGACATTGCCACGGAGCAGAAGCTCGAAGGTGCTGCCCCACGCCACGTCATCACGCCTGACGATATGGCCCTTGTCGAAAGCGCCCTGATCCTTGACATAGAAGACGTCGGGGATCTGGTATTTGTCGTCGAGCCGCAGATCCGGGAACCAGCGCTCGCTGAACAGGCCGCCGCGCGAATAGTTGCGCCCCTTTTCCGGGTCGCGCAGGTTGCTCTCCTCGGTGACGTTGGAAGCGGTGAAGAGGGCCAACCGCCGCTTGGCGTGCATCTTGAGCGAGAAGTTCTGGTAGTCGAGCCGCGTGCCGCCGGCCTTGAGCGGCGCCAGCACGGACGGGTTGGTGGCCTCAGGCATCGGCACCACGACCGGCGCGAGCTTGGTGCCGCCAGAGAGGAATTTTTCGTCGTAGCCCTCGTAGCGGTCATAGTCGGCGACCGATTTGGGAACGAACGCGCCGCCTGGAGGGGTCGGCTTGGCCGCTTCGAGTTCGACCGATTCCGTTACCGCCTCATGGGCAGGCGTTGCGCCGAGCGAGACGGTGATGCGCAACGGCACTTCGAAGGTGACACTGCCGCCGGGCGAAACGACGACGCCTCCACCGGTGGGCGGCGTCTGGGTGGCGACGCCCGGGATCTGCTTTACGCCGCCGACCTCGACCAGGTTTACCCCCTCGGCCGGCGAGGCGCTGTCGGCCTTGTTCCACCAGGCGCCCCAATCGTTGGTGCCGCCGGTGGCTCCGGCGAAATTGAGGCCGAGGTCGACGACCCGCTGGTCCCTGGCCAGGACGCCGGTGGGTACGGCGTAGTTGCGTTCGAGATAGCGGCCGGCGAAATGGAGCCCGACGACCTCGCCGGTGGCGAGATTGATCATGGCGGTACCGGAGTTGCCGCCGGTCGTCGAGCAGTCATGTGTGGCCGCGCTGACGATCTTGCCGAAACTCTCGGTGTCGAAACCGCCTTGCAGCATGCCCGGCTGCAGGCGCTTGACCTGGAAGCGGTTGCGCATCACTTCGGTCTGGACATCGACCGCGTTGCGATTGTCGAACGCCGGATAGCCGATGGCGACGACCTCCTGGCGCGACAGATCGCGCGCGTCGGCGACGGCGAGCGACAGCGGCGTGATGTTGTCGGGCAGGCCCTCGACTTCGAGGATCGCCATGTCCCAATAGGGATGGATCATCCGGACATCGCGGATCTTGAAGACGTTTCCTGCTGCCGAATCGCGCTTGAAGTCGATGCCGGCGGCGCGGCCGTTGATGAACTGCAGATTGCGGTCACCGAGGCCTGCGGCGAAGATCTGCGCAACATGACGGTTGGTCATCAGAAGGTTGCGCCCGACGACAAAGCCGGTGCCGCCATAGGGGATGTTGGTGTTCCACAACAGATCGATGCGCCCGATCGCCGGCAGGGCGGATTCGATGCGCTGTCTCAATGCGGCCTCGCTGGTAAGCTTCTTCCACAGCGAGTGACCAGGTGTCGGAGCGCCGTCGAAAGTCAGCGTCGTGAAGGTGCCATCCTTGATGTCATAGACCGGCCGCAACTCCGGGATGATTATGGCTTCCAGATCGGAAAGCTGTTCGGGTGCGACTTCGGCCCCTCGCGCGAGGTTCTCCGCACCGGCGCGCGCCGATTCAAACGCCGCTTCCGTCCTGCCGCCATCCGTAGGCGCAAGCGACTCCAGAGCGTCACCGGCCATCGTGTCCATGTTGGCGAGGACCGATTCAGTTCCCTCGCCCCCGGTGACGAGATCAAGATATTGACGGATTCGCTGCTCTCTGCTGACCGGCATGGTCGCCCCTCCCCCAAAGGTTCTGTCAAAGTAAAGAACTGTATTGCCCCATTTTAGACTGGCGCAATTCTGGATGGCACGCAAGAAAACAAATCAACGCGCGTCTAATATCACTGAGGCGTGACGTTGGCATGTCTCTTCGCCGGCAGTCGCTCGCGCGATGTGTAACGGTCGCACTATTTTAGCGCCGCCGTATGTGATCTCGATCACAGACGATGATGCCGTTTGCGCCGACCTATCGCAGCGGGCGGAAATGAGCATAGCGTATCCGCTCGGTTTGCTGGAATTTGATCACCTAGTCATTTTTTTCAGTTGCCGTCTGCACGCGGCCGGCTCCTCCCGCCGCCCCTGCAGACGGCTTTCCGGTTGGCGCAAGTCAGACTGGGCGTAACCACTGCTCCACGCCGTTAGAAGGCGTAATGGCAAAGGGATGAACACCGGGCTTTGATGCCGTGCACTCTTGCCGTAAACTTTGCTGATTGCGGCAATTGGGACGTTCAACATGGCTTTTGGCGGCGCGAACGACAGAAACGATCTGCCGCGCCTGGCACGTATCGATCCAAAGCTGTTCGATATCCTGTTCAGCGGCTGCAAGGTCGAGCGCTGCGCCGCGGGCCAGCATCTGTTCGTCCAGGAAGATGCCGCCGACCGCATCTATGGGGTTATGAGCGGCACGGTCGAAATCTCGATCTATTCGCCCGGTGGCCAGAAGCTGGTGGCCAATATCGAGCTTTCGCGTAGCCTGGTCGGCGAGATCGGCGCGCTTGACGGACGGCCCCGCACCGCCACCGCCATCTGTCTTACCGCCTGCGAGCTGGTCTCGCTCAGCAGAACACAACTCTTTGATCGCATTGAAAAAAACCCGCCCCTGGCGCGCGCGATGATCGAGCTCCTGTGCGCCCGGCTGCGCTGGGTCAGCGGCGAGCTCGGTGACCAGGCCTTTTTCGGCATCGAGGCGAGGCTGGCCAAGCGCCTGGTCTTCCTGGCCGAGGTGATGGCCGACGCCGCCGGCTGGATACCGATCTCGCAATCGGAGCTCGGAGAGTTCCTCGGAGCCACGCGGGAGTCCGTCAACAAAACGCTCAACGAGTGGCGTAGCCGCTCGTTCATTGCCATCAAACGCGGCGGCCTGCGCATTACTGACACTGGCGCGCTGCGCCACATCGCCGAGTCGCAGGACGACGATTGACGCCGAATCAGAGCCGCGAAATCAGGTAGCGCAACGCCGAGCGGCTGGGCATGAAAAAATACCCGCCCCCCTTGGTGGTGACGAATTGCGGCATGTCATGGAGCGTCGTGACCTTTTCCCATGACGGAATGGTGAACCGGCCATCGCGGTCGCGCGAACCGATCGTCGGGTCCTTTTCAGCGACGAGGCCTTGGAAAGTGGCCGACGAAACCCAGGTCTGCTGGATGAATTCATACTGGCGCTCGATGTCGGCGTTAAGGCACATGAAGAGCAGTCCCTTTTCGACCTTCCCATTCTTGCCATCCTGCTTCTCATAGGTGCGGCCGACCCGCAGGATACGATGGCGCTTGCCGATATTGATCTGCGTATCGCGGTCCTCGCCCAGCGAATCGCGCGGGTTGGACCGGCGTATGTGGGCACCAAGCGGGCAGCGATGGCCTTGCGGATCCTCGGCGCCAGTGGCGAAGTTGTTGTCGATGACGCGTCCCGGATGATCGGGATTGCGCACCAGCGAGCTACCGTTCTGCCAGCGGCCGAGCATCTTGGCGGCAATCCAATCTTGCGTGATGGCTTGGTTGCCGAGTTGGGTCGCGACCAAGGCTGCAGCCTTTTTGCAGTAGTCGTTGAAGACGTCGACATGCTGCTCGAACTGGCGAATAACGAGGAATGAGCCGTTGCGGCCGAAATCGCGCGGCGGTGTCGGCAGGCCCGGAATCAGCCGGCTACGGCGCACCTGCGAAAGGATTCCGGTCCGATCGCGTGATGCGCTTACCGAGGGCGAGGCTGGATAGAACCCATGCTCGTCACGATAACCGAACAGGAACTCGCCGGGCGCGACCAGATGCATGGGCGCGGCGCCCCTGCTGGCGCGGGTCGTGCCGCGGACAATCGGCTGTGAAATCCCGTCCGCGAAACCGAAATGCTCGTAGGCTGGCCCACGTTCCGGCCTATCGTCACGCTTTGCCGCGTCGGACGATTTTGTATTCGTGTCGGTCGGACCCCGATTTACGGCGAGCGGCAGTTCGGCGACGACCTTCATGCCTGCACCGGTCGTCTTTCGTTTCACGGTGGCAATCTCGGTCTTCAACCTTTCCGGTTCTTCAGCATAGCAGACGATGACCGCGTCCACAGGGTTCTCCAACGACCCCCACTCCCATTCGTCCGGGCCGTCGCGGGCTCGGTCGTCCAGTATGCGCCCACGCTCCGGATTGCCCATGCCGTGGCGAAAGGCGATCGGAAATGTTTCCAGTGGATCGTCCCCCAGGCTCTCGTCGAGCCCAAGCTGCCGCAGGCCACCGGGACCAAAGGCTACTATCATGGCTCGCCCGGCCGGCCTGCCTTCGCCGAAACTCGTCTGTTCGACAACGAAATCGAGCCAGGCCTTGCGCTTGGGCGCCGGCAATTTGTCCGGCACGCGGATCGCAAGCATATGCGAATAACCGAGCGGGCCGAGCGGGCCGAAGAAGATGGACTGGATCTCGCCGGTTTCCAGCTGCTGCTCGAGAGGTGCCGGAAAGGCAGAGCTGATATTGGCAAGCAGCGAGGTGGTCTTTTGAACGGTGGTTGTTTCGCTCGCCGGGCGCCGTAGCGAACCGAACAAGCTCAGCCAGTCGCGCGCCTCGTTGCCGACGGCGGAAGCAATGCCGCGCCTGACCCGGGAATTGATCCGGATGCGCGTTGTGTTGATTTGGGGATAGGCGGAGTACCAGAACAGTGTCGGCACCTGCTGGCGCCGCGCCCAGCGCTTGAAGCGATCGCCGTCGCGCGCGCCGTCAAGGAACAGCCATCGTGTACGTGGATAGCCCACGGTGTTGCTCCACACGCCGGTCAGGCCAGCAGATGCCTTGGCGATGAAGTCCTCAAGATAGCTTTCCCAGCTGCCACCGTAGTTGGAGAAGAACATCAGGCGGTTGGAGCCGGGCAGCAGTATCCAGCGGGCGAAATGGATGGTGTTGATGGTGTTGAGGAAGCCTGGCTTGAACACCTTCTGGGCAGCTATCGAGATCAGGTAGAAGGAAAACCTGAGCGCCAGCCGCCGCAAGATGCCAGCCTTCATCGTCGAAATCGCGGTCAGATGGTTCTGCGCCGCGTGGTCTTCCTTGACGAGTATCGCGTTCAATTCAGATATGCCGATCGATGTGCTTTCCGGCTTGTCCCGGTCCTCGCGGCGCCGCAGCGCCAGCAAGCACGAAAACACCAGCAGCGCCGCTGCCACCAACACTCCAAGTCCCGACAACAGAAGTGAAGTGATTGCTACGGCTATGGCGGTGAATGAGATTTCCTGGGAACTGATGTCGATAGATCTGCCGAACACCACACTGTAGGTCATGTACCAGCAAGCAACCCAGATGATCGCCACTGTGACGAAGACCGGCGGTACCAGCAAGGTTGTCATCAGAGCACGGCCCCAATGGCCCGGCGGCTTTTCCAGCAGGCTTTCGGCCGGCTCGAACGCCCAGGCAAAGGTCCCCAATGACTGAAGATGCTGGCGAGCTTCAGCGAGCACGGCGGGTGCGTTGCCGGCGCCTTTGCGTGGCCGCTCCACGATGCCGCGCACAGCTTCGAAAAGCTCTGCCTCGGCCCTGATGCGCTGGACCGAGTGACCGGGCGTGCCCGAAAACACCAGCCCGGCGTTGCTGCCAAAAGACGGCGATATGTCGACATTATGCTTGCGCAGGAAGTCGTTCAAGGCGCCACCGTCGCGCAGGTCGCAGACGTCCTTGAAGATCGGCCGCAGCCGGTGCCCGATGGCGTGCGTCACGGCATTGATGACGTCATCGATGCTGCCGTCGCCGGAAATCTCGAGCACCAGAGCTCCTTTTTCCTGACCGGACTCAGCATCGATCTCGCCAGTGCCGACAACGGCCAGGCTGGTGAAATGGATGGTGCCGACAATATCGAGCGCGGTGCGGACCTCTTCGCCGGCCGGATTGCCAAGACTGGCGACCTTGTCGCGAACAGCCTCCAGCGATCCGGATCGGGTGACCGGACAGACGACCGTCACCATCGACTGCGTGACGGTGCGGCAGAGTGCTGCCGGTTCGAAATCGACCTTGAGGGTTTCCGGATAGGCGCCGATGCGCGTCATCCGCCCGGCCTTGCCGGGCAGACGGCGCAGGCCTTGCTTCTGGAACAGAGCGCGCAGGCTTTCGCCGATCTGGATCCTGGCGATCTCGGCGCCGATGCATTGATGGATGCCGTGGCCGAAGACCATGTAGTCGCGATGCGGCCGCGATGTATCGAACTGGTCCGGGTTCTGCACGGCGTCCGCATCGAACATCGCCGACAAAGTGGCCGGCATCACCACGGTGCCTGCCTTCACCAGGCGCTCGCGGCGCGTGCCCTTGCCGATGATCGCATCGCGGGCGGTGTAGCGCCACGGACCGATCCAGATCGGCTTGAAGCGCATGGCTTCAAGGACGGCCTTGTCGAGCCTGGCGGTGTCGTTTTCGGCAAGTGCCGCGTCAATCGCTTGTCGAGCGTCGGGGCGCGACAGGACCACGTCGAGGCAATTGCCGGCGGCCAGCACATTGGTCGGGACAAAGCCGGCGATCATGCCGAGCATGATCGAGTTGAGGTCGTCCCGTGACAAGCGGCCCTGGTCCATCTGGGCAACCAGCCTCGCCAGCGGCTGCTCGGTCTTCAAGCCCCGGTCCCGGACCGACTGGATGGAGCGGTCGATGACTTTGAGAAGCCTATCGCCTGCCACCACCGCGAGCTCGCGCATCACGGGGCTCGCCCCCGGGTCCGAAAAGAACAGCGCACTCAGCGCGATCGCCCAGTCGGCGAATTCGGATTCATCGTCGATCTCAACACCGAAATAATCGCGGCAGATGTGCACCGGGACGATTTTCATCAACCTGGAGATCGCATCGAAGCCGGGGCTGGCGCGCATCATGATCTCTTGCGAATGACGCGCCGCGATCGGCCTGACGGCGGCTTCGACTTCGGCCGGTGGAAAGGCGCTCAGCACCGACGATTTCATTCGCCGATAGTCGGCGCCGTCCTGCATGCCGAGGATGAAATTAGAGCCTCGCGCGAACTCGGTCATTTCCGGGCCGTACGGGGTTTGGAATTCGTCGCCGCGCTCCAGTATGTCGCGGACATCGGCGTTCTTGGTGACCAGGAGAACGCCGAAGAGTTTTCCGGTCGGGCGGAAGCGCCGCAAGAACGCCAACCACACGCGCGGATGATCTTCGACGATAAATTCGGCGATGCGCGCCAACAGGCCCGTTTTGCGGATCCGGCCGAGATCGAAAGGCGGCATTTCCGACAGCGGTCGCTGGTTTTTCTGGGCCTCTCGAATGCCGTCGAAATACTTCAGTTTGGTCATGCGCGTTCAAGCCCCCCGGCTGTCCACGTCATTGCGATGCCGGCCGTTCAACGCCTAGGTTTGCATCGGTTGTACGTATGTGAATTTTTTCACAGTTAATCCGTGTTCGGCCAGCATTGAGCCTCATGCTCATTTGGCCAGTTGGAAATTGGCGACGAGGAACTCGTTCGCGGCCTTGTCGGTGAAGGGTATCCAGCGCACGCGCTGTTCTGAAAAATCGGGATGTCGGGTGGCGAAAATGGCCATCTCGCGCCGCGCCTGTTCCGGCCGGCCGCTGCGCATCAGTGCGCCGATTTTCAGGAACCTGGCATAGAAATATCCGGGAGACAGGTTGAGCGAGCGGTCGGCGGCGGCGATCGCCGCCGGCCAGTCCTCGACGAAACTGTAAGCGGCCGTCAGTTCCCCCAGATTGTGGAAGCGGTAGAGATCGAACGGGCTCAATCGCTCGGTGTCGAGAAAGAACGGTATCGCTGACGCGGCATTGCCGAGCAGCAGCTGGGCGCTGCCCATGGCCGAACGCGCGAAGGCAAAGCTCGGATTGATGTGAATCGCTTCCTCGAGATGGTCGACCGCCGATCGCGGCTCGCCCCGCATGATGTCGACGGCGCCGAGATGGGCGTGCGGGCGCGCATCCAGGCTGTCCATCAGCAAGGCCTTGCGGGCAAACTGCTCGACCTTGTTCAAATCGTCGCTATCGCCGAAACGCAGCCATGCCCGCCAGAAATACCACCACGCCATTTCATTCAGCACAGCGCTTGAATTGGGATCCTCGCGGTAGGCCTTCTGGAAGAATTCCAGCGCGGTTTCGGTGTCGCCGCGGGTGCGGCGGTTCATGTGCCAGCGACCGCGCCGCACCAACTGCCAGGTCTCCAGGCTTTCCCAGGGCACCTGGAAGGTGCGCGCCTGCTCCGCCCGATCGACCTCCTTGTCGAGGATCGAAACGATCTCGGCGCCGATCTGATCACGCAGGTTGAAGATGTCGACCAGCTCGCGATCGAAGCGCTGTGACCAGACCAGCCGCCCGTTGGACGCGTCCGCCAGTGAGGTGTTGAGACGGATCTGGCTGCCATTGCGCATCAGCGTGCCGCTGACGATGTAGCGCGCGCCAAGCGCGTTGCCGATCACCCGCGTGCCCAACGTATCGTCGCGAAACTGGAAGCTGGAACCCTTGGCGATGACCGAGAGCCACTTGGTGTTGGAAAGACCGTAGATGATGTCCTCGGCGATGCCGTCGGCCATATAGCCGATGTCGTGCTCGCCGCCATCGCCATGGAAGGGTAGCACGGCGATAGCCGGCGGCCCCTTGGACGAAAGCTTCTGCTGGACGTTCACCTGAGGAATGGCTGCGAACGATGCCGCAGGCGAGGATCCGTTGCCGCCGCGGCCGGCGATAAGCACGCGCACCGGCAGCGCAATGTTCTTCAGCATGAATTCGCCAAGATCGGTGAATTCGGCTGCCGTCTTGTCCTTCACATGGTGCCACGTCGTCTCCGAAACGGCGAGACCGTCGCCCGGCGCGAACTCCTGGATGCGGGCGGCGATGTTGACGTCGTCGCCGTAAAGGCGGCCGCCACGCACGATGACGTCGCCGGTGTTAATGCCAGCGCGAAACGGCATACGCATATCGTCGGCAGCGGATGCGTTAAGGGCGACGATGCGGCCCTGAAAATCGAAGGCCGCGCGCAGGGCCTCGATCGGATTGCCGAATTCGGCCATGATGCTGTCGCCGGCGTCGCCGAACGTGCGGCCGCCAAACGTGCCACAGCTGTCGGCGATGATGTCTCGCCGCTCCTCAAATGCCGCGACAGCAGACTCATCGTCGATGCCCATCAGCCGTGAAAACCCGACGGCATCGATAGAAATGATTGTCGCCAGCTGACGGGTGTAGTTCCGTACAGCCATGTTGGAGCCCCGGTCCCTTCTGGTTCTGATCCAGCACAGGCGACGACCCGTTCCTGAAACATTCCGCCGCGCACTGAGAGAAGAAATCCCGGCGGGTTTGGCGCGCCATGCCACCCCGCCAGGACCAGAACTTTAGCAGGGTCTTGGCGAAAGCTCTACCACCATCAATCTGCCAGGCGCAGGTCGTGGCAACGCACATGGTTAGCCAGCAGTTAGCACAAATATCACGAGCATGGTCGTTCCAACTAAAGCCTGGCGTACCTTCCCGACGCCAGCCTTGGCGGAACAAACTGGCCTGCGAGCGAGTTTTCCGTGCGATCCATGCCAACATGAAATGAGGGCAATCATGCGAAATCTTGTTTTGGCGACCGGCGCTGCTGTTCTTCTAGCCGGCTCAACAGCCTTTGCCGAGGATGACAGGCCGCTGCCGCCGACGAACGCCCAGAAACTGTCGGCAATCATCGCCAAGGTCGAACAGCGTGATGGCTTTCGCTATGTGAAGGAGGTCGACTGGGACAAGGACGGCTACACCGTCACCTACTACACTGCCGACAAGGCGAAAGTCGAGATCACCTTCGATCCGGTGACCGCCGAACCGAAATAGCGCTGCTCGCACCGCTTCGGCAATTCCGTCCGCTGCGCTTTTTGCCTACAATGGCGGCAGTTGTCGGACAACGGGGCGGCTATGCTTTCTTCCCATAGAATTGCCAACTGGCTCGTGCTCGTCATGGCGCTGGCCGGCGGAGCGATCTGCCTTGATCCAGCACGTGCCGAGGGGCCTTCCTTCGACTGCCGCAAAGCCAACCTGCCGGTGGAAAAGGCGATCTGTGCCGACCCGCAACTGTCGGCCATCGATGCGTTGGTGGCCAAGGCCTTCGTAGGCTTCGAGCCCGCCTTTGGCGGCGACAAGCGCAAGATCGCCCGGGCGCTGATCGCCGACAGGAATGCCTGCGGGCAGGACGCCGCCTGCATCGTCAGTGCCCAGAACAACGCCCTGCAGACCTATGGCAATGCGCCATCCTGGGTGCAGGACTACAATGTCGCCCTGATCGGCAAGAAGGCGCTCGACACCGCCGTGCGCCATCCGGGCAGCCCCGACCAGCCCCTGCCCTCGTCGATCGGAAAATGTGCCTTTACCCACATCACGGCGCTGACGACGCGGCTCGGCGACGACCCGCTGGAAACCGCAAGTCCTGAAGCCGGCAGTCTGGCGCGATTCAGCAATCATGGTGCTGGGGTCTCCTATGAGCGCGAGCCGGGCCTGGCCAGCTCGAAAGTCGGCGACCCCGTCGTGATGTGCCTGATATCAATCCCGCGGGACTGCCCGGAGGGCGATGAACGCGGCCGCGTCTACTATGGCGTCGACCTCACGATAAAGGGCACATGGGTGCTGCCCGATTCGCAGCATATGTGCGGCGGCGCCTGAAGTTTTGCCGCAAAAGCACTGCTGGATGCGCCCTTGCGCCGATACGCCTTTGATGGCTCAGTGCGCGCAACAGTTGCGGGGCACGGGGGTGCATTGGCGATGGTAAAGCACGTTTTGAAGCGCATCCTGATGATGCTTGCCGGCTTTTTCGTTTCGGTGCTGATCGGGTTGATCGCCGTGGTGGTGATCTACAGCGCGCTCGCCGCGCTGCCCAACGCGCCGGACTATTTCGGCACCATGTCAGCAACGCCGCTGGTGGTGCTGCTGTGGCCGCCGGTCGGCATTGTCGTCTATTTCTTTGCGATCATACTGACCTGTGTGCAGACGCTGATCTTCGCGCTGCTGACAGAGTTCTTCGCGCTGCGCAATTTCCTGATCCACATGCTGTTTGGCGCAGCCGCCGCCGCGGCGGGCTTCTTCCTGATCTGGCCCGGCGCGGAAGAGGATGTAGAACGCTGGGCCGATATCGGCATCATCGCAGCCGCCGGCCTGGTCGCGGGCCTGGTCTATTGGCTGATCGCCGGCCGCGACGCCGGCTTCCGGCGCCCGCTCTTCCAGCGCTGATCGCACGAAACGCGCGGCCGTCTGATAGTCTAAAGAAACCAAAGGGATGGGACAGGTCCCTCGTTTTGATGAACGAGGAACCCTGGTGGGGTCAGCTCGATGGCGAGCGCACCGCTTCGGTCGCGACCAGCGCCTGCATCAGCCGCGTGTCGCGATCGTAGACGTCGTTGAAATATTCGACGTTGCCGGACAGGTCCGGCCAGGCGGTGAAGTATGCGACGTAGACGGGAATCGTGCGCGTCACGTCTTCGGTCGCATGGCCGTGCTTCAGCTTTTCGGCGATGTCGTCGACCGAGACGCCAAGCACCGCCGCCGCCATGCCGCGCGGATCCTGCAGGCGAATACAGCCATGGCTCAGTGCGCGCATGTCACGCTCGAAAAACGACTTCTGCGGCGTGTCGTGCATGTAGATGGCGTGCTTGTTGGGGAACAGGATCTTCAATTCACCCAGCGCATTGGCTTCGCTCGGCTGCTGGCGCACACTGTAGGGAATGTTGGCACCGTAGGCGCCCCAATCGACAGACGACGAGGGAACCTGCCTGCCGCGCGAATCGGTCACCTCGTAGCCGGCGCGATCGAGATAGCCCGGATCGCCACGCAGCCTGGGCAGCATCTCGTTGACGATGATCGACTGCGGCACACCCCAATAGGGATGGAAATCGACTTGCTTGATCTCCTTGAAGAAGAAGGCGGTCTGATTGGTGGTCCTGCCGATGACGACGCGGGTCTTCAGCTTCTCCTCGCCATTGTCGATGTAAATGGCGGTGAAGGCGGGCTGGTTGATGAAGACGCGCGGGCTGCCGAGATCGGACGGCATCCAGCGAAGCTCTTCAAGTGCTACCTGCACTTTCTGCAGCCGGTCGGCCTTGGAGACGCCGGCGAGCGAAGCGACGGTGCGCGGGCCGATGACGCCATCGCCCTTCATTCCGGCCTTCACCTGCACGGCCTTGATGACCGGCACCAGTTCGGGAACATAGACGTCGCTGGTGCCGAGCCTGGACAGGATCTCGCCAAAGGCGCCGCCCATCTCGTCATCGAGATTGCGCGCGATCAGCGTCAGCAGCTTCGGGAGTTCAGCACTGGTCTCGCCGGGCTTCAGCAACAGCTTGGGATCGACGACGATTTCATTTTCGGCGCTGGCCTGCAGCGATTCCAGTTCGACGCGCAGCGCCTGATATTCCGCATTCTGCGGATGCCGCGATTCGAGATAGGTGCGCACTTGCTGGGTGTGGGCGAGCGTCTTCAGCACGCCTTCCATGTCGACCGGCTTGGGCGGAAATTCATAGTAGCCGGTGATGCGGTTGGGATCGACGCGGCCGCTCTGGGAGTCATGGGCATAGCGCAGCACGCGCGCCGACAACGCCATCTCGAAGCGCACGAGCTCCTTCAGATGCGTGTCGGCATCGACCGCCGATGCATTGGCTGCCGGCACCTCGACCGAGTAGTCGGCCGGCGTGAGACCGTAGCTTGCCGCTTCGCCAAGCACACGCACCGCATCCTGGGCGCGCGCATTGGGGTTGCCTTCGTTCACCCAGATGAAGTCCGGATTGGCCGAGTAATAGGCAATCAGCGCCTTGGCGATATCGGGCTCGGCATAGAGTTCGTAGTCGCTGAGGCCTGCAACGGCTTCGCGGAAGGCGGTGCTTGTCGCCGATGGTACAAAGGCAGCGTCCTGGGCAGTTGCGACCTGAGGCGGCGCGGCCACCAATGTCGTGAAGTCGACGCGAACCAGACGGTCGGCCTTGTAGGTGTAGTAGGACGGGCTGCTGATCCTGCTGCCACCTGATACGGCCGGCTTCGGCTTGCGCTTGGGCGGCGGCGGGAATTCGCCTTGCGGGTTGTGCCTGACGCCGCCGCCAAACAGCATGTCGAACAGCCCCTGCGCGCTTGCCTGCGGTACACCGAAGGCAAGCGTTGCCGCAACCGCAAGCGGCATCACAGTGGCTTTATTTCCCAGAAATTTCATGGATCTCCCGCTCCGGCTGCAAGCCGGCTCCCGTTCCGCGCCGCTAGACGATCTTGCCAACCGCATGGCGGATGTAAGGCGCTACTATACTGATTCATACCGATTTCGTTAAGCTTCCATAAATTTCGACGGGTCTGTTGCAGAACGGTTTCACAACATCGTGACGCCTGGAGCGGCGCTGCCGCCGCCCTCGCCCATGTGAACGGCTGCCGCCTTCGCGGCAACGAACGTGCCTCGCGCGCGTCACTTCTGGCGACCGTGGCCGGAGCGATGGCGGCGTGGCAGGGGCTGGCCGGAACGGCGTGACAAAGTACCGATGTTGTGCTGGAAATCGGGTTAGCGGCGAAACCGCGCGGCCGGGAGGGATTGTTCGTGAAAAAAGGGTATCGCGAGTTGCTCGACGAGGCCAATGCCGAGATCGAGGTGGTGTCGCCGGAGGAAGCAGCCGGGCTGCTCGACGACGAGGACACCATCTTTGTCGATCTGCGCGACCCTCGCGAGGTGGAGCGGGATGGCCAAATTCCCGGCGCCAAGCATGTCACCCGCGGCATGCTGGAATTCTGGATCGATCCCGAAAGCCCCTACCACAAGCCGTTCTTCGCCTCGGGCAAGAGCTTTGTCTTCTTCTGCGCCGGCGGCTGGCGCTCGGCGCTGGCCACCAAGACGGCGCAGGATATGGGGCTGGAGCCGGTCAAGCACATACTCGGCGGCTACACCGCCTGGAAGGCGGCCGGATTGCCGGTCGAGCCGGGCGGCAAGAAAAAGGGCTAGCCCAGCGCGCCAGCATTACTGGCGTCGACCAATACACCATCGGAATCAATGCAGTATCGGCTCGCGTTCACTCGCGACGAAGGTCACGGCGCGCTCGACGACGCCTTTGTCGGCGAGAATGCGGCGGTGGCCGAGCCCATCGGCCCAGTGTAGCAGCACATGGCTGCCCGCCCCTGCGTAGCGTTTGGCATGGTCGGCATGAACTTCGCGGTCGTCGGGCGCGTGGATGACGAGCGTCGGCACCGGCGCTTCGGCCAATTGACGGTCGCCGGTGAATTCGTTGAGCGGCCTGCCGGATAGCCGCTTCACCTGATCGGCCATGGAGACCTGCGAACGCGGGCCGACATTGAGCATGCGGCTGAAGTCGGCGAAGATTGCCGGCAAGGAGCTGGGTGCGGCGATCAGCACCAGTTGTTCGGCCGCCACCGGCTGGATCCCTCTGATCGAACCGGCAATGGCATTGGCGGCAACAGCGCCGCCGAAGGAATGGCCGACGATCGCCTTGAACGGCCCGAACCATTGACCAGCCACCTTTGCCGCTTCGACCGCGTTGACCATGTTGAGATGGCGGCCCAGTGACTGGCCGTGGCCCGGCAGGTCGAGCGAGGCGACCCGGTAACCGGCATTGCGAAAGCCTTCGATCAGCGCGCGCATATATTCGGTGCGCGAGCGCCAACCATGGATGACCAGCACTGTGCCGGCGGACGCCCCGCCCGGCTCGGGCCGGAATTCATGCACCATGACGCAGCCGTTCCTGGTCTTCAGCCGATGGTGGCGCGCCTCGGCCATGAAGCCCGCCGCACGGTCGACCGCGCGCCGCTCGCCGTCGCTGAGCGCCTTCACGCTCGGCGTGCGGCAGAACAGTTCGAAGGCGGCGCGGCCGCTCAGGCGTGGCGCCACATGCTCGGCGGCGCCGAACACGCCCCGGATGACCTTCAGTCCAAATGATGCCATAGTGGCGATCCATCCATTCCGTTCAAGCATGAACATAATAGTTCAAACATGAACATTAAACAAGACCTGCCCTGGGACAACCCGCGCTTCCGCAACTGGGTCGCGGTGGCGCGCGCCTGCCATGTGCTGGAGCGCGCGTTGGCGGTGAAGCTGGCGCCGCTGGATCTCAAGCCGGCGCAGCTCGACGTGCTGATGAACCTCTATCGCCATCCCGGCATGTCGCAGCACGATCTCGCCCGCAAACTGCTGGTCGGCCGCTCCAACATTACCATGCTGTTGCCGCAACTGGAGGCGCGTGGCCTGTTGCGCCGCGAAGGCGACGAGAAGGACAAGCGCGTGCTGCGGCTGACGCTTACCGAGGCCGGCACGGAGCTTTTGATGAAGGCGCTGAAGGTGCATATGGCGCTGATCGAAAAGGCGATGAGCCAGTCGACGCCGGAACAGTGCGACATGATCGGCGAACAAATGCGCAAGATCTACGATGTGCTGAAGGATACCTGAGCAGAGCCGGAGCATGATCCCGGGAAGATCATGCTCTTGCGTTTCGTCTGAGGGCCGATCGACATGACTGCGACTTTGCGCAATTTTTCCGTGGCTGTGCTTGGCATCGTTGTGGCTCTGTGCAGCCCTGCGGCGGCACAGGATTACGGTGGGTATCGCGTGCTCGACGCCAAGGTCATCAAGGATATGTGGACCGTTGCGGGTCAAAAGGCGGCGCTGCTGTCGCCTGATGGTAGCCGGCTGCTTCATCTCAACGGCGACGAGTTGTGTTTGCTGGCGCCGTCTCAGATCGGTCCCTGGGCAAGACTCGCCTGCACGCAATCCACGCCCGATAACCGCCCGGGCGAAGCGGCAGACATGTTCTGGTCGCCGGCCGGCAGACAGTTGCTGATGCCGACATATCGCAACGCATTGGAGGCTTTCCGGGATACGGACATCCGGCTCTTCGATCCCACCACGTTTGCCGTCAGGAGCCTGACCGAAGACAATTTCGACGGCAGCTTTCTCGACGGCAAGGGGCCCGCGAACCTGGACGTTCTCAGCCATTGGATCGACGGCGACACCATCGCCTTTATCCGCTACGCGATCCCCGAGGGAGGCATCAAGCAAGGTGTTTCGACGAGCCTGATGACGATCGAGGTTGGCGGCGGCGATCCTCGCCTTGCGTTCGAATTTGCTTCCAAGAGCAGGTTCCGGATTTGGGCGATGACCGCATCAGGGGACGGCAAGCAGATCGCCTATAGCGTGGCGGACAAGGACGATGCCGATAAAGCCGGCATCTATCTGTTGAACCTCGGCGAAGCGACGCCGAAGCGCGTCGCCGCGATGAGCGACACCGGCCAGCCGAGCGGGCTGGCTTTTTCGGCCGACGGGAAATTCCTGCTGCTGCTAGGGCGAACTGTCAGGGGCATCGATGCGAAGGTAATCGATCTTGCCAGTGGCGAGATCCAGCCGGTCGATCGCGCCCAGAACGTCGTGGGAGTGGCATGGTCACCGACCGGGTCGGCGCTCGCCTATATCACTTACGACAGCAAGAACGCCGATATGCCTGGCGGCCTGTTTCTCACCGATGCCCCCGGCAAGCCGGCCCGGCTGCTTATCGGCGGAGGATTTTTCCCGACCGTCTGCTGCGGCCAGCAGCCGTTCACCTGGGCCTCGAACGACACCATGATCCTTGCGCAGATGCGTGACAAACTGGGGTCGGTAATGTTCGTCCGGTTGGGGAAATAGCGCCGGAGCGGTTTTCGCTTCAGAAGAGCAACCCGCTCACCACATCGTCTTCTTCGCCCGTTCCGGCCATTCCTTGTCATAGGCCTCGCCGTCGATGTTCTTGAGGCTGGTGACCTCAAGGATTTTTCCCGGCGTCGGCAGCGATTTCGGGTCGACGTGTTTGGCCGGGTTCCACAGCTCCGAGCGGACGATTGCGCGGGCGCACTGGAAATAGACGGAATCGACATCGACCACGGTGACCGAGCGCGCCGGCTTGCCTTCGACGGTGAAGGAGGCGCAAAGCGCGGCGTCGGTGGTGATGCGCGCACGGCCGTTGACGCGCAGCGTCGTGCCCGAGCCTGGTACAAGGAACAGCAGCCCGACGCGCGGATCCCTAATGATGTTCTTCAGCGAATCGGCGCGGTTGTTGCCGCGCCGATCCGGCATCATCAGGGTCTTCGGGTCGTGGATGCGCACGAAGCCGGCGAGATCGCCGCGCGGAGAGCAGTCGAGCCCTTCCGGCCCGCTCGTCGCCAGCGCGACAAAGGGCGAGGCTTCCATGAAGGCGGCATATTCGGGGATGACGTGGTCGAGTTCCTTGACCGTCGACGCTTCGCCGGGCAGACCGTAGAGCGCTTCGAGTTGTTCAACCGATGTGATCTCAGACATTTTTTTCCGTCTCCGAACCTTTGCCGGCGCTACTCCCAATCAATGACGTTTTGACGACAGCGACGAACTAGCGGTCGCGGCTCAGCCCCTTCTCCTGGAGTTCGGCGAGATAGGCATTCCAGCGCTCGTCCTTTTCGTGGCCGAGCGTATGCAGATAGTTCCAGGTGAAGATGCCGGTGTCGTGGAAATCGTCGAAGGTGATGCGCACGGCATAATTGCCGACCGGCTCGATCTTCAGGATAGTGACGTTGCGCTTGCCCGGCACCGTCACCCGCTGGTCTGGCGAGTGGCCCTGCACTTCGGCCGAGGGCGATGCGACGCGCAGCAACTCGGCCGGCAGTTCAAACGGGCGATGATCGGGAAAGGTGACCGACAGCAGCTTTCTGTCCTTCGAGACCCGGAGTTCCTTCGGCGCCGTCATCGTTTTCAATCCTGCCTCAATCCGCCCTTCCCTACGCTGCTTCGCGCGGCCGGAAAAGGCCATTTGGACGCGGCCGACATCGGATGTCGGCCAGGGAATGTTACCAAAGATCAAGAGCCGCTATCTTGAATGGTGGGTTGGTTCGTATCACATAGCTGTATATAACGGCGCCACTCGCAGCCATTGGAAACGCTTGACGCATGAACATGATCGATCCTTTCGGGCGCACGATCAGCTACTTGCGCGTGTCGGTCACCGACCGCTGCGATTTCCGCTGCACCTATTGCATGGCCGAGGACATGGCGTTCCTGCCCAAGAAGGACTTGCTGTCGCTCGAGGAACTCGACCGGCTCTGCACCGTCTTCATCGAGAAGGGCGTGCGCAAACTGCGCCTCACCGGTGGCGAGCCTCTGGTGCGCAAGAACATCATGCATCTGGTACGCCAGCTCTCGCGGCACCTGAGAAGCGGCGCTCTGGAAGAGCTGACGCTGACCACCAACGGCTCGCAGCTGTCGCGTTTTGCCGCCGAGCTCGCCGATTGCGGCGTCAAGCGCATCAATGTCTCGCTGGATACGCTGAATGCCGACAAGTTCCACGCCATCACCCGCTGGGGCCATCTCGGCAAGGTCATGGCGGGCATCGACGCCGCGCAGGCGGCCGGGCTGAAGATCAAGCTCAACGCCGTTGCGCTGAAGGATTTCAACGACGCCGAACTGCCGGAGATGATGCGCTGGGCGCATGGCCGCGGCATGGACCTCACCGTCATCGAAACCATGCCGATGGGCGAGATCGATGCCGACCGCACCGATCAGTATCTGCCGCTGTCCCTGCTGCGCGCCTCGCTGGAACGCCAGTTCACGCTGAGCGACATTCCCTACAAGACCGGTGGCCCGGCCCGCTATGTCCATGTCGCCGAGACCGGCGGCCGGCTCGGCTTCATCACGCCGATGACGCATAATTTCTGCGAAAGCTGCAACCGCGTGCGGCTGACCTGCACCGGCACGCTCTATATGTGCCTGGGCCAGGAGGATGCCGCCGACCTGCGCGCGCCGTTGCGCGCGTCAGAAGGCAACGAACTGGTCGCTGCCGCCATCGACGAAGCGATCGGCCGCAAGCCGAAGGGCCATGATTTCATCATCGACCGCCGCACCAGCCGCCCCTCGGTGTCCAGGCATATGAGCGTCACCGGCGGCTGATTTCTTCCACGATTCGGTGCAAGGAGTGTCTTTGGTCGCAGGCCAAGGAGGTCCCATGCTGCGTGTTTGTCGTACCGGTTTGTCGTCGCTGGCTGCGGTTCTGTCGTTGGCGACGATCATCACAACAACAGCGATCGCGAAGCCTTTCACCTACATCAATGCGCGCTTCGGTACTGTGTGCGCCGTCCCGGAAAACATTTTCAGCAAACGCATGCCCGAGCCAGATAATGGCGACGGGCAACAATGGCTTAGCGCCGACGGCGCCAGCCTTGCCTGTTACGGCAGCTACAATGCCTTGGACAATACGCCCGATAGTATTGTGGACGAGGAAAAAGCCAGCACCGAGCCAGGCTACACGGTCACCTACAGCAGGACCGGCAAGAACTGGGTGGTTGTCTCCGGCACCAAGGGCGACAAGATCTTCTATGCGAGAAGCGTATTCGGAAGAAAGGATGTCATCCATACCGTCCGGATCGAATATCCAGCGTCGCTCAAGGCGAAATATGATCCACTGATCGGCGCCATCGCCCGCAGCCTGCACGAGGCATCCGGGTCACACTGGGAATAAACCTTTCTCCAATCTGCAAACCCGATTTACCGCCATCGCGTTCCGCCCTAAATTTCGGCCTATAGCGGCTCTTCGCTCGTCTTTGGGGGAATACGACATGCGCACAGTCCTGATTCCACTTGCAATGCTTGGGTTTGCAGCCGCACCGGCCGCAGCGCAGTCGATCGGTGGCACCTACACCGTCGCCGGAACCAACTTCGACGGCTCGAAATATGGCGGCGAGGCCACCATCACGCTGACCAGCGAGACCACCTGCACCATCCACTGGGAGACGGGCGGGTCGTCTTCGGACGGCATCTGCATGCGCAACGACAATGCCTTCTCCGCCGGCTATGTCATGGGCAAGGAAATCGGCCTCGTCGTCTACAAGGTAGAGGATGACGGCTCGCTGCACGGCCTGTGGACCATCGCCGGCAAGAACGGCAGCGGCACCGAGGTGCTGACGCCGAAATGAGGCTGCGGGTCACCTGAAAGGCCCTCTCTCGAGGATTTTGCAGGCCACGGATGAAAGTCCGTGGCCTATTTCTTTGACGTTGCTGTCTTGCCGCCGGCTGCTACAGGCTTGATCCCGTGCAAAACCGGTAACGCCCTTGCCTCTTTCCCCAAATCTTCGCGGTGCGCTGTTCATGATGGTGGCCATGATCGGCTTCACCCTTAACGACGCCATCACCAAGTTCTCGTCGGAATCGATGAACATGGCGCAGGTCATGCTGGTGCGCGGCGCCTTTGCATCGGTGCTCGTCGGCCTGCTCGCCTGGCAGCAAGGCGCGCTCAAACGACCGGGCTCGATGCTGCAGCCGCTGGTGGCGCTGCGCGTCGTCGGCGAGGCCGGCGCCACCGTCGCCTTCCTCGTTGCGCTGGCGCATTTGCCGATCGCCAATGTCTCGGCAGTGCTGCAGGCGCTGCCGCTGGCGGTGACGATGGGGGCAGCCCTTGTGTTCGGTGAAGGAGTCGGCTGGCGGCGATGGCTGGCGATCGCCGTGGGCTTCGTCGGCGTGATGATCATCGTGCGGCCAGGCTTCGAAGGGTTCAGCGTCTATTCGCTATACGCACTCGTCAGCGTCGCCTGTTGTGCTGTGCGCGATCTCGCCACCAAGCGCATCCCGCAGGCTATCCCCACATTGCTGGTGTCGACGGCGACCGCGATCGCCATGACCATCGTCGGCGCACTCCTGCTGTCGCCGATGGGCGGCTGGACACCGATGTCGGGCAAAGGCACCGCGCTGCTGGCTCTGGCGGCGGTGCTGGTGCTGATCGGCTACCAGTTCATCATTATGGCGATGCGCGCCGGCGACATCTCCTTCGTCGCGCCGTTCCGCTACACCGCGCTGTTGTGGTCGATCCTGCTGGGCCTCGGAATCTTCGGTGATATCCCCGACGTGCCGATGATCGTCGGCTCCGCCATCATCATCGGCTCCGGTCTTTACGCGCTCTATCGCGAGCGGGCAGTCGGCCGGCAAAAGCCCGCCGCCGAAAGCGCTGGACCCGACATGGCGCCGGACGGCATATAGGGCCATGAGCCGAGACATTGCAGGGATCATCCTGGCCGGAGGCCTGTCACGGCGCATGGGCGGCGGCGACAAGACCTTGCTCGCCCTTGGCGGGCGTCCGCTGCTCGACCATGTCGTTGCCCGCCTGGCGCCGCAGGTCGGATCGCTGGTGCTGAGCGCCAATGGCGATCCGGCACGCTTTGCGGCGTCCGGGCTTTCGGTTCTCGCCGATACGGTCGAAGGCCATGCCGGACCGCTGGCCGGGATCCTTACCGGCCTCGAATGGGCGGCAGCAAACAATGCCTCCGAGGCATTGGTGACGGCCGCCGGCGACACGCCGTTCCTGCCAGTCGATCTGGTCACGAGGCTGGCCGCCGCCGCAGCCAGTCGGGCGGGCTCGATCGCGGTTGCCAGTTCCAGCGGCAGGCGGCATCCGACCTTCGCGCTGTGGCCGCTCGGGCTGCGTCAGGCCTTGCGCCGTTTCCTGGTCGACGAGGACAACAGGCGAGTCTCCGCCTTCATCGAGCGCCACGACTTTATCGAGGTGGAGTTTCCGCTGCTGGCGGTTGACGGCGGTCAGTTCGACCCGTTCTTCAACATCAATGCACCGGACGATCTTGCGGTGGCCGAGCGTCTGTTGCAGAGCATCGCGCCATGAACATATTCGGCATCACCGGCTGGAAGAATTCCGGCAAGACCACATTGACCGAGAAACTGGTCACCGAGCTCGTCCGGCGCGGTTGGACGGTGTCGACGGTCAAACACGCCCATCATGAGTTCGACATCGACAAGCCGGGCGCGGACTCCTTTCGCCACCGCCAGGCGGGCGCCACCGAAGTCGCGGTGGTGTCTGGCACACGCTGGGCGCTGATGCACGAACTGCGCGGCGAAGACGAGCCGAGGCTGGAGACGATCCTGTCGCGGCTTGCACCGTGCGACATCGTGCTGGTCGAAGGCTACAAGCGCGAGGCGCACCAAAAGATCGAAACAAGACGGCTCGAGGCCAAGGACCGGTCGCCGCTCTCGGCAAACGACGGCCATATCGTAGCGATCGCCGCCGACTTCGCGGTCGCCGGCGAAAGCCTGCCGGTGTTCGATCTCAACGACACGGGATTGATAGCCGACTTCATCGAGCGCGCCACCGGCCTCAAAACCTGACGCCCCTGCCCGAGCCCGATTCAGCCGGTCTCCTGAGCGGTTCCATTGTCTGACCCGGCGTCAGCATTGGCTGGACCTGCAAATCCCGCAAGCAACGGTTTTACTGTTGCTTTTGTCCCGAAAACAGTGGGAGTATCGCGCCAGCGGGCGGTCAAAAGCACCGCCCCACAGAGCCGTTTCGGAACGACGGCCGGGAGCCATAAAGAGAGGACTATCATGCGTATTGCACTGCGTATCGCGCTCGCCGCATCGGCTGCGCTGCTGACGCTCGGCGTCGCCCAGGCTCAGGAAAAGACCCTGAGGATCGGCACCGAAGGCGCCTACCCCCCATTCAACAATCTGACCTCCGACGGCCAGCTCGTCGGCTTCGACATCGACATCGCCAAGGCGCTCTGCGACGAGATGAAGGTCAAGTGCACCTTCGTCGCCCAGGATTGGGACGGCATCATCCCGGCACTGCAGGCCGGCAAGTTCGATGCCATCGTCGCCTCGATGTCGATCACGCCGGAGCGTCAGGAAAAGGTCGACTTCACCAACAAATACTACAACACCCCCTCGGCGCTGGCTGTGCCGAAGGACTCGACGCTTAAGGGCGTTACCAAGGAAGACCTCGCCGGCAAGACGATCGGCGTCGCCACCACCACGACGCATTTCAACTACGCCTCGAAGACCTATACGGACAGCACGGTCAAGGGCTATCCGAGCAGCCCCGAGGAGCAGGCCGATCTCGCCAATGGGCGTCTCGACGCGATCCAGGACGATATCGTCGTGTTGCAGCAGTTCCTGGATTCGCCCGACGGCGCCTGCTGCAAGATTCTAGGCCAGCCTTCGCCGCAGCCGGTCGAGATTTTTGGGCCGGGCGCCGGCATCGCCGTGCGCAAGGGCGAGACCGATCTCGTCAAGCAGTTCAACGACGCGATCGCTGCCATTCGCAAGAACGGAAAATACAAGGAAATCAACGACAAGTATTTCAAGTTCGACGTTTACGGCGCCGAGTCCTGATCACTGTGGTCAACAGCGGCGGGGTTTTTCCCCGCCGCCTTCCTCATCTCTGATCGCCGTGGAGACAAGACCCGTCAATGCCAAGCCAGAACATATGGATACTTCTGAGTTGGGGACCCGATGGCTGGATTGACGATATTGCCTATGGCGCACTGGTCACCATCGCGCTTGCGCTGGCGACACTGCCCATCGGCTTGACGATCGGCTTCTTCGTCGCCTGGGCCAAACAGTCCGAAGAACCGTCGCTGCGGCTTGCCGCCAATATCTACACCACCGTCTTCCGCGGCTTGCCGGAACTGGTGACGCTGTTCCTGTTTTTCTTTGGCGTGCCAATCCTGCTGCAGCATCTCGTGCGATATTTCCGGCCCGACGCGACCGTCGACGTCAACAGCTTCGTCGCCGGCATGATCGTGCTGTCGCTGATCTTTTCATCCTATGCCAGCGAGGTGTTTCTTTCAGCCTTTCGTGCCATACCGAAAGGCCAGTATGAGGGCGGCTATGCCATCGGCCTGTCGAACTGGCTGACCATGCGCAAGGTGATCTTGCCGCAACTCCTTCGCATTGCATTTCCCGGACTTGAGAACTGCTGGCTCAGCCTGCTCAAGGATACGTCGCTCGTGTCGGTCGTCGGCCTCGCCGAGACGCTGCGCAATGCCTACACTGCTGCCCGCGTTACCAAGCACGCTTTCCTGTTCTATGGCGTTGCGGCCCTGGTCTTCCTCGGTCTGGCCATCGTTTCATCCTTTGCCACCAGCGCGATCCTGCGCTCGCTCGGCCGGCGAGAGGCACAACGATGAGCGTCACCGCCACCATGGTCGAACGGCCGCCACCACGGGCGCGTGGGTGGCCGCGCAGCCGTGTCATCGGCTATGCGATGGTCGGCTTCTGGATCCTGTTCGGCCTCGGCATCGTCAGTTACCTGATCTTTGCCTGGAACGCCGACTTCTTCGCCAAATATGCCCCGGCCTATCTCAAGGGCCTTCAAACCACGTTGTTGCTGGTCTGCATATCGATGGTGCTCGGAGCGATCCTGTCGGTGCCGGTCGCCTATGGACGTATGTCCAGCAACCGGCTCTTGTCCGGCCTCGCCTATTGCTATGTCTATTTCTTCCGCGGCACGCCGCTGCTGGTCCAGACATATCTGGTCTACTACGGCCTGGGATCGTTCAGGGCTGAACTTCAAACGATTGGCCTCTGGGATTTTTTCAAAGACGCTTTCAATTGCGGTGTGTTTGCCTTCGCACTCAACACCGCCGCCTATCAGGCCGAAATCCTGCGCGGCGCCATCGAAAGCGTGCCAAGAGGCCAGTGGGAAGGCGCCGCCTCGCTCGGCCTCCACAAATTGCAGACGCTGCGAAAGATCATCCTGCCGCAGGCGTTGATCGTCGCCTTGCGTCCCTATGGCAACGAGTTGATCCTGATGGTCAAGGCCTCGGCTATCGTCGCCATCATCACCGTCTACGATTTGATGGGTCAGGCCAAGCTTGCCTTTGCCAACTCGTTCGACATCCAGGCCTATATCTGGGTCGCCCTTGTCTATCTGGTGATGGTCGAGATCTTGCGCCATGGCGTTGAATGGATCGAACGCCGCATCACCATACATCTGAAGCGCTGACTGGTCAGCTGCACCAGTCGATCGGCCCATGCACGTCTTGACGAATTGCGCGCAGAGCCTAGAGCTTTCGCAGCAAATTTCGTTCCATCTGAAGGGCAAACCTATGGCATCTGTGGCATTTCTTGGTCTGGGCGTGATGGGCTATCCCATGGCCGGGCACCTCAGGAACAAAGGCGGCCACGAGGTCACCGTCTACAACCGCACGGCCGTGAAAGCCGAGCAATGGGTGGCCCAGCATGGCGGCAAGCTTGCTTTGACGCCGGCCGAGGCGGCAGAGGGCCAGGATTTCGTCTTCTCGTGTGTCGGCAATGACGACGACCTGCGCTCGGTAACGACCGGGGCCAAGGGCGCGTTCGCCGCTATGAAGAAAGGCTCCGTTTTCATCGACAACACCACAGCCTCGGCCGAGGTGGCGCGCGAACTGGCCGAAGCCGCTGAAAAGGCCGGCTTTTCCTTCCTCGACGCGCCGGTCTCCGGCGGCCAGGCGGGCGCCGAAAACGGCGTGCTGACGGTGATGGTCGGCGGCGAGCAGAGCGCCTTCGACAAGGCCAAACCGGTCATCGACGCCTTTGCCCGCATGGTCGGGCTGATGGGGGCGTCGGGCGCCGGCCAGCTCACCAAGATGATCAACCAGATCACCATTGCCGGGCTGGTGCAGGGGCTGGCCGAAGGCATCCATTTCGGCAAGAAGGCAGGGCTCGACATCGAGAAGGTGATCGAGGTGATCTCCAAGGGCGCGGCCGGTTCCTGGCAGATGGAGAACCGCCACAAGACGATGAATGCCGGCAAGTATGATTTCGGCTTTGCCGTCGACTGGATGCGCAAGGATCTCGGCATCTGCCTCGATGAAGCCGACCGCAATGGAGCGAAACTGCCGGTGACCGCCCTCGTCGACCAGTTCTACAAGGATGTGCAGGCGATGGGCGGCAAGCGCTGGGACACGTCGTCGTTGCTGGCGCGCCTGGAGAAATAAGCTGGGATGACCGAGCTTTCGCCCCAATCCAGCGCCGACGAGATTGTCGCGCATTTGCGGTCGATCGGCTCGGAAGAAAATCGCCGCGGCATGCTGCGCTATGGCATCAGGATCGAGCGGGCGCTCGGCATTTCGCATGGCATGCAGCGGCAGATCGCCAGGAAGATCAAACGCAACCACGAGCGAGCGTTCGAGCTTTGGCAGACCGGCATCATGGAGGCGCAGTTCATCGCATCCGTCACGGCCGACCCGAAGCGCTTTTCCGCAGCGGATGCAAGGCAATGGGCGGCGTCCTTCGATTCCTGGGATATCGTTGACGGCGTCTCCGATCTCTTCGTCGACACGGACGCCTGGAAGGAACTGGTCGAAGAGTTCGCGGCGGACGAACGGGAATTCGTTCGACGCACGGCCTTTGCCATGATGGCCTGGTCTGTCGTTCAGCGGAAGCAAGAGCCGGTAGCGACTTTCCTCGGCTTCCTGCCGATCATTGAAGCGCACGCCACCGATGGCCGCAATTTCGTGAAGAAGGCGGTAAACTGGGCGCTTCGTTCGATCGGCAAGCGCTCGATGGAGATGCACGGCGCTGCCCTTTCCGTCGCGCAGAAGCTCGCTATGTCACCGGACAAGACAGCGCGCTGGATCGGCAAGGACGCGGTGCGGGAACTGAGCAATGCCAAGACGCTCGAGCGGATCGCCGCCAGAAAAGCCTGACCTGGACAAAGTCCGGTTCAGCGCGGTGACGCGAATGACGCGAACCGATTTCGAGGGCCTCTTCGAAGCGCAGGCGGGCCGAAATATTGCTGGTGCATGGCCTGGCGGCCCCTGCCCGGTCGCCGCGAGCATGTCCGGCACGCTGAGCTGAAACAGGCCATGATGGCGCTCGTCGAGGCCGGCACGCCGGTCGGCATTCTCGCCGAGCTCGATGGCAAGACTGTCGGCTGGTGCTCGGTCGCGCCACGCCAGACCTACCGCAAGCTGTCGCCGCAACAGCACGATGGCGAGACGGGCATCTGGTCGATCGTCTGCTTCTATGTTCCAAGAGCGCTGCGCGGCGGCGGGCTGGCGGCAGCGCTGCTTGACGCCGCCATCGATCACGCCTTTGCCAAGGGCGCCAGCACGATCGAGGCCTACCCCGTCGACCCGGCATCGCCGAGCTACCGTTTCATGGGATTTCGCGACATGTTCGCCGCTCGCGGGTTTCATGAGATCGGCATGGCCGGTTCTCGCAGACATGTGATGCGGCTCGAACGTTGACGCGATCGGCCACGGCGTCTTTACTTCTGCCCAAAGGAAGCAACGGATGAGCAGTCCTCTCAAATCGACCCCGGCGCTTGCAGCCGCGTTGTTGGTGTTCATCGCAACCAACGCGTCGGGCCAAACCGCGCGCATCTTCTGGAAGGATCTGCGTCCGGCCACACAAGCGGTGGCCGAGGATGCCGGCCTGCCGATGATCGCGGCAAAACTGCCCGATCATGGCGAGACGCTGTCTACAAATCTGCAGGACAAGACGATACAATTAGCCGGCTATGCATTGCCGGTCGACCGCGACGGCGACCTCGTCTACCAATTCCTTCTGGTGCCGTGGACGGGCGCCTGCAGCCACATGCCGACGCCGCCGCCGAACCAGATCGTGCTGGTGACGCCGGCCCATCCCTACAAGATGTCGGAAGCCTATGAAGCAGTTGCCGTGACCGGCGCCTTGCAGCCCGGCATGGAGAAGAGCCAACTGTTCATTCTCGACGGCGTCAGCATCATCCAGTCCGGCTATACCGTGCACAAGGCCGAGGTGGCGGCTGTCGACACCGTGCCGGACACGATAACGCTGCCGGTCAACTCGCCTTGGACTTTTCTCAACAAAAAGAAGAACTAGCGGGTTGAGCCTCAAGCGGCGTTGGCGCCCGATTCCTTGTCCAGCACCATGTAGTCCAGCGGCATTTCGGTCGTGTATTTGATCTGCTCCATGGCGAAGGACGACGACACGTCGCGGATCTCGATCTTGGCGATCAGCCGCTTGTAGAAGGCGTCGTAGGCGGCGATGTCGGGCACAACCACGCGCAGGAGATAGTCGACGTCGCCGCTCATGCGGTAGAACTCGACCACTTCGGGAAATTCCTGGATGACTTCGGAGAAGCGGCGCAGCCATTCATGGCTGTGCGAATTGGTGCGGATCGACACGAAGACCGTGACGCGCACATTGACCTTCTCATGGTCGAGAATGGCGACGCGCCGCTTGATAACGCCCTCTTCCTCGAGCTTCTGAATGCGGCGCCAGCAGGGCGTCGTCGACAGGCCGACTTTCTTGGCGACATCGGCAACCGCGAGCGTCGCGTCCTCCTGCAGGAGGCGGAGAATTTTTCTGTCGAGGCGATCCATTGAGGTGCTCCCTGGTGCAGGCCGCGTTCCCTCGGGCGCGGCGCGCTTTGGGAATAGATTGGCTATACTCCCTCTTATTTAGGCCTTTCACAAGAAAGAAATTCTGCCGAATGGCACAAAAGCGAGTGATATCTTGCTTAAAGCTTAAGCAATGCGATAGCGGATTTCCGATCTCAGGAAGGGCAGCAAATCCATTTCAAACCATGGATTCTGCTTCAGCCAGCCGGTGTTGCGCCATGACGGATGCGGCAGCGGCAGTACCTTGGGGTTGGCCGGCGCATCCCAGATGGCGCGCCAGCCCATCACGGTTTCAGTCAAAGACGGCCTGCGCGCGGCGCCCATATGCCAGGATTGCGCATAAGAGCCGATCGTCAGCACGAGATCGATCTGCGGCATCAGCGCCATCAGCGGCGCGCGCCATGCCGGCGCGCATTCGCGGCGCGGCGGCAGGTCGCCGCCCTTGGCGTCCTGGCCCGGGAAACAAAAGCCCATCGGCACGATGGCGAATTTTTCGGTGTCGTAGAATTCGTCGGTGCTGACACCCAGCCAGCTGCGCAAACGGTCGCCTGACGCGTCGGTGAATGGCATGCCGGATAAATGCACCTTGGTGCCCGGCGCCTGGCTGGCAAGCAGAATGCGGGCGCTGGATGAGGGCAGCAGCACCGGACGCGGCTCGTGCGGCAGCGGCCGGCCGACCGGATTGTCGACGCAGATGCGGCAGGCGCGGATCTTTGCCGTCAGGCGTTCGAGGTTCGCCTCCATCTCAGGCAGAGGCGCTCGGCCGGCTGGAGACTGCCGCATACCAGCGCAGCACATTGGTGCACTCGTCCGGTACCTTGATGCGCGCCGGTTTCATGAAATCGATGGCGATCATCCCGGTGATGTCGGCAATCGAATAGCTATCGCCGGCGGCGAATTCCCGGTTTGCCAGTTCGGTGTCGAGCAGGTTCAGGAACTCGACCGCTTTCGTCTTGTTGGCTTCGCCCCACTCAGGAATTTGCGGAATTTCCCACTCCTTCATCGCCGGATGGATGTGGCGAAAGGCCTGAGCGACGCAACTGAGCAGATTGAACTCCATGCGCCTTTGCCACATCTCGACCTTTGCCTTGCCAAGCGCGCCTTGCCCGAACAGTGGCGGCTCTGGATGCAGTTCCTCGAAATAGCGGCAGATGGCGACGGATTCGGTGATGATGCTGCCGTCGTCGAGCTCGAGCACCGGCAGGCGTCGCAGCGGGTTGCGCGAACTGACCGGCTCTTGCTTGTGACCCATTGCGCCCATGTCTACCCGCACCAGCGGCACCTCGATGCCTTTCTCGGCTAGGAAGACCCGGACACGCCGCGGATTGGGGGCGCGGCCACCGTCGAACAGTTTCATCTCAATCCTCCCGATCTTGCGGACAGACTATAGGACACGGCGCGCTCCTCATCGGAAGCGAAAGATTTCGCGCAAGGCGTCGCCGATCGAAGCCAGCGTGCCGTGCCGTCTTTCGACCGGGCCTTCATGGTGGCTTTCGCGCCAGTCCTGCGGGGCATCAAAGGTGCCGGCCCAGATGCCGGCCTTGCCGGCGCGGGCAACGGCCTGCTCGGTTTCGTAGTCGCCATAGGCAATGGCCCAGCCAGCCTCGACCTGTGCCCGGTTGAGATCCTTGCCGCCCGCTTTGCACTCGCCGAGCAGGCGGCCGTAGCGGTCGCGCTGCCAGCCGCTGCAGGTCACCGGATTGCCGGATATCAGCCGCACCAGCGCCTGCCGCGCCAGCCTGCCGCAGGCATAGTCGGCGCCGTCCTTGCGGCATATCTGCTGGTATTCCGGGGCATCGATGCCGCGCATGCGGATGCGCTCGGTGCCAAGCGTGAGTGAATCGCCGTCATTGACGATCGCAGCGCCCTCCGCCTTGCGCGTCTCGAAGCGGTCGAGCCGCGCTGCGAGCAGGATCAGCAGGCCGAGCAGGATGATCGTCAGCCCGTAGTCCAGCAGCTTGCGCCACAGGCTTCGCGGCGGCGGCGGATAGTATCGCCGGCGCGGCCTTGGCGACCACGAACGGCTCATATGGCAAACAGTCTCTTAATCATTCGAACGTAGCTTAACGAATTGAGATCGCTGCGCGCATAAATTGAAGTTTCCATGCCTCTGCTACGCTCGAACACAGCGGATAAATTCATTGTGGACCGCAGGAAACCGCACCGCAACAGCGATGTGGCGCGCGCGGTGCGCAAGACGCGCGACCGTCTTTCGCAACAGGTCGGCAATCTCGACTTCGACCGCGAGCTCCTAAGGCTGCATGCGCGCGCCATGGTGGGACGTGCGACCGTCATTCCGCTTTTGGTGCTGGTGATCGCGGCGGCCGGGCTGCTGGCGGGCATGGACAAGCAGATCAGCATCTGGGCGCTGTTCACGCTGATCTGCTATTCGATCGTTGCCGTAATGGCGCGGCGCGTCGAACGCACCGAAGCGGCCGAACTCGATCCTTTGGTGACACGCCGGGATTTCCTGATCGGCCATTCGCTGTGCGGCCTCGGCTGGGCCTGGTTCGCCTGGCTCGGCTGCGCCGCTTGCCAGATCGATTATTTCCCGGTGATCAAGGCGATGGTGCTGCTGCTGGTGATGGCGGCGACCGCCATCACGGCGTCGTCCTTGCGCGGCTCGCTGCTCGCCACCTTCGTCATTCCGGTGGCGGTCTATGCCTATGCCGAATCAAAACTGTGGATGTCGGTCGAGACGATGATGGTCGCACTGCTGGTCGCGGCGCTGCCGTTCTTCGCCTACATCGCGCGCCATCTCAATCAATCGTCGCTGATGCTGTTGTCGTTCCGCTCCGAAAAGGACGCGCTGCTCGCCGAGGTGGAGACGGCAAAATCGATGTCGGACGAAGCCCGTCGGCGGGCCGAAGACGCCAATCTGGCGAAGTCGCGCTTTCTTGCCTCGATGAGCCATGAGCTGAGAACACCGCTCAACGCCATTCTCGGTTTTTCCGAGGTGATGGCCAATGAGGTGCTGGGGCCGATGAGCAACCCCACCTATCGCGACTACGCCCGCGACGTGCACGATTCCGGCCAGCATCTGCTCGACCTGATCAACGAAATCCTCGACCTGTCGCGCATCGAGGCCGGCCGCTACCAGCTCAACGAGGAGCCGGTGATGCTGCTCAACATCGCCGAAGATTGCTGCCACATGATGGAGCTCAAGGCGCGCAACAAGGACATCCGCATCGTCCAGGATTTTGAAATTGCCTTGCCGCGCCTGTTCGCCGACGAACGCGCGGTGCGGCAGATCATCCTCAACCTTCTGTCCAACGCCATCAAATTCACCGCCACCGGCGGCGAAGTTCGTGTGCGCGTCGGCTGGACGGCGGGCGGCGGCCAATACATTTCGGTCAAGGACAACGGGCCGGGCATTCCGGAAGACGAAATCCCGATCGTGCTGTCCGCCTTCGGCCAGGGCTCGATCGCCATCAAGAGCGCCGAACAGGGCACCGGGCTCGGGCTGCCGATTGTCCAGGGCCTGCTCGCCATGCATGGCGGTGAATTCGAACTTCAGTCCAAATTGCGTGAAGGCACAGAGGCGATCGCCATCTTCCCGCTCACCCGGGTGATGGAGGAATTGCCGGCCCTGCCGACCAAGACGGTGGCCGCGGCGGCGCGGCGGCGCTGATCGCCGGAGTCGCTTAGCCTTTGACCGCGGCGGCCATGCCCGAACTGGTAAGCGCGGCGGCCTTGACCAGGCCGGCGGCAAGGGCTGCCCCCACCCCCTCGCCGTGGCTGACGCCGAGATCGAACAGCGGATTGAGGCCGAGCCGCTCGACGGCGCGCCTTTGGCCGGGCTCCGGCGACAGGCTGGCCAGCAGACAATGGTCGAGTGCGGCGGGATTGGCGGCGTGCAGCACAGCGGCGGCGGCGGTCGCGGCAAAGCCGTCGAGCAGCACCGGGATCTTCTGCATCCGGGCAGCGATGATGGCCCCGGCGATGGCAGCGAACTCGCGGCCACCCACGCGTCGCAGTGCCTCCAGCGGGTCCTTGAGAGCAGCGCCGTGGAAGGCAACGGCTGCATCGACCACTCCCGCCTTGCGCGCCTGCATGACCGCGTCTGCACCCGATCCCGGACCGACCCAGTCGGCGCCGCTGCCGCCGAACAGGGCCGCGCACAAGGCTGCCGCGACGGTGGAGTTGCCGACGCCGAGATCGCCGAGGCAGATCAGATCGGCGCCGCCGGCGATGGCTTCCATGCCGAAGGCCATGGTGGCGGCGCAGCCGCGCTCGTCGAGGGCCGCGTCCTCAGTGATATCGGCAGTCGCAATGTGCAGCGCCAGGTCGAACACCTTGAGGCCGAGATCGTTGGCGATGCAGACCTGGTTGATCGCCGCACCACCGGCGGCGCAAAGCTCGACGGCATTGGCGGTCGCCGCGACAGCGCGCGGCGAAATGCCGTGACGGGTGACGCCATGGTTGCCGGCGAAGATCGCCACCAGGGGCCGGTTCACCGCCGGCGGCGCGCGCCCGCTCCAGGCGGCAAGCCATGCCGCGATGTCCTCGATGCGGCCTAGCGAGCCCGCTGGCTTGTCAGCCCTGGCAAACAGCGTGCGCACGCGCGCTTCGGCCGTCTCGTCAGCCGGCGGCAGGTTCGCCAGCAGATCGCGGAAATCGTCGAAAGGCAGTGCGCTGGTCATGGCGTCGGTGCTCGTCCTGGATGAATTGCCCAGCGGCATAGCCGCCTTGCCCGGGCGGCACAACCACCAAGCCGCAACACTGGGCCGTGCCGCAAAAGCGGCGGCCGGCGGCGAAATCCGGAGGGCTTGCATTGGCTTTGCCGTTGCACCATGTGGAAGCGAGGCAAGGGATTTCCAAAGAGAATCCCCAAGAGAACATCATGACGGCCATCGAATCTCCGTGCATCCTAGTCTGTTCGATCGACATGAAAACCGGCTTCTGCTTCGGTTGCGGCCGCACGCGCGATGAAATCGGCGCGTGGTTGGGAATGACGCCGGAAACCCGCCGCGACGTCATGGCGGAATTGCCGGCCCGGCTGGAAACGGTCGAGCGCCGGCCGCGCCGGGAAACACGCCGCACCCGCATGGCGCGCGAGCGCGACGTCCTCTCGTGAAACGGCAGACCCAATGAACCGACTGTTCTGGATCGTGATGGCGGCAGTCGGCATCGGGCTGGTGCTGCTGATGGTCAACAATGACGCCGGCAGCACGTTCGGCATCGAGAACTTCGATTTCAGCCGGCTGGTCTGGCTGGGGGCGATCGGCCTGCTGGTCAGCGCCGGCCTCATCCGATCCGGCAGGCCGCTCGGCGCCATGGCCCGCAATCTCGGCACCTGGGCCGTGATCGTGCTGGCGCTCGTCGCCGGCTACCAGTACCGCTACGAGTTGCAGGATTTCGCCAGCCGGGTGACCGCCGGCCTCGTTCCCGGCAGCCCGCTGGCGCTGGGCGTTGAGGACGGCCATGCGACCGTGACTCTGGACAAGGCCGACAGCGGCCATTTCGAAGCCCGCATCACCATCAACGGTGCGCCGATCCGCACCGTGGTCGACACCGGCGCGACCAGCACGGTGCTGACGGCCGAAGACGCGCAAGCCGCCGGCTTCAACCCGGCAGCATTGAGCTTCACCGTCCCGGTCTCGACCGCCAACGGCATGGCGCACGCGGCGTCGGTGCGCACCGACGAACTGGCGATCGGTGGCATCGTACGCAAGAACATGCAGGTCATGGTCGCAGCCCCTGGCACGCTCAGCCAGAGCCTGCTCGGCATGAATTTTATAGGCTCGCTGTCGGGTTTCGACGTGCGCGGCGACCGGATGATTTTACGCGACTGAACCGCTTAAGCGGCCTTTTCAACACGGTCGAAATCAACGGCAGCGAACGCTGCCTTCAGCACATTCGGTCCCGCACCGGGTTTCGTTGCGTCGGTGGACAGGATCTGCCGGAAGCGGCGCGCGCCAGGCAGACCGTGGAACAGCCCAACCATGTGGCGGGTGACGTGGCCGAGCCGGCCGCCATGCGCGATATGGCGCGCGGCGTACTCGGCCATCGTGTCGATCAGCGCGGCAAAATCGAATGCGCCGGGTTCAGCCCCATAAAACGCTGCATCGACGCCCCCCAGAATGCCCGGCGTGTGGTAGGCGGCGCGGCCAAGCATGGCGCCATCGACATGGTCGAGGTGACGGGCAGCCTCATCGAGCGATTGAATACCGCCATTGATTCCAATGAATTTATTCGGTTTTCCGGCTTTGAGACGATAGACCCTGTCATAGTCGAGCGGCGGGATATCGCGATTTTCCTTCGGGCTCAGCCCCTCCAGCCAGGCTTTGCGCGCGTGCACCCAGAGCGCGTCGGCGCCAGCCGCGAACACGCCGTCGGTCAGCGCGTTTAGCGCGGGCTCGGGATCCTGCTCGTCGACGCCGATGCGGCATTTTACGGTCACCGGGATCTTCACCGCGGCCTTCATCGCCGCAACACAGTCGGCGACGAGGTCAGGCACCTTCATCAGGCAGGCGCCGAACGTGCCCGACTGGACGCGGTCCGACGGGCAGCCGACATTGAGGTTGATCTCGTCATAACCGAACGCCTCGCCGATGCGCGCCGCCTCGGCCAGTTTCTGCGGATCGGAGCCGCCGAGCTGGAGCGCGACCGGATGTTCGGTCTCGTCAAAGCCAAGCAGCCGCTCACGCGCACCATGGATGACAGCATCCGCCACCACCATCTCGGTATAAAGCAGCGCGCGGCGCGTCAGCTGGCGATGGAAGAATCGGCAATGCCGGTCCGTCCAGTCCACCATCGGGGCTATGGCCACTCTATGATCTTGATTTTTCAGCATTTTTTCTTTAGTATCGAATCGTTATAACCTGCCGGGTGCACACGAATTTACGCCAGAATACGGCCCTTTTCGCCACGTTTCGATCTCTCAGTGCACACGGAGCGCACGCGAAAAATGGCCACCTATACAAAGCTCTCGTCCGGCTCCCGGCGTGTTCCAGTCCGTTGCAAAGGTCGCTACGTCAGCGAGACCTTCCTTCACCGAGACGACGCTGGGCAGCCGACACCGAGCGCCAGGTCGATCGTGGTGAGACGCCGACCAAGCCCCGTATGGCGCGCCTGAAAACGTTCGGCGAACTCATCGACCTTCATATCGACGACATGTGCGATGTAGGCAAGTCCCCTCGCCGGCCCAAGGCCGCAGCCCTCGATATGCTGCAGAGGCGTCTTGGGACGTGCAGCATCGCCGCCCTCGATCGCGAACGGCTCATTCGCTTTGGTCGTGATCGAGCCGCCCAAGGTGCCGGACCAATGACTCCCGATATCGACATCGGCTTTTAGGAACCGCTGCACGCGGCCAGTTCTCCTTCCAGCGAGGGTGCCGGAGGTGTTCGGTCAGAGAAACGAAGCCCGCGAACGGGCCCCGTCGCAGGCATAAGATATGCTTAGCCCTTCTTCATTGCTTTCATGGCCATATCCATGTGCATCATGCAATCGTCCGCCTTGTTAGCCTTCATAGCGTCCTTGGCCATTTCCATCTCTTTCATTGCCGCTTCCTTCTGCGGCTTCATTGCTTCGCCGGTCATCGCGTCCATGTCAGCCTGCATCTTCATCATCGACGCATCGTCGCATTTCATCATGGCATCGTCAGCCATCGCCGGCAGAGCACCGACAGCGGAAAGAACGATGGCTGCGCATAGCGATTTCAACATAGTGTTCTCCTACCTTTTTCGCGGGGAAGAATTTCCCCGTTATCAAGGTTCGGCGGAACGGAGGTGTCGTTACACGTCTTTAGTCAGATTTTTTTTGTTTTTGCCGGGAACTTTGCTGCTGCTGCGTTCATGGCCATCCGATTGTGCAGAAAGTTGACGCCGCCAGGGGACGCGCGGTTTGAACGTCGAGATTCAAACCGGTACAATATCGCCAGCAATGCTCGCTTGGTGTCGGCCCGTTGTGCCTGGGACGTGACGAACCGGATTTGCATGAGAACATCGGCGCAAATCATGGCGACGCACGTTCAAAATTGACTTGCGCCTCGGAACAATCCAGATTCCAGACAGGCCTCGACCCCAATAGTACACACTTGTTAAGCTTCCTTTGCCGGAAGCCTTCCATTGCATTAGTCTGCGAACATGTCGTAGTTCATGATTGATCGTTTCGCTGAGGGGGCGAAAATTCATGGAGATGCAGCAGGTCCGTTATTTTCTGGCCCTGTCCAACACGCTTAATTTCACCAGAGCAGCGGAAGAGTGCAATGTCACGCAGCCGGCCCTGACGCGTGCCATCAAGACCCTGGAAGACGAGTTGGGCGGGGAACTGCTTCGGCGCGAGCGCCAGCATTCCCATCTGACCGAGCTTGGCCGGCGCATGCTGCAACTGCTGCAACAATGTTACGATGCTGCCACCTCCGCAAAATCTCTTGCCAAGGCAGTGCAAAGCAGCGACGTCGCTCCACTCAATGTCACCATTTCCAACAGCATCAACATAGCGCTGCTGGTTTCACCCTTCACCGAGCTTTTCCGAGCTTACCCTGGAGTGCATCTCAAGATCAGTCGCGGGTCGCCGGCCGCTGTCATCGAAGCCCTCAAGAACGGCGAGGTCGAACTGGCGGTTGCCGGCCCGCTGGGACAGGCGTGGGATCGGCTCGACGCATGGCCGCTTTTCCAGGAAGGGATCGAACTCGTCGTGAACTCCGATCACCCTCTTGCCCGCCGAAACGAGGCGGACGTCGCGCTGAGCCAGTTGGCCGCAGAGCCTGTGCTCAGTCGGATCGACTGGGAAACGAGCGAAGATCTGTCGCGCGGTCTCTCGGCCAGAGGAATTTCGCCTCGCACCGCACATGAGGTTGAAACCGATCAGGACCTGTTGGCGCTGCTGGAAGCCAATGCGGGCGTTGGCTTTGTCTCCACGACTGCACCCCGCTCGCCCAACGTCCGCCGACTCAAGCTGCGTGATCTGGATGTTTCGCGGATCGTCGCCGTATATGCGGTCGCCGGCCGACATCGCTCACAGGTGGCCATGACGCTCCTCAACCTCCTGCGATCGACCGACTGGTCGACATTTGGCGTCAGCGAGCCCGCCTGAGTGCGGCGATCAAGTCGTCGATGTCCATTCGCCGACGGTAATCGGGATCGACGAACCGATCTGTGATGATGCCATCAGTTCCAACAACGAAGGTAGCCGGGATCGGCAGGAACCAGCTGTTGTTGCCCTGATAGTTCGGCAGATCGAGGCCAAGGCCCATCAGGCGCTCCATCTCGGCTCCAACCCAGATCGCGAGGTTGAGGGACAAAGCGTAGCCATTGTCCATATCGGTCAGGAAAGGAAATTGCGCACCAACCGATGCCTTCATCGCCTTCGCGAATTTGCGCCGCTCAGGCATGATCACCGCGACCTGGCCGCCCAGTGTCGCAATCTCCTGTTGGGCTTCGACGATGCCGATCGCATTCAGGCGGCAATAGGGACACCAATGTCCCCGCTGAAAGGTTATGACGGCCGGCCCGTGGGCAAGGATTTCAGACAGACTCACGAGCCTGCCCTCGTCGTCAGGCAGCAGGAATACTGGCATGACATCGCCGGGGGCGGGAGCACTTGCCCCGGCCCCCTGCTCCCGGAGGCGCGCTACCAGCCGGTCAACCGCGTCAGCGAAATCCGAATTCAGTCGGCGAACTGCACTCGCGATCACCGCCAGCCGCTCGTTGAGAGGCGCATCGAGTTCTATGGCAGCCTGAACGGACTGTTCGAATGTCATTGGCTGTTCGTCGGCGGCCATGTCTGGACTCTCGCAATTTGCATACAGCCTATCATTGAAGCCCCGTGAGCACGGCCATGCTTTTCCTGCATGGAGTCGATGCCTTGCGTGCATCGAAGCTGCGGAAGTTCATCTTCTGTTCGATATCTTGAGACGAATCGTTACAGCATATTCGTGATATCTGAAGCGAAGGTCGAAAAGCGCGCAGACCACTTGTCGACCCATTGTGCCTTTTGGCCGTTCGACCTCTTGAAACGTGAGCCGCCGCGACGAGGACTCTCTTCGGAAAGCATCCGCCATTCATCCCGCAAAGTTGCGCGTCTCTATCACCGCTATCGACAGCCCAGGAGTGCATATGCCCGGCCTTCCGCGACTCAATGCAGTTTGACTCGCGGCCTGGCGCGGCGTGACAGGAAGCCGACTGCCGTGTCCAGCACCGTCTTGAAGGTCCCGTGCACCGCCTTGAGATGCATCTTGTAGAGCGAGCGATACATCAGCCGGGCAAGCAGACCCTCGACCTTCAGTCCGCCGATCAGGCTGCCGAAAGAGCCGTAATCCGCCAGTGAAACGAGAGAACCGTAATCGCGGTAACGGAACGCCGGCGCCGCCTGCCCTTCGAGACGCGCCGCGATCACCTTGACCATATGATCGGCCTGCTGATGGGCCGTCTGAGCGCGCGGCGGCAAGGGGCCTTCGCCGCCGGGCAATACACAACTCGCGCAGTCGCCGATCGCAAACACATTTTCGTCTCCCTTCGCCCGCAGCGTCTCATCCACGACCAGGCGGTTGATGCGATCTGTATCGAGGCCATCGAGCCCTTTCAGAAAATCCGGCGCCTTGATCCCGGCGGACCACACGACGAGTTCGGCTGGAACGAACAGTTTCTCGCCAAGCTTGATACCGTCTTCTGTCACTTCGGTGACCCTGATGCCGCATCGGATCTGAACACCCAGATCTACAAGCCGGCGTGCAGAAGAGCGCGCAAGGTGTTCCGGCAAAGCCGGCAGGATGCGCGGTCCCGCCTCGACGATGGTGATGCGGATCAGCCTCTCGAAATCGATGTTGTCGAGATTGTGCGAGGCGATTTCCCGCATCGACTTGTGCAACTCGGCGGCCAGTTCAACGCCGGTGGCTCCGGCACCGACGATGACGCAGTGGAGCTGACCTGGCGACAGTTGCTCGTATTGCGCATTGGCACGCAGGCACGCGTCGATCATGCGCCTGTTGAAGCGGGCGGCCTGACCGGCGGTATCGAGCGCGATGGCATGACGCGCCGCCCCCGGCGTGCCGAAATCGTTGCTGACACTGCCCACGGCCAGCACCAGCGTGTCGTAGCCCAGCACGCGTGGCGGAATGATCTGTCTGCCATCGTCGTCGAAGCTCGGCGCCACAAAGACTTGGCGCTTGGCGCGGTCGATGCCGACGACTTCGCCGATCCGGTAGCGATAGTGGTGCGTGCTGGCATGTGCGATATATTCCACCGCATCGTTCGACGGGTGCAACGTGCCCGAGGCCACCTCGTGCAGAAGCGGCTTCCAGACATGTGTGCGGTTGCGATCGACAAGTGTTATGGAAAGCCGCCGCTTGCCGAATTTGCCGCCAAGCCGCGTTGCCAGCTCGAGTCCGCCAGCGCCGCCGCCGACGATGACCACGCGGTGCCGAGTGCTGTCCGCGTGCGATGGCGTCTCCGCTATCGTGCGGAAAAGCGCGGCATTGTTGGCAAGCACAGCTTCCGGAACCAGCCGCATCCCTGGAGTGATGACCTGCATCAATATTCTCCGTCTTTCTTCTCGGCGCCGCGATCGAACCGATCACTCTTGCGATTCGTGGATGACGATGCCCTGCAGCATGTCGACGTCGCATTCCCACGGCTTCTCCGAGAGGACGCGCTGGCCGTGCTCGTAACCGGCCTGCCAGCGCGTGCGGATGCCGACGCGGGTGAAGTCGATGTCCTTTGTGTGGTCCTCGCCGTCCAGGCGTGGCGAAAGCAGCCGCACAAGGTGCATGACCGACGGGCAGCCGTAGGAAGCAAGCTCCTTGAACATCGGATCCTCACGCCGCTCCTCGGGAACCAGCTTTCCCATCTCACGCACGACATGCCGCAGGCGATGCAGTTGCTCTTGTCTCGCAACATGGCTCCGGCCCCGGCTGGCGTATTGAAGGTCTTTCTGCCGGCCCATGACCTGCCAGATCGATTTGGGCTCGGTGGCGCGAGGCTGCCACATGTTGACGGCAAAGATCAGCGAGTCGCGCCGCGGACGTGCGTCGAGCACGACCTCGATGGGCGTGTTCGAATAGATGCCGCCGTCCCAGTAAGGCTCGCCGTCGATACAGATCGCCGGAAACGCCGGCGGCAAGGCGCCCGACGCCATGATGTGCGCCGCCGACAAGGTCATCTCTCGGGTGTCGAAGTATTTGAGTTCACTGGTGTTGACGTTGACTGCGCCGACCGTCAGGCGGGTATGGCGCCGGTTGAGATAGTCGAAGTCGATCAGGTCATTCAGCGTCCTCTTGAGCGGATCGGTCGTGTAGTAGGAGGCGTTCTCGACGCCCACTTCGCGGTTCACTCCAAACATGGCGCCTGGATTCGGTTCGAAGAATCCCGGTATGCCCCGCATCACGGTGCCCATATTGGCGAAGACATTGCTTGGCACCATCATTCGGAAAAACTCATCGAGAGGGCTGATACGGCTGACGCCTTCCCAGAATTCCTGAAGCCTCGCCAGCCGAACCGTTGGATCGTTCCCGGCAATCAACGCCGCGTTAATGGCGCCGATCGAGGTGCCGATGACCCATTCCGGCTCTATCCCGCCTTCGACGAGCGCCTGGTAGACACCGGCCTGGTAGGCACCCAGAGCGCCGCCGCCTTGCAGCACCAACACCGTTTGCCGCTTAACGGCAGCATCGGCCGGATGGGCGACCTCCGGCAAAGGTTCGGCGATCGGAGGATTTCGGGTGATCTTGTTCATGGTCTTTTCTCCTCGTTGCCGGTTCAATGAGCGGTCCAGCCGCCTTCGATCGGGATAATGGCGCCGGTGATCGAGGCCGCATCGGTCGAGGCCAGGAACAGGCAGAGGGCCGCGACCTCGGCCACGGTCACGAACTGCTTGGTCGGCTGCGCCGCCAGGAGCACATCCTTGATCACTTGTTCTTCTGTGATCCCCCGGGCCTTGGCCGTATCCGGTATCTGCTTTTCGACCAGCGGGGTGAGCACGTATCCCGGGCAAACCGCATTGACGGTGATGCCCTGTTCGGCGACCTCCAGCGCAACCGTCTTGGTCAGACCGGCAACGCCGTGCTTGGCAGCGACATAGGCGGATTTATACGGCGAGGCGACAAGGGCGTGGGCCGACGCAACATTGATGATGCGGCCCCATTTGCGTTCTTTCATGGCCTGCAGCGCGCGCCGGATCGTGTAGAAGGACGACATCAGATCGATCGCCACGACTGCTTCGAATTTCTCGATCGGAAAGTCATCGATCGGCGCGACATGCTGGATGCCGGCATTGTTGACGAGGATGTCGACCGCGCCGAACTCGGCGATTGCCTTGTCCATCATCGCGGTGATCGCGCTGCCCTTGCTCATATCCGCACCGTCGTAGCGAACAGTCACCCCATGGTCCGCGGCAAGCTTTGCCCGCAGCAACTCAATCTCGCCGGGATCGCCGAACCCGTTCAGAACGATGTTGCATCCCTTCGCGGCGAAGGCTTCGGCAATGCCTTGGCCGATGCCGCTGGTCGAGCCTGTAATCAGTGCCGTCTTTCCTCTGAGCATCGTTGTTTCCTTCGGTTGAAGCCGCGGCCGAAATGGCCTGCAAACGGCTGCGAGCACGGGCCTTGACGCCCGGGTCTCGATTTCTAGGCCGAGTATGGCGGGCGGCTGGAGACAGCGGAAATGCCGTTGAGACATGGATTCGATAGCCGCCGGTCGGATCGTCAACTGTCGCCTTGGACATCAATCACCAGATCGGGTTGTTTGACGTTGGGGCAACTAGTAAGATCATGCGGCAAAGCGGGTCGTGCCGCATGCCAGCCGCTGGGGGAGAGCGCGCAGTGGAGATCAGCCAGGTCAGGTATTTCTTGGCCGTCGCCAAGGAACTGAATTTCACCAGGGCGGCCGAGCTGTGCAACGTTACGCAGCCGGCACTGTCACGCGCGATCAAACTGCTCGAAGACGAGTTCGGCGGCGCTCTATTTCACCGCGAGCGACGCTTTACACATCTGACGGAACTCGGTCGCATGGTCGAGACCTATCTCGAAGGCGTTTTCGAGAACTCCCGGCAGGCAAAAGAGATCGCCGAGCAATATGTGCACCTCAAGAAAACGCCTCTCCGGGTCGGCATCATGAGCACGATAGCTCCGGATGAAATCATCGAACTCATCTCGTCCGTGCGCACGCACCATCCCGGCGTTGAGCTTCATCTATGCGATGCAGATGCACCGAGCTTGCGACGGCGGCTGCTCGGAGGCGACCTTGAGGCAGCTATTTACGCGCTGCCGTCAAAAGTGCCCGATGAGGAAGTTCACTCCCTCCCGTTGTTTCAGGAACAGATGGTGATGGCTGTTCATCTCAACCATCGCCTGGCCAACCAGCGCAGCGTGCGGGTGACGGATATGAGCAATGAGACCTACATCCACCGCAACAATTGTGAATTTGCCGGTTATGCTGATGCTATTCTGGCCGACCAGGGTGTCACGGTCAGTCCCGTTTACTGGAGCGATCGTGACGATTGGACACTCGCGATGATCGCCGCCGGGCTCGGTTTCGGGTTCATGCCTGAGCATACCGCCAAGCACCCCGGAGTGGTGCCGTTGCCGATCACCGATCCGGAATTCTGGCGCGAGGTCAATCTCGTCACGGTGCGCGGCCGCAGGCATTCGCCGGCGGTTGGCGCACTTGTGCGCGAGGCCACGCAGAAGAAGTGGTTCGGCGAGCGTGCAAAGGCGTTATCCGCCGCTGAATAGCCTCTGGGCGAAGACAGCCTTTCCCAGGCCAGAGCGACGGATCTCCGGCACCTGCCCAGGCTCAGTTCTTCCTGATCGTCGAGGTCACGGACTGGATGACCTCGGTCGCCATCTTGAACTGCGGGGCGCGATCGGTGATGCCATGGCGCTTGGCGATCCAGTCGAAATCGCTATAGGCGGCGTAAACCGCGCCATCCGCAGTCTGGTAGACCAGCACGCGCACCGGCCAGTCGAGACCGGCTTCGGGATTGGATGTGATGAAGGTCGTGCCGAGCGCCGGATTGCCGAACATCACCAGCCGCGACGGCCTGACATCGTTGCCGGCATTGTTGCCAAGCTTTGCCTGGTCGATGACGCCGAAGAACTTGATGCCCTTCTTGAGGACATCCTTCTTGATGCGGGCGACGGTTTCAGTGACGGAATAGTCGCTCTTCACCGTGACAACGCCATCAGAAGCGGCGGCCGGGATGACGGCAGCTATCAGTATGGCGGCTCCGGCAATCATGGTCTTCAGGTAGTTGGTCATGTCAGTCTCCTTTGTTGAATAGCCATTTTTTCGGTCTTGGGTGTCACGACTTTGGCGGTTGAAGCGCGCGAGCCACTGCGATCGCGCCGGCAAGGAAAGCAGCGAGCACGGCCACGCATACGGTCCACCCGATCCGGTCGTAAATCTGTCCGATGACGAAGCTGCCAGCGAGCCCACCCGCATAGTAGGAGGCCAGGTAGATGCCGCTCGCGGCGGTGCGATCGCGCGAGGCGGTGCGGCTGACGTGCCCCGTGGCTATCGCTTGCGCCAGGAAGGTTCCCATGGCGACCAGCGCCATCCCTGCAAGGACGATCGGCAGGCTGGCCGTGAGCAACAGCAGCAGCCCGACGATCGCCATCGCAAGCGTTGCACCGATGCCGATCCTCGGGCCGAGACCGGCCGTGACACGCCCGGCGAGTGGCGTGGTCAACATCGATGGCAGGAAGACGAAATAGATCAGTCCCAATGCCATCGGCGACAGCGACAGCGGCGGGGCGACAAGTTGGAAATTCACATAAGTGAAGGTTCCAATGAAGACGAAGAGGATCAGGAAGCCGATCGCGAAACAAGCGCGCAGTTCGGCATTTTCCAGCGGGCCCTTCCAGGACGCACGAACAGATTGACCGATCGTATCGGCGCGCATCGTTGCGGAGGTCTTTTGCAGCGTGAACCAGACGAGCGCCGCGCCAAATAGATTGAGGGCGGCGAAGGTCAGGAAGTTGGTGGAGATGCCGAACGTGTCGGCGACGGCGGCAGACATCAGCCGTCCGAAGAAATTGCTGGCGACATTGCCCGTTACATAGGCAGCGAGCGCACTGGTCGTCTGCCGTGCGGAGAAATGTTCTGCCAGGTAGGCCATCGTCAGAGTGAACGCGGTCGACATGCACAGGCCTTGCGCCACGCGCAAAAGGGCGAAGACGACGATGCTGTCTGTTTGCGAAAGCAGCGTCGTTGGGATGGCGAGGATGGCGAGGCTGATCCAGATGCCATTGCGGCGATCTATGCCGCGCCCGAAGAGGGCAACGGCGACACCTGCCACCGCCATGCCAAATGTGCTGGCGTTGACGGCGAAGCCCATGGTTGCACGGCTGACGCCGAATTTTATCACCAGTGAGGGCAGTATTGCTTGGGTGGCGAACAGATCGACAAGCGTAAGAAATGCGATCAACGCAACAAGGCCAAAGCGCCAACTGTCGGCGACCACCGTATGCAGCCGTGCCGTCTCTGTCTGTTCACTGGTTGTCATGACGAGGCTCCGTGGCCGGACGTCCCCAGGTAATCACCTGAGGACGCGCTTTCGGTTGCTGAGGGTGGGACTGTTCGCCGAAATGTCCGGATCACATCATGTGGTCGTCGGGCATCGCGGGCGGCAAGACGTCGGCGGAATAGAGCACGGCGGGAACCTTGCCGTTGTTCTTCCACCAATGGGCGAGCTGGCCGAACTCGGCGGTCACATCGCCAGCCGGGTGCTCGATGCCCACCTTGCAGGTGCTGCGGTATTCGGTGATCGAGCCTTCGATGACGAGGATGTTGGCCGGGCGCAGATTGTGCTCATGCCACGGCACGACGCCGCCTGGCTGAACGACGAGCTTGCGAAGACGCAGCATATTGCCTTTCCAGGCCTCGCCCTTGCTGCTCAGATCGATGGCCGAGAGAACCGTGTCGACAACGCCAACCGGTTTGCTGGGATGTTCCTGAATATCGGTCGTTGCGGCCTGGCCGGCAGGGCAGTCGCCGGCGAAGGCCGGAGCAGAGGAAAATGCAGCGGTTGCCGAAAGCAGACCTGCCGCAAATGCAAGGGTGAGTTTCTTGATAGCCATCTTGTATTTCTCCTTTGTCGGTGCCCAAACGCGGGAGGCGGGGCATGACGGGGAGAGTGACCGGAGCGATCCGAAAAGAGAAATGCTGACTGGCTCTGAAATCGATACCTGAAAACTATGGTAGACCACGGCAACTGCATCAGGACCACACGCGGCAACCGCCCCCGTGTGATCCCCTAATTCTTCGATTTTGCTTCAGGCAGCGGTCTTTTGGATCGCCTGGACGATTGCGCTCTCAGGCCAGCCATGCGCCTTGACGCTGTTTACGAAAGCCGACGCCGCAGGCGAGAACCTGCGTCCCGCAACGACGACCAGGGATACTTCCCGCCAGACCTCAGGATCAATGACGGGACGGATCTGCAACCCTGGAATCACCGCACTGAATTCGGGGATGAAGCAGATGCCCAGTCCTCCGGACACCATATTCTGGATCCAGTCCTCGCGCTCACTGGCGTAGGAGATCCTGAGCTTCACGCCCCGATCCGTGCACAGGCCGGCAAGGTGATCGCGATACTCGCAATTGAGACGTCTGAGATAATTTTCGCCATCGAGTTCGGAGATGGCCACGTTGTCATTGCGGGCCAGCCGGTGGCCGTTTGGAAAGGCGAGGACAAAGCGCTCGCGATAAAGCGGCGTGACGTCGAAGCGGTCCGGGAAGCTGTCGCTTGACGCCATGATGGCGACGTCGATCTCGCCGGACTCCAGAAGTTGGGAGAGCGATGCCGGCACGCCCTCAACCAGTTGCAGCTGGATGCCCTGCTGCCGCCGATTGAAGTCGGTCAGCAGGCCGGTGAAGCGACGGGGGCCGATCGTGCACATGACGCCGACCTTCAGGTTGGCGTTTTCCAGGCACAGGAACCTCGATGCCTCCTGGCGCACTCCAGTCAGTTCGTCGAGGATCTGCTGAAAACGGGGGCGAAGCAGCACACCCAGGTCAGTCAGGTGGGTCAAGCTTCGTTCGCGGCGAAACAGCAGCCCTCCGACCTCTTCCTCGAGTTGCTGGATGGCGCGGGACAGAGCCGGCTGAGTGACGTTGCACTTTTCGCCTGCCCGCGTGAAGTTTCGTGTCTCGCACACGGCCAGGAAGTAGCGGATGTGGTGAATGTCCATGCCGATTTGTCCCGAGTTGCAGACGAGGCTGTTCGTGCTTCGGAGACTGCCGCAACGCTCGCATTGGCGCCAATGCACTGCGGCTATAAAGTCGATAGCGGTCCGTCATGGCGCCCGTGACGGCCGCTGCGGACAGCTTGTGTTGCTGACACGCTCCCCTTTGTGCTGAAGGCCTGCCGGCGACCGTCTTGGCCTCCGTTCCAATTCGAGATCGCGGGATTCTCGCCAGCCTCGCAAAATCTTGCGGTGCGCAAGGGATTGCAGCCAATGCAATCTCCCTATCGAGTTCATGCCACCTTGGCATTTCGCTAATGGAGGATCATGCGGCAGTGTCTCCATCAAACGCCCTGCCTGGCGTTTCGGGAGGAGACCCAAGATGCAAATCCAGGCCGCAACCGACGAAGCCTTCATTGCTGGCGCAAGACCTGCGATGGAAGACCGCCAGCTGATCGACATTACCCTGGCAAACGACGCGCACGGCGCATTTGCCTGGGGCGTGCTCGATCGCTTGCTGGATGAACCTCGCCTTTCCTTCCGCAGCATCACCGCATCCGGTTTCGGAGGCATGGAAGCAGCGGTTCTTGCCTACGGACTGGCTTTGGGCGGCAGGCGTGGGGCAAAGACGGCGCTTACCAATTTCTGGCGGCGCGTCAGCCACGCATCGATGTCTGTGGCCGCGATAGCCAATCCATTGAAATCAATCCTGGAACAGTCGATCGACATTGCCGAGTTGCACAAAAATAGCTGCCAGTTGAAGCTCAACATCCTGGCTTCAAATGCCCGCACCGACACCGTGACGATTTTCTCCGGCGACCAATTGTCGATCGAGGCCATCCTGGCGGGAGCGACGGTCCCATTCCTCTTCCCGGCCGTGGAAATCAACGGCGATACATATTGGGGCGAAGGCGACTTTTCGGCATTGCCGCCGGTGCAGCCGATCGAGGCTGGGCATCGGCTCATCGTCAGCGGCAAACCCTCCGGCTGCATGACGCCTTGTGCGGATTACCGCCTCGCTGCAAATGCCGTGAACTCTGCATCTGTCCACATCATCTTCGACAGTCATCACAGAACAAGCGCTGCACTGTTTACCAGGCCCTGGACCGACTGGGGCGAATTGACCGAGTTGCGTGACCGCGGACGGCAGCGAGCCGAGGACTGGCTTCTCGCCGACCATCCGATCTTGAGCGGAAGCTCAGTCGTCGACAGCAAAAATCGATACGTCTAGGCGCCTCCCTCCGCCTAGCCACGCCTGCTTCGCTCCGCTCACGAAGTGCAGGCGCCAAAGCCCTCCGGTTCCCCGCCGGAGGGCTTTTTGCTCGTTATCCCTCAACATAGTGACCGCGTATCAAATCCATGCCGAGACAGCATTTCAGCTTTATCGCGCGTTGGACGACACTGCTTGCAGACAGGCCGCCAGGTCAGTCTTTCCTCGAAACGCAACCAGGAGAAATGACCGTGATCAACACCAAGACCCTAATCGGATCGGCCCTCGCTGCCGCCACCTCGCTTGCTGCAACTGCAGCTTATAGCGGCCCGGCCGCTCAGCCCAACTTCTCGTTCGAGAAGTGCTATGGCGTCGTCAAGGCCGGCCAGAACGACTGCCAGACCGCGACGCATTCATGCGCGGGCACCTCGACCGCCGACAACCAGCCGGACTCCTGGCTCTACGTGCCAGCCGGCAGCTGCGCCAAGATCACCGGCGGCAGCGACAAGCCGAAAGCCTGAACAGCCAGACTTCGAGCCAACCCCTAGGAATGGAGCAGACCGATGTCCCGTGCGTTTCAAGATATCGCCGTCCCCGCAACCGCGGGCATCGGTCTTCGCTCTCCTCACATCAGCGAAATGCTGAGCCGCAGGCCTTCCGCCGGCTGGCTCGAGGTGCATGCCGAGAATTATATGGGCGACGGCACCGCCGTCGAGGCGCTTGAGCGGCTGCGCCAGATATATCCGCTGTCAGTTCACGGTGTTGGCCTGTCTCTGGGCAGCGCACAAGGGGTGGACCGCGACCATCTGGAAAGACTGCGCAAGGTCTGCGAGCGGTTCCAGCCTGATCTCGTTTCGGAGCATCTTGCCTGGAGCGTTGCCGACGGAGCCTATCTCAACGACCTGCTGCCGCTTCGCTACGACGAAGAGGCGCTGGCGATCGTGGCGCGCAACGTGGCGACCGTCCAGGATACGTTGAAGCGACGTGTGCTGATCGAGAATTTGTCCGCCTATGTCGCGTTTGCGGACTCGTCGATGAATGAAGCTGAATTTCTGGCTGAGCTGGTGGCGCAAACTGGCTGCGGCCTGCTTCTGGATGTCAACAATGTCCAGGTTTCGGCGCATAATCTCCAGTACGACGCAAAGACCTTCATCGACGCTTTGCCCGCCGATGCCATCGGGGAGATCCACCTTGCCGGTCACGCGACCAATGAGGTCGGCGGCGACACCGTGCTGATCGACGATCACGGCTCCCGTGTGCCGCCAGTTGTGTGGGGGCTCTATCACCATGCCATCAGCCATCTCGGGCCGCGCCCGACGCTGATCGAATGGGATACCGATGTTCCGGTTCTCGACGTGCTGCTCGGCGAGGCTATGTGGGCCGACATGCTTTCCGCTTCGATCATGTTCAGCCGCAAGCAGGCCGCAAGGCAGACCGCCCCCACCATGGTCCTGCCGGTGTCCAGCCTGCCAACTTTCGAAAGCACGCGAACCAGCATGCCTGTGCTTGCGGCATTTGCCGCCGCCAAGACGAGACCGGCCATGCCCGTCGCCCTGCCGACAATCGAAGGAGGATATCATGCTGCCGCTTGAACATCTGCAGACCATCGTGGCGCGCTCGGTGCTGGCCATGGAGCCTCTGATCGACGCGAGAATGCTAACCGCTGGCAAGGCCGACCCAATGGCTCGCCTGCGCATCTACCAGAACAACACACGCAGTTCGTTGACTGCCGTGCTGATGGCGGTGTTTCCCGTTACGGCCCGCCTCGTCGACGAACGTTTCTTCCGCTTTATGGCGAGCGAGTTCATTCGACGGCATCCGCCGGCGGAGTCACGCCTGGTGCGATATGGTGCGGGCTTCCCTCGCTTCCTGAAGACCATCGACACCCTGTCCAACATGCCGATCGTCGCCGAGACGGCGCGGCTCGAATGGGCCATTGCCGAAGCGCTCGATACAGCTTCGCTGACGGCCCGCAGCCTCGCAGAATACGACAGCAACGACCTTGGGCTGTCGCCGGATATCCTGCTCCAGCCCTCACTGCGATTGATCGTCTCGCACTGGTCGATCCTATCGGTATGGATGGAGCATCAAAAGGAGACGGCGGCCGATGAAAAAATCACCTGGACAAGGCGCCCCGAACGCGTGGCGCTGTGGCGATCGGGGAACTATGTGCGGCTTTTTCTGCTCGACCGCGCGAGCTTCGCGTTCTGGCATTCGCTGAAGCACGGCTTCGGCCTTGAGCATGCCGCTGGCCGCGCCTTGGCGCTCGACCCGGCCTTCGACCTGGTTTCAGCGCTTGTGCGCCTGTTCCGCGACAGGCTCGTCACGGACGTGCGCGTTCCGGTGCACCCCCTCTCAAACTGAAGGAGACGATCATGACTGCGATACCGGAATATTCCACCCCTCGCCCTGCCGGCCTTGTTGGTCTTTACCGACGAGTGATCAAGTTGCCGGAGCGTATCCCATTTTCGCTGGTCCAGCTCGCAGCTCGAGTCGCGATTGCGCATGTCTTCTGGCAGTCAGCACAATCGAAGCTGGCATCCTGGCCGGTGACGCTGCAACTGTTCGCCAGCGAATACAATCTACCCCTCATCGATCCGTCGATCGCGGCGCCGCTGGCGACAACGGCAGAGATCACCGGGGCGGTGCTGCTTTTCCTGGGGCTGTTCTCGCGTCTCGGCGCGCTGATGCTGCTCGGCGTTGTTTCAGTGATCCAGATCTTCGTCTTCCAGGAGAACTGGGCCGAGCATCTGCTGTGGGCCTCGCTTTTGCTGCTCGTTCTAACACGGGGCGCCGGCGTCCTCTCGCTCGACTACGTCGCAGAGCGGACCTTTTCAGCGCCTGGAAAATGACCGGGGAAGCACGGTGCGAGCAGGCGGGTGTGAAGATAGGCCTCCAATTCCGCCACCTTGCGACTGACAAGCGGTGTTCCGAGTTTCCGCCCTGCCGCCGAGACACTGCCGGTCTCGACAGCGGCGATCAGAATGGCTTCGAGGCGGTCCACGCGCAAGCCCTTCCACATATTGAGAGGTCATATCTCCTAGTTAGTCGATACTCTCGCCTTCTGGAAGATAATAGGTAGCTGCCTGTCGCACCGACATCATCGAACAGGAGAGCTATAAAATGTCCCGCATTGCCATCCCGACCCGTGAGGCAGCCCCGACCGCCTCGCAACCCATTCTAGACGCCGTGAACAAGCAGCTTGGCGTCGTTCCCGGCCTTTTCCGCCTCGTATCCATAAGCCCTGCCGCTCTGGCGGGCATGACCAGCCTGTCCGGCGCTCTCACCAGAGCACTGGATGTGAAAACCCGCGAGCGCATTGCATTGGCCGTTGCCCAGGTGAACGGCTGCGACTACTGCCTGTCCGCCCATACCTATCTCGGTCTTAACCTGGCAAGGATGAGCCCCGAGGAGATCGCGCTCAACCGCAAGGGCACGTCGAGCGATCCGAAGGCTGACGCGGCGGTGCGTTTCGCGGCCAGGGTGGCGGAGACCCGCGGCAAGGTAACGGACACCGACATAGCGGCGGTGAAATCGGCGGGTTTTACCGAGGCTCAAGTCATCGAGATTGTCGCCATCGTAGCCGAGAACTTCCTGACCAATCTCATCAACAATGTCGCCGAGACCGATATCGACTTTCCCGTCGTTCTCGCCGCCGAAGCCGCCTGACCGATGCCCGATCCGCCGCCCAGGGTGGATCGGGCGATTTCGGTTCTGCTCTCGTCGAGGCTCGCGCAGCGGCGGTAACGATGCCGTGAGGCTGTAACGGTCGGTTCCCATGGGGCGAATAAGAGACCGTCTCCCGAGCCCCATGGCGGGCTTTTCGGATAGTGCCGTATCCAGGCACGCCGCCCCAGAAAGGTATACCGGTAATGAATCTCCGTGGACACGAGAACTACACTCTCCTCGTCCGCTGCAGCAGCCGGGTGGGCGCCGTTGCCGACAAGGTTGATCGTGGGTTTTGGCTTCCTTGCCCATGGCTATGCCAAACTCAGCAGAGGGCCGGGAAGCTTTGGCGTCGTGCTTCAGACACTGGGAGTTCCAGAGCCTCAGGCGCTAGCATGGTTGACAACGCTGGTTGAACTTGTCGGCGGCAGTGCTGTGCTGGCGGGCGCTTTCATTCCGATCGTCAGTGTGCCGATGGCGATCGTGCTTTTGACTGCACTGGTTACAGTCCATTCCCAATACGGATTCTTCTCGGTGAAGTTTGCCGAAGTGTCAGCCACAGGAATCCGGTTTGGGCCCGTCGGCTACGAAATCATCCTGCTTTATCTGGCCGGCCTTGTAACGCTTGCAGTAGGCGGCCCCGGCCGTCTGTCGCTTGAGACGGTCTTGTCTCGGCCCAAGGGAATCGAGCGCTCGAGATGACTACCCTTGCCCAACCCCAGCACGATCTTTCTGCAATTGAGATCGACGCCTTCGAAGACAGGATCTATGCCTACAATCGGGAGGCGGTAGGGCGCGATGACGCCCAGGGCCTTGGCTTTGTGATCCGCGACCCGGTTGGACGCATCATCGGTGCTGCAACAGGATTTTCCTGGGCAGGCACTTCCGAACTCAAACAGATGTGGATCGACGAGGGCCATAGGGGACGTGGCTATGCGCGGGCGTTGTTGAACGCCTTCGCGGCCGAGGCCAAAGATCGAGGCGTTCGGCGGATTTGGGTGCAGAGCCATGATTTCCAAGCGCCAGGAATGTATGAAAAAGCCGGCTTCGTGCGTGTAGCTGAATTTGCGGATTGGCCCGAGGGACACTCCAACGTCATTCTCTGCAAAATACTTGAAGATCCGACTGCAACCCAATGACCACCATCCGAATTGCGCAAGACGCTGACGCGGAAGCCCTGCCCTATATCGAACAGTCGGCGGGTGAGGCCTACCGCGAGATCGAGGAGTTGGCCTGGATTGCCGACGACGACAACCAGACCGTCGAGCGCCACCGTGAACTCATCGCCAAGGGCACGTCCTGGGTCGCGGCGGACCCCTACGATCGGCCGGTCGCATTCCTGAGCGCGGAGATCCAGGATGACACATTGCACATCTGGGAACTTGCCGTGCGCCTTGATCGACAACGCTCGGGTATCGGACGGGCCTTGCTGGAAAAGGCAATTGCGGATGCGAGGCGTCGCCGCCTTGTCGCTCTTACCCTGACGACGTTCCGGGACGTGATCTGGAACGCGCCATTTTACCAGAAGCTGGACTTTCAGGTGCTGGATGACGCGCAGGCCGGAGAGCGGCTTCGCCAGGTGCTGCGCCGAGAGGTCGAGCACGGAATGCCGGCAAGGAGACGTTGCGCCATGCGCCTTGTCCTCACTCAAGTTTGAGCTTGCTGGCGAAACTCAGACTGCGCTCCAGAGCGGTTCAGCGTTTCACGGAATCGCTAACCCGCTCTAACTCTTTGTGTTTTATGCAATTCCGGACGGATACCGTTACACACTTATCCTGGAATTGCTCTAAGCGGCGGCATCGGGTGTTTCAAGGTTTCTGGTTCTTCTGCGCCGGATCGCCTCGGCGATGAACAGGCGAGATAGGGCGTGGTAGAGCGGCTCGTTCGAAATCAATCGCGCTGTCCCATAGCCCAGCATCGATGCGCACATCAGCGCAATGACATTGTCGTGGTTGCCGGTCATTTCGAGGATGATGACGAAGGCCGTCATCGGAGCCTGCACAACGCCGGCAAAATAGCCGGCCATGCCGAGCAACGCAGCGGTGCCGGTGGCGGCGCCGAGGAGTAGGCCAAGCGTGCTGCCAAGGCCGGCTCCCACGGCCAGCGATGGCGCGAAGATGCCCCCCGGGATGCCCGAAACCATCGAGAGCAGGCCAGCCGCGAATTTCTCGGCAAAGAAGAACGCGGGCAGCGGCGTGCCTTCGATGGCTCCGCGCGCCTGCGCATAGCCGGTGCCGAAGGTGAGGCCATTCGAGGCGATCCCGATCGCGGCCACCGCCAGCCCGCAAATGCCTGCCACAACCATTGTTCGCCAGAGCGGCTGCAACGCGTTCCAGCGCCGGATGCGACGCGTCGCTTTCAGCGCCAGCAGCGAAAACAGCGCGCCGACGCCGCCGCCGACGATGCCGCAGGCAAGCACCAGCGGCCAGTCGCTGGCAAAGGCCACTGTTTCTTTGGCGACGCCGAAGTAAGTGTAGTTTCCGACCAGGCCCAACGAGGCGAGTCCGGCGAGGATCACCGCCGTTAACACCAGCCCGTTGGTGCGGGATTCATAGGCGCGGCCCATCTCCTCGATAGCGAAGACAATGCCGGCAAGCGGTGTGTTGAAGGCAGCCGCTATGCCTGCCGCCGACCCGGCCAGGATCAGCCCGCGCGCCTGCCCCATGCCGCCCCAGCGCGCGACCTGCAGCATCAGCGAGGCGCCGACCTGCACTGTCGGTCCCTCCCGGCCAATCGAGGCCCCGCAGCCGAGACCGACGACGGTGAGCGCGATCTTGCCCACCACCAGCCGCAGCGACAGGATGTGGCCGCGGTCGTCGTCATCGCGCAAATGACGTGCGGCGATCGCCTGCGGAATGCCGCTGCCCTGCGAGCCCGGAAAGAAAGAATGCGCAAGCCAGGCGCACAGAACAAACCCGAGCGGCGTCATCACCAGCGGCAGGTAAAAGCGCCAGCCGCCCTGATGGCCAATCGCGATGTGGAAAAGTGCCTGCGCTTGGTCGGCCAGAACTGCGAACAGCACGCTGATCAGACCAATCGAGATGGCGCCTGCCCAAAAGACGATGCGGGGCTGCCAGACGCGCCGCGAAACCCACATTGCCTGCGAGCGCCGCAGCATCGGGTGTTTTCGCGAAATGGGTGCCATGTCGGATCCTGTCGTGATCGATCCGGCCTAGCACACCCATGGAGCCGATCAACCCTGCGAGGCCAGGGCCATGGGCAGACGGGATCAGCGACGAGTGCTCCGACAGAACTCCGACGGCGAAGGATGGATGGGACATCCCGCCAGCGCGCGTGCCGGCGGGACGAAAGCGTCGGCGGAGCCCGGTGGCTTCTACATCGCCATTTTTTCGCACTCGGCCTGGGCCTTCTTGGTCGACGTGTCGATCATGTAGGTTTTGCCCTTGGCGTCGGTCATCATCATCATGCAGTGCTTGATCGGCTTGGCCATTTTCATCATTTCGGCGCTCATTTTGGCGTCCGGCATCATGGTGCCCATATGCCCGTCGGGCATGATCGCTGTGACTTGCCCACCCTTCATCATGGACATCGTGCCCATCGTGTCTTCGGCGAACGCCTGCGACACACACAGGGCGGCAATGCTGGCGGTGACAAAGATCTTGAACGAATGCATCTGGAATACTCCCATTTTTTTGAGGGGCACAGTTGCCCCATTCGTGGGTTCGCCGGACATTGGGGTCCGTTACATCGACACGAAGATGTGATCGCATGTTGCCTGTTTGACTGGCGCGGAAGGCGGAACCGCGGACCTACAGACCAGTCGATTGCGCCGTCATCGGTATGTGCCAGTCATACTCCATCACAGCTTTGGCAAATGCCGAGATGGCGGGCGATGGCAGGCGGTCTGCGACGGAAACCAGCGACACCTCGCGCACGATCTCGGGATCGACGACTAGCCGGTGGCAAACGCCGGGCTGGCTCGCCGAGAATTCGGCGATGAAGCAAACACCCATTCCGGCAGCGACCATGGCCAGGATCCAGTCCTCGCGCTCGCTGCGGTAGGCGCTCTTGATCTCGAAGCCGAGGTTTTGGCAGAGCTCATCGATATGATTGCCGTATTCGCAGTTGATGCGCTCGAGATAGGGCTCGCTGCGCACGTCGGCGAGTTGTAGCGTGTTGCGCGTCTCGAATGGATGCCCTGTTGAGAAGGCGAGCCCGAAGCGCTCCGCATAGACCGGCTCCGCTTTCAGCCGGGGGTCGAAGGGCTCGGGCCGTGCCAACAGCGCGATGTCCAGCTTGCCCTTCAGCAGAAGATCGGTGAGGTGGTCGGCGGCGCCCTCGATCACAGTCACATGAATGCCGGGAAAACGCTCGCGAAACGCGTTGAGGAAACCGATAAAGCGCAGCGGGCCGATGGTGCACATCACGCCCAGCGTCAGCGGTGCGGCCTCCAGCGACAGGAAGCTTCTGGCGGTGCGTTTGGCATGCTCCGAGCGCTGCTCGATCTCGTCGAGGTGGCTTCGCATCAGCCGGCCGAAATCGCTTAGTTGGACATGGCTCTTGTCGCGATGGAAGAGCAGGCCGCCGAGTTCGGCTTCCAGCTTCTGTATGGCGCGGGTGAGCGCAGGCTGCGTGATATGCACAAGGTCCGCCGCCTGGCGAAAGTTGAGCGTCTGGCAGGCGGCCAGAAAATAACGAATTTCGTGCATTTCCATGACACATCCCCGCTGATGCCCGGCATGCATCGCCGCAATCAGAACTCGGCACTATCGGCGGGTGCTATCCTCAGGTAAACTTTCTCCGCTGTCCATGGGAGACCCTCCCGGTGGCCGAACCAGGTGTGCCGCCATGGCGAGTGTTTGGGACCGAGCCGGAGGAGAAAGCCGATGCTGGAGCGCAACAAGGAGAAACAGCCCGACCAGGAAAAACTGGAGGCGCTGCTTGGAAAGATGGTCGGCGATCTCGGTGCCATCACCACTGGGGCGGCGGTGTTGTTGGGCGACAGGCTCGGCCTTTTTGCGGCCATGAGCAAGGGCGGCAATATGACTGCCGGACAGCTTGCCAAAGCGACCGGGACACAGGAGCGTCTGGTCCGCGAATGGCTTTCCGCCCAGGCGGCCGCCGGCTATGTCGAATATGACGAGGCCGGCGACAGCTTCTACCTCAGCCCCGAGCAGGAACAGGTCTTCGTCAATGAGGACAGTCCGGCCTTCATGGCCGGCGCCTTCGAGGTCGTCTCGACGCTGTGGCTTGACGAAGAAAAGGTGCGGCAGGCGTTTCGCTCGGGCAAGGGACTGGGCTGGCACGATCACAGCGCCTGCCTGTTCCGCGGCACGGAACGGTTCTTCCGGCCCGGCTACAACGCCAATCTGATCGGCTCCTGGCTGCCGGCGCTCGATGGCGTGGTCGAGAAGCTGGAGCGAGGCATAGACGTTGCCGACGTCGGCTGCGGCCACGGCACCTCGACCGTGCTCATGGCCAAGGCATTCCCGAATTCGCGCTTCACCGGCTTCGACTATCATGCCCCGTCGATCGAACGGGCGCGCGCCGCCGCCAAGGAGGCCGGCGTCGCCGGCAACACCCATTTCGAAGTGGCGGCGGCCAAGGATTTTCCGGGCACCTACGACCTCGTCGCCTTCTTCGACTGCCTGCATGACATGGGCGATCCGGAGGGCGCTGCCAGGCATGTGCACAAGGCCCTGAAGCCGGACGGCACCTGGATGATCGTCGAACCGTTCGCCCACGACCAGCTTTCAGCGAACCTCAACCCGGTTGGCCGCATCTACTACGCCGCCTCGACCTTCATCTGCACGCCTGCCTCGCTGTCGCAGGAGGTTGGGCTGGGCCTCGGCGCCCAGGCGGGCGAGGCCAGGCTGCGCAAGGTGGTTACCGGCGGCGGCTTCCGCCGCTTCCGCCGCGCCACCGATACGCCGTTCAACATGGTTCTGGAGGCTCGCCCGTAAGCCCGGTTGATCCAAGTTAGCTATGGGTTGGAGGAAGGCATGACTGCTTACAATGTTGTTCGGTTTCGCACCAAGCCAGGCAAGGAACAGGCCTTCATCGATGCCCACAAGAAGGCGAGCCTCGACGTCAAGGGATTTCGAAAGGCCGCGCTGATCAAGACCGGCGACCGGACCTTCTGTGTCGTCGGAGAATGGAACGACATGGACAGCCTCGCGGCAGCGCGGCCGCAGATGATCGGCCTTCTCGATACGATGCGCGACATGCTGGAGGATCTCGGTGGCGACCTCGGCGTTACCGACCCGGTCTCCGGCACGTCCGTCGTCGAGATCCGGCCCTGAGTGGCCCAACTGCAGGTTTGATATGCACCGCTCGACCACCAATGTGGGGGCCAATCCATCAACGCCAGCGAGCGACGCACGAACTGCTGGAGCGCGACCAGACTTCGACGTATAATCAGGCCCGATCTCCGGAGGACGAGCCATGAATGCAGTGCCTCAATGGCGGCTCGCAGGCGACTGGTTCGACATCTGCAGTTGCGACATCCCTTGCCCTTGCGAGTTCGCCCAGCGGCCAACCGGCAATCACTGCCAGGGCGTGCTCGCCTGGCATGTGCGTGAGGGTCAGTATGGCGGCGTGAAGCTCGACGGCCTGACGCTGGTGGCGCTCGGCGAGTTCGAAGGCAATCTATGGGCCGGCGAGGCAAGGGCTGTGATGGGCATGTATCTCGACGAGAAGGCGGATGATGCGCAGCGCGAAGCCCTGCAGGCGATCTTCGGCGGCCACGCCGGCGGCTGGCCCGCGGGCTTTGCCGCAAATATCGGCGAGATGCGCGGAATGGAGTTCGTTCCGATCACTTTCGAGGTGGCGGGCGACCTGGCCACATGGCGGGTCGAAATTCCTGGCCTCGTCGTTGGGCGCGCAGAGGCGCTTTCCGGCCCCACCACACCACCTGGCAAGCGGGTGCAGACGATCAATCCGCCGGGTTCGGAGGTCGGCCCGGGCCAGGTTGTCACCTGGGGGCGTTCTGTCGAGGTGAGCACCAAAGGCTTTGGGTTCGACTGGACTGGCACGGCCCGGTCGAGCAAGCACATCCCGTTCGACTGGACCGGCCCGAACTAGGGCATGACAATGGCTGACGCGATCCCCAGGAAATCGCGGCGGTTCACCCGGAATCTGCGCGGCATCCCGCTCGGTCTGCTCGCATCGCTCGTCGGGCTGACAGCAGTGGCGTGGGCGCTCACCCTCTACCAGACCTTCAGCATGGATATGCCCATGGGCATTGCCGTGCGCGGCGGTATGGAGGGTATGGAAGGCATGGCCGGCATGGCGACGGCCGGAATTGCCGCCGACGGCTGGTCAGTTGCCGGCGCCGCCGCTTTTGTCGCTGTGTGGACCGTGATGATGGCGGCCATGATGCTGCCAGCTGCGGCGCCCATGATATTTATGTTCGCGGCCGCGCAGGCCAGGCGCGAACAACACGTGGCCATCCCGACGTGGACCTTCGTCGCGGGCTATCTGCTCGTCTGGGCGGCGGCGGGCCTTGTCGTCTATGCCCTGGTCCAGCTCGGTAGCGACGTTGCAACGAACCTCGATCCGCCCCAGCGTTCGAAATGGGCACCGCTCGCGCTCGGTGCCACGCTTTGCGTCGCCGGGCTCTATCAATTCACGACCCTCAAGCATATTTGCCTCAGCCATTGCCGTTCGCCGCTCGCTTTCGTTGCGCAGCACTGGCGCGAGGGGCGTGTTGGCGCGCTCAAGATGGGACTGCGCCACGGTCTCTATTGCTTTGGCTGCTGCTGGGCGCTGTTTGCCGTGTTGGTCGCAACCGGCGTCATGAGCATCGCCTGGATGCTGCTTTTGACGCTGCTCGTCTTCGTCGAGAAGCTGCTGCCCCCTGGCCGCCGCTTCGAAGGTAGTTTGGGAGTTGCGCTAGTGGCCCTCGGGATCGTTGTATCGCTCGGGGCGATCGATATGCCTTGGATGGGAGGCTAGAGGAGCAGGAGCATCTCTGCTGTGCCGGCAGACGCTTTCGACGGCAATCCATTCGCATCGCGCTGGTTTTTTAGTAGGCTGTGGCGCGGCAAGGTTGAGGGTCCGGCGTGACAGTAGTCGACGATCGTCTTCTCGAAAGCAGCATGACCAAGGTGGAGCAGGCGCGAGCCTGGAGCCCGCGCGTCATCTCGAAATTCGAGACGCTGATCAGGAGCGCCGACGACCGCTCACTCTATCGCGTCAATCCGCTGAGCTTTGCTCGTGACCGCGCAATCGCCGAGCCTGAAGCAATCGACCTCTTCCTTCATGCCACCCGCTGTGGCTTGTTCGACATGAGCTGGGATGTGCTCTGTCCCCAGTCCGGGATGGTGCTCGATAGTTTCGGCGCCCTGCGCACGCTGAAGACCCATTACGTTTGTGGCCTGTGCGACGTATCGGGCGACACCGACCTCGACGACTTCATCGAGGTCACCTTCTCGGTGTCGCCGAAGTTACGGCGCCTGCCGTATCACGACCCTGAGACGCTCCCGGTCGAGGATTTTCACTGGAAGCTCCACTTCGGACATGACGGGCGTCTGCCGGGGCAAGACGTTCGCTTTCTTGACGTTCTGCGCGGCTTCGTCAGGGGCATGACGTTTTTGCCGCCCGGCACCACCACAGTGCTCCGCGCCGACATAGGACCGGGCGCCCTTGCGGGCGTCAACGTGCGGACACAGGCCGCATTCGCCGTGCCGATATCAGGCAATCCGATGTCGGCACCGACAGTTCTGAAGATCGATTATGATGGCAAGCGCTTCCTGCCGGCATTGCCCGCCGTGCCACCTGGCCCGATCGTCATGGAGGTGGCGAATACTGGGCCGGTGCGCGGTTCGTTGCTCGTCATCAACTGGCCGCCCGAGCTTGTCGCGCTGACCACCAAGCCGGCGCTCGATTTCGACCCTTATGTTTCCGGCGGAGCGCTGCTTGCGCGGCAAACCTTCCGCCAGCTCTTCCGGTCCGAGCGTGTCGACGAGAAGGAGGGGCTCGGCATCCGGCAGATCACCTTCCTGTTCACGGACCTCAAAGGCTCGACCGCCATGTATGAGCGCCTGGGCGATCTCAACGCCTATGCTTTGGTCCGCGAGCATTTCGCACTGGTCAACGCGACGGTTCAGCAACATTCCGGGGCGGTGGTCAAGACGATTGGCGATGCGGTGATGGCTGTATTCTCGCAGCCGTCGGATGCAATCTCGGCTGCACTCCACATCCTTGACGAGATCGATCGCTTCAACGGCGACCATGACGGGCCGGGGATCATCCTCAAGATCGGGGCCCACTGTGGGCCATCGATCGCCGTGACGCTCAACGAAAACCTCGACTATTTCGGCCAGACCGTGAATGTCGCCGCGCGCGTGCAATCCCTGGCAGAAGGCGGACAGATCTGCATTTCCGAGGCGCTCCACTCCGCGCCCGGGGTTGGCGAAATGCTTGCCGGCCACCGCGTCGAGGCCTTTGACGCGCCTCTTCGGGGTGTGGAGGGTGATGCAACTGTCTATCGCATTATGCGGGGATAGATACGATTGCGTGCCATGGCGCGAGGAAACCATGGCCGGCCAGTTGCTCTCGCAAGCCGGAGCGGTCGCGGGCGCCTTCATGCAGGCGCTGCAAAGCAGCGGTTTCTCGGTTCCAGACGATTTTTCAGTCATCGGTCTCGACGATATCGCAGTTGCCCTTCATAGCCGCCCGCCCTTGACCACCATCCGCATCGACCGCGTCGAACTGGGCCGTGCCGGAATACAGATGCTGATGAAACGCATCGCGGATCCGGGCGCAAACATTGTGCGCGTCAACATCGGCGTGCAATTGGCCGTGCGCGCCACCGTCGGCCCGGTGCGAAAAAGCCCCTATGAGGGTGGCTCAATAAAAGCGTCTGTCGACGTAGGTGTAGACGCCGGCCCCAATGGCGACCGCACCGACCGTGATCACGATCGACGGTGCGCCCATCAAACTGGCAAGGATCGCCCAGATAAGGGCAATGACGATAGCGCCGAGCGTTCCCAGGATCAGTCTCGGCAATGTCTACCCCTCCACGTACCGACCGTTTGCGGATCGGTCGTCCAACCACCGGTCATGCGAAACGCCGCATGAAAGCACAGTGCAGCCCATGAGGTGAAGGGCTGCGCGGGAATACTATGGTGCGAAAAAGATGATGTCCGCGCCGCCACGGCCCGGCTTGAATCGCCAAAAAAGTCTGTGGCCGCAGCCTAACGGCGCAACGCGTAGACGTCCGCCATGCTTTCGCCGCCCATCGGCATCGCCATATCGTCGTCGAGAAGGCGGGTGATGCGGGCAAAGCCCGTAAACGCCTTCCTTGCCTCCTCGGCCGACATCCGGCCCGACAGGGCCGCGGAGCAGCAATTCACGGCGCATTGATAGACCGGTCCACGCCGTCCCACCGGCCACTTCTGCAGAAAGACCATCGCTTCGGCAACGCTATCGACTTCCTCGATGGGATGTCCCTGCCCGCGCGCGATGCGCACCGGCGTAAAGAAATGCAAGCGGTTCATTTTGTTCTCTCCCTGGTCGGCCGCAGTGCGAACCAACCCTATGAAATTCGCGAACAGCGAGTTGGTTCCCGCTCGTTGCAAAAAAATTTCGCGCTGGTCGAACCGAGATTGCCGGCGGCCGTCTTTTGTCCGGAACGTTACGCCCGCTGATGCATTTCGCTCCCGTATTCGCCTTTTGAGGGACAGTTTATACCATGCGCATAGCCCACGTCGCCCCGTTGCATGAATGCGTGCCACCCAGACTCTATGGCGGCACCGAGCGAATCGTTTCCTATCTCACCGAAGGGCTGGTCGAACTCGGCCATGAGGTGACCCTGTTTGCCAGCGGCGACAGCCACACCTCTGCCAGACTGATACCCGGACGCGAGCGTGCGCTGCGCCTCGACCCCCGCCCGCTCAAGTCAGAGACAGCAGCCCATCTTGCGATGCTGGCCGATGTGAGGAACCGCGCCGATGAGTTTGATATCATTCATTTTCACCTCAGCCATTTCCTGCATTTTTCGTTCTTCGAGACCATGCCGGGCAAGACGGTGACGACGCCGCATGGCCGGCTGGACTATGTCGATCTGGCGCCGGCGTATGAGTGTTTTCCACGCTTTCCCCTGATCTCCATTTCGCGCAGCCAGAGAACCGAGCTCGCAAACGCCAATTGGCTGGCCACCATCCATCACGGGCTGCCGACCGGCCTCTATCAGCCGACCTTGGAGCCGGCGACGGACGAACCGTACCTTGCCTTCCTCGGCCGGCTGTCGCGCGACAAGCGGCCGGACCGCGCCATCGACATCGCCTTGCGCTCGGGCATGAAGCTCAAGCTGGCGGCCAAGATCGGCGATGACGACCGCGCCTATTTCCACGAGACGATCGAGCCGCTGATCGAAGGCAACCGTATCGAGTATGTCGGCGAGATTGCCGAGGACGAGAAGGCTGAATTCCTCGGCAATGCGGCCGGGCTCCTGTTTCCGATCGATTGGCCGGAGCCGTTCGGCCTTGCCGCGATCGAGGCGATGGCCTGCGGTACGCCAACCATCGGCTGGAACTGCGGTGCGTTGCCGGAAGTCATCGACCAGGGCGTCACTGGCTTTATCGTCGATTCGCGTGACGCTGCCGTCGCCGCGGTGCCGGCCTTGCTGCAGCTCGACCGGAGAAAGGTGCGTGCCGTCTTCGAAAAGCGGTTCTCCGCCAAGAGGATGGCCCGTGACTATCTCTCTGCTTATGCGCGCCTGATCGGCATTCCAGCGGAAGCGAAAGCATCTTGAGCGACGGCGGATGCTCCGGAGCCAAAACAGAGATTTGTGACTGATGACCCAACTTGACGAGCGCAAGCTCGACCCCGCCGTGGCCCTTGCCTCCCTGGATGAAACCGCGCCGCGCGAGCCGCACCGGCTGTTCGCCCTGAAACAAGGCGACTGTTTTGCGGTAGCCGATGCTTATGGCGACATACGCGGCGCCGGCGATGGGTTCTTCCGCGACGACACGCGGGTGCTGTCGGAATTCCGGCTGGCCGTCGGCGGCCGGCAGACATCGCTGCTCGGCGCCTCGCTCAGCCAGGACAACGTGCTGTTTACCAGCAATTTGACCAACCTGCCGATGCAGAGCGTCGGCGGCCGCGACATCCCGCAGGGCGCCATCCACATCGAGCGCGTCAGGCTGCTGTGGCAGGACAGACTGTTCGAGCGCATCACTCTCTCCAACTACAGTCAGGAGCATTCCGCGATCCGCATTTCGCTGCACTTTGCCGCCGATTTCCGTGACATGTTCGAGGTGCGCGGTTCAACCAGGCCAAAACGCGGCACGGCGCATGCGGCCGAGATAGATGCGACTTCGGTGCTCCTGCGTTACGACGGGCTGGACGGTCTGGCCCGGCAGTCCGCGATCTCGTTTTCGCAGGCGCCGGACCAGCTGAGTGCCGAGCGCGCGGATTTCCTCATCGCGGTGACGAAGCGCAGCAGCAAGGTGTTCTATGTCGAGGTTGGTCCGGAACTGGCCGAGCCACCCGACCGCGACCGGTTTCGCGCGGCTGCGGCGCGCGCCCGCTTCGGCATGCGGGCCAAGCGCCGCCATGGCGCGACGGTGCACAGTTCGGGCCGCGTCTTCAACGACTGGGTGGAACGCGCCCGCGCCGATGTGGCCCTGCTGACCACCGAGCTGTCGACCGGCCCTTACCCCTATGCCGGCATTCCATGGTTTTCCACCGCCTTCGGCCGCGACGGGGTCATCTCGGCGCTGCAGATGCTGTGGCTCAATCCCGGCCTGGCGCGCGGCGTGCTCACCTTCCTCGCCCAGCACCAGGCGACCGAGACCTCGCCGTTCAGCGACTCGCAGCCAGGCAAGATCATGCACGAGACGCGCAAGGGCGAGATGGTGGCGCTGCAGGAGCTGCCCTTCGGCCGCTACTATGGCGGTGTCGACACCACGCCGCTCTACATCCACCTTGCCTGTGCCTATGCCGAGCGCACAGGCGACATGGACTTCATCGCCAACCTGTGGCCGTCTCTCTGCGCCGCCGCCGAGTGGACCGAGGAAGCCAGCCGCGCGACAGGCTTCGTCACCTATCAGCGCGCCGCCGAATCCGGCCTTGCCAATCAGGGCTGGAAGGACAGTTTCGATTCTGTCTTCCACGCCGACGGGCGCATTCCCAAGGGTCCGATCGCGCTGGTCGAAGTGCAAGGCTATGTCTTTGCCGCCTTCCGTGGCCTGGCGGCGCTCGCCCGCCGCCGGGGCGAGTTCGCCCAGGCCGATCACTGGGAAAACCGCGCCGAAGAGATGCGGATCGCCGTCGAGCGCGATTTCTGGCTCGACGATCTCGGCTTCTACGCGCTCGCCATCGATGGCGCCGGCGAACCCTGCAAGGTGCGCACGTCCAATGCCGGGCATTTGCTGTATGTCGGCCTGCCCGACCCGGCGCGGGCGCAAATGGTCGCCGACCAGCTGCTTTCGGCGTCCTTCCAGTCCGGCTGGGGCGTGCGGACACTGGCTGACGATGCGGTTCTGTTCAATCCGATGTCGTACCACAACGGGTCGATTTGGCCGCACGACACGGCGATTTGCGGTGCCGGCCTGGCGCGGTTTGGCGAGCGCGACAATGTGGTGCGGCTGATGAGTGGCACGTTCGAATCGGCCGTGCATTTCAACATGCGGTTGCCGGAACTGTTCTGCGGGTTCACCCGCTCGGTCGGCGAAGCGCCGATCGCCTATCCCGTTGCCTGCCTGCCGCAAGCATGGTCGGCGGGGTCGGCCTTCATGCTGATGCAGGCCTGCCTCGGCCTGGAAATCGACGGCTGGAACGGCGAAATCCATGTCACGCGTCCCCGGCTGCCGATCGGCATCGACACACTGACGCTCCGACATCTGGGCGTCGGCGAAAAGAAAGTCGATCTGACTTTCCAGCGGGTAGGCGACCGTGTCGTCGCCTTTCTCGCCGACCGCCATGAGGGGCTGATTCCGCTGATCGTGCGAAGCTAGCTGGGTCATTTTCGCGGGAACCGATCGCGGTTTTGTGCGTTGCAACATGACAGCTGCCTGCGGCCAGCCGCCGGAAGCATGTTCAAATTCAACGAAGAAGAATGGCCGCCGAAGGCGGAGATTGGCACTTTAATGACAGATTATGGCGTCGACATGCTCTGGATCGTGATCCTGGCAAGCCTCGGCCTATCCGCCCTCGCCATTGTGTTTTCAGTATCCCGGCAGCGCGGCAGCCACCCACCAGTCGCTCGAACGGCGGGCGAGGATGTGGTGGCGGAAGCAGCGCGCAAAGTCATGCGCGAGTTTGAAAAGAACGGCCAGTCCGTCGATGCCGCACTGGTGACGTGGTCACCCGAAACCTTGCGCAAGATCCTCACCGACGACCTGCCGGACGCGCAGGTCATCGTCGTCTCCAATCGCGAACCTTACATTCACAACGTCAAGGACAATGGCGTCGAGCTTGTCGTGCCTGCCAGCGGACTGGTCTCGGCGCTGGAGCCGATCACCCGCGCCTGCGGCGGCACCTGGATCGCCTATGGCGGTGGTAGCGCTGACCGCCTCACCGTCGACGAGAACGACCGGTTGCCGGTGCCGCCGGATCATCCGTCCTACACGCTGCGCCGCGTCTGGCTGAGCGAGGACGAATATCAGGGCTATTATCTCGGTTTTGCCAATGAAGGCCTGTGGCCGCTCTGCCATATCGCCTTCACCCGTCCTATCTTCCGCGCCTCGGACTGGGAGGCCTATGAGGCCGTCAACCGCAAATTCGCCGATACGGTGGTGGCCGAAGCGCGCAACGAGCGGCCGATCGTGCTGGTCCAGGATTACCATTTCGCGCTTTTGCCGCGCATGATCCGCGAGCGCCTGCCGGAGGCGATCATCATCACCTTCTGGCATATCCCTTGGCCGAACTCCGAAGTCTTCAGCATCTGCCCGTGGCGGGAGCGCATCCTGGAGGGGTTGCTCGGCAGCTCGATCATCGGCTTCCACACCCAGTTCCACGCCAACAATTTCACCGAAAGCGTCGATCGCTTCCTGGAAAGCCGCATCGAACGCGCCGATGCGGCGATCTCCTATGGCGGGCAGACGACGTTGGTACATGCCTATCCGATCTCCATCGAGTGGCCGGCCGAGTTGCTGGCAAAACTCCCGACAGTCGAGGAATGCCGCACCCGCCTGCGCGAGAGGTTCGGGCTTCGGGCTGACGTCAAACTTTGCATCGGCGTCGAGCGGCTCGATTACACCAAAGGGATTCTTGACCGCTTTCAGGCTTTGGACGAATTGTTCACGCGCCATCCCGAATGGATCGGCAAACTGGTCTTCCTGCAGATCGCGGCGCCCAGCCGCGGCACGCTGCCGGCCTATCAGCAACTGCATGACGAATGCATGCGCTATGCCGACGACCTCAACCAGCGCTATGGCAGCAGTGACGGCTACGAGCCGGTGATCATGGTGGCCGAACATCACTCGCAGGAGCAGGTCTACGAGATCTACCGAGCCGCCGACATCTGCATGGTCACCAGCCTGCATGACGGCATGAACCTCGTCGCCAAAGAGTTCGTTGCCGCGCGCGACGACGAGCAGGGCACTCTTTTGCTCAGCACCTTTGCTGGAGCGTCGCGCGAACTGCTGGAGGCGCTGATCGTCAATCCTTACGACGCGGCGATGATGAGCGAGGCCCTGCAGCAGGCGCTGACCATGCCGCCGGAAGAGCAGCGCCAGCGCATGCGGCGCATGCGCGAGAATGTGCGCGACAACAATGTCTATCGCTGGGCCGGCAGCATGCTGCTCGACGCGGCGCGGCTGCGCAAACGCGGCGATCTCGACCGGGCGACAGGTGTTGCCGAGCGGCCAGCAAGCACCGACACCAACATCGTCTCGCTCGTCGAGCGCATGCACAAGGTGGCGTCATGACAAGCCTGCCAACCGCCCCCAACCTGCCCGCAGGACAATGGGCGCTTTTCCTCGACATTGACGGCACCTTGCTGGAGCATGCCGCTCACCCGGACGCTGTGTCCGTCAGCGACGAATTGCGCACTCTGCTCGGCGCCATTGACGAACGGCTGGACGGCGCCGTCGCCTTCATCACCGGCCGCTCGGTTGAGGTCGCCGATCGCCTGTTTCATCCCCTGAAGCTGCGCGTTGCCGGCCTCTACGGGCTGGAACATCGGCTCACGCCCGACGGCCCGGTCGTTGCCGCGGATACTCCCGCCGATATGGCTGCCCTTGCCGACGCCATCGAAGCCGAACTGGATGACGGGCAGGTCCATATCGAGCGCAAGGGTCCGATCCTTGCCATCCATACGCGTGCGGCGCCGCATTTGCTGGCCAGGGCCACGCAACTTGTCGAGCAGGCATTGGCCAATCTTCCCAAGGGCTATCGGGTCATTCCGGGAAATGCCGGCGTCGAGCTCATGCCGCTCGAAGCAGCCAAGGGCGCCGCCGTGCGGCGCTTCATGGCAATCCCGTCCTTTGCCGGGAGGCGGCCGGTTTTCCTCGGCGACGACACCGCTGACGAAAACGGTTTCGAGGCGATCAATGAAGCCGGCGGCATCTCGATCCGTGTCAAACCGCGCGGCCCCACGGCGGCTCAATACAAGCTCGATGACGTCACCCGCGCGATCGCTTGGCTTGCCGCCAATTTCGAGGCGTCTCCGGTCCTTGACCGGAAAGTGTCCTGATCGCGGCTGTCAGCAGATCGAATCAAGACCGCTGCGATGGCGTCCGCCTCTACAAACGCCAATCGATAAGCGCGATTTGCATTGAATATCTTTAAGGTCAGAGCCGGCAAATGGATTGCTTGCGGGTTCCCCTGCGTCAGGCTTAACCTCCACGCAGCCAACGCGTGAGGGCGCGTGCTGCAAAAAGGGGACATCGCCATGACAATACAGGGTGCCTCGCCTGACCTCTACAACGAGGATCTGGCTCCGGCAAAAATTCGAAACTGGGGACCGTTTTCCATCTTCAATGTCTGGACGTCGGACGTTCACAGCCTGTGGGGCTACTATCTCGCTGCCAGCCTGTTTCTGTTTTGCGGCGGATTCGTCAATTTCATCATCGCCATCGGCATCGGCTCGCTGATCATCTATGCCCTGATGAACATGGTCGGCTATGCCGGCGTGAAGACCGGCGTGCCCTACCCCGTGCTGGCCCGCGCCTCCTTCGGCATCTGGGGCGCCAACATTCCTGCCCTGGTGCGCGCCATCGTCGCCTGCTTCTGGTACGGCGCACAGACGGCGGCAGCCTCCGGGGCGATCGTGGCGTTGTTGATCCGCTCGCAATGGTTCGCCGATTTCAACGCCAACACGCATTTCCTCGGCCATAGCGGCCTTGAGGTGATCTGCTTTGTCGTCATCTGGGCGCTCCAGCTCTTGATCATCCAACGCGGCATGGAAACCGTGCGCCGCTTCCAGGATTGGGCTGGCCCGGCCGTGTGGGTGATGATGCTGATCCTGGCGATCTATCTCTGCGTCAAGGCCGGAACCTTCGCCTTCACCAGCGATATCCCAATGGATGTGCTGTTGGAAAAGACCAAGGATGCCGGCGTGCCGGGAACGCCCGGTTCGTGGACGGCGCTGTTTGCGGTGGCGGCGATCTGGGTGACCTATTTCTCGGCGCTCTATCTAAACTTCTGCGATTTCGCCCGTTATGCGCCCGACCAGGCGTCGCTGCGCAAGGGCAACATCTGGGGCCTGCCGGTCAACCTCATTCTGTTCTCGTTGGTCGCCGGCGTCACCACCATCGCCGCCTATGACGTCTACCACGAGGTGTTGCTGCATCCCGACCAGATCTCGGCCAAGTTCGACAGTTGGTTCCTAGCAGCACTTGCCGCACTGACATTCGCCGTGGCGACGCTCGGCATCAATGTGGTGGCGAACTTCGTCTCGCCGGCCTTCGACTTCTCCAATGTCTTCCCGCGCCAGATCGACTTCAAGAAAGGCGGCTATATCGCTGCATTGATCGCGCTTGTGCTCTATCCCTTCGCGCCGTGGGAAGGCAGCGCCGCGTCCTTCGTCAACATCATCGGCGCGACGATGGGGCCGATCTTCGGCGTGATGATGGTCGACTACTATCTGATCCGCAAAGGCGAGGTCGATGTCGAGGCGCTCTACCGCGAAGACGGCGAATTCCGCTTCCAGGGCGGCTGGCATGTCAATGCCTTCATCGCCGCCGGCATCGGCGCCATCTTCTCGTCGATCCTGCCCAACTTCACCAACTGGCTGCCGGCCTGGTGGGGCGTCTATGGCTGGTTCTTCGGCGTGGCGATTGCCGGCGCGATCTACTACGTGCTGCGCACCATGGCGCTCGGCGCTGGAGCGAAGACGGCGAAGGCGTGAGCACACTTTCCCCTTCTCCCCCTGTGGGAGAAGGTGGATCGGCGCGTTAGCGCCGAGACGGATGAGGGATGTTCCAGCGGAGTGAGACGTTGGCGTTCCCTGGAACACCCCTCATCCGTCGCCTTCGGCGACACCTTCTCCCACAGGGGGAGAAGGGAAGTCCCTACCGACCATCTCAGCCAACCTGCGCACCGTGTTCCAGTTGCGTGCAGTCCCTATGCCGAGACGCTTGTGATTCATGGCCGCAAGCAGCCTTGAACTTGGCCGCTCGCGCGAAAAGACGACCCAGATGTCGCCCTCGACCGACGCCACCTTCTCGTCCTCGGCGGCATAGGCCTGTAGCGCGGCGACGCCATCTGCGGGCGTAGGCGTGCGCATGATCCGTACCGCGACCTGATCGCCAGTTTCAGCCGACTCGGCTGGGAATGGATTGGCGGCGGCAAGCTTCAGCCAGTCCTCGGCAGTGCGCACGATGATGACGACATGGCGGCCGAAGGTTTTTTCGAAGGCCGTTTCGAGCCGCTGTTCCAGCCTGGCTATGTCCGCCGCCCGTGTCTCGAAGACCAGATTGCCGGTCGCCACAAGCGTGCGCGGGTTCTTCAGCCCGAGGCTTTCGGCCATCGCCTTGAGGTCGGACATGACGACCCGGCGGCCGTCGCCGAGGATGATGCTGTAGAGCAGCGCGACATAGGTCTTCACCGGCGCCGCCAGCGACTTATACCAGCCGCGACTGGTCCACCGCAGCCGAGATGAAGCTGGCAAACAGCGGATGCGGCTCAAGCGGCCGGCTCTTCAGTTCCGGGTGATACTGAACGCCGATAAACCAGGGATGGTCTGGGTATTCGACCGTTTCCGGCAGCACGCCGTCGGGCGACATGCCGGCAAACACCAGGCCGCAATCTTCCAGCCGCTCCTTGTAGTCGACATTGACCTCGTAGCGGTGGCGGTGGCGCTCTGAAATCTGCGTGTCGCCATAGATCTCGGCGATCTTCGAGCCCTTGGTGAGCTCGGCCTGATAGGCGCCGAGCCGCATCGTGCCGCCGAGATCGCCTGATACGCGGCGCTTTTCCAGCATGTTGCCTTTCAGCCATTCTGTCATCAGGCCGACCACCGGCTCCTCGGTCGGGCCGAATTCGGTCGACGAGGCATGCTCGACCCCGGCCAGCGAGCGCGCCGCCTCGATGCAGGCCATCTGCATGCCGAAGCAGATGCCGAAATACGGCACCTTGCGCTCGCGGGCGAATTTCGCTGCCAGGATCTTGCCTTCGGAGCCGCGCTCGCCGAAGCCGCCGGGGACCAGGATGCCATGCACCTTTTCCAGCCAGGGCGTCGGGTCTTCCTTCTCGAAGATCTCGCTTTCGATCCAGTCGAGCTTGACCTTGACGCGGTTGGCCATGCCGCCATGCGACAACGCCTCGATCAGCGATTTGTAGGCGTCCTTGAGGCCGGTATATTTGCCGACGACGGCAATCGTCACCTCGCCTTCCGGATTGTGGATGCGGTTGGACACCGCCTGCCAGGGCTCCATGCGCGGCTTGGGCGCCGGATCGATGCCGAAGGCGGCCAGCACTTCCGAATCGAGGCCTTCCTTGTGGTAGGCCATCGGCACGTCATAGATGTGCGGCACGTCGAGCGCCTGGATGACAGCACTCTCGCGCACATTGCAGAACAGAGACAGCTTTCTGCGCTCTTCCTTGGGAATGGCGCGGTCGGCGCGGACCAGCAGGATATCGGGCGCAATGCCGATGCCGCGCAGTTCCTTGACCGAATGCTGGGTCGGCTTGGTCTTCAGTTCGCCGGCCGTCGGGATGTAGGGCATCAAGGTCAGGTGGACATAGACCGCATTGTTGCGCGGCAGGTCGTTGCCGAGCTGGCGGATCGCTTCGAGGAAAGGCATCGCCTCGATGTCGCCGACGGTGCCGCCGATCTCGCACAGCACGAAATCGTAGTCGTCATTGCCGTCGAGGACGAAATGCTTGATCTCGTCGGTGACGTGCGGAATGACCTGCACAGTCGCGCCCAGATAGTCGCCGCGCCGCTCGCGCTCGATGATATTCTTGTAGATGCGGCCGGTGGTGATGTTGTCCTGCTGATTGGCCGAGCGGCCGGTGAAGCGCTCGTAATGGCCAAGATCGAGATCGGTCTCGGCACCGTCATCGGTGACGAAGACCTCGCCATGCTGGTAAGGCGACATCGTGCCGGGGTCGACATTAAGGTAAGGGTCGAGCTTTTTGATGCGTGCGCGATAGCCTCGCGCCTGCAAGAGAGCCCCAAGGGCCGCTGCGGCAATGCCTTTTCCAAGTGAGGAAACCACGCCGCCTGTGATGAATACATATCGCGCCATGGGAGTCATCGCTTAACGCGGCCGAATTGATTCCGCCAGAGAAAAAACCGCCGCTGAGGCTTTTTCCAGAGAAGGCGCGATAGTCACGAGGTTCGAGACTGTTGTTTTAGTCAAAACAAAAGGGCCGGCAGAAGCCGGCCCTTTCGGCAGGATTGGGAGAACGTCAGATGATGACGACCTTGGTGCCGACCCTGACACGGCTGTAGAGGTCCATGACGTGCTCGTTGATCATGCGGAAGCAGCCATTGGAGGCGCTGGTTCCGATCGACTGCGGCGCGATGGTGCCGTGGATGCGCAGATGCGTGTCCTTCTTGCCGTCATAGAGATAGATGGCGCGGGCGCCGAGCGGGTTCTGACCGCCGCCGGGCATGCCGTCCTTGTACTGGCCATAGTGCTTGGGCTCGCGCTTCTGCATGTCCAGCGTCGGGATCCAGCGCGGCCATTCCTGCTTGTCGCCGACGGCGACCGTGCCCTTGAACTGCAGGCCTTCGCGGCCGACGGCGATCGCATAACGGCGGGCCGTCGAGGATGATTCGACGAGATAGAGGCGGCGCGCGCTGGTATCGATGACGATGGTGCCGGCGGAATAGCCGCTGAATTCGACTTCCTGCGGCACGAATTCCGGCTTCACCTTGAACTGCTTCTTTGCCTCGCGCTTGGCCAGAGCCTGGTCGAGCGCGCGCGTCTCGGGAAGATAGGCAATCGAGGAGGCAGAAGATGTACCACCGAACAGGCCGGCGAACAGACCGCCGCTCTGTGGCTTCTGGCCAGGGGCCTCGCTGCGCAATTCGCTATTGTTGCCGGTCAGCGCGACGTTCATCGCTTCGGCCGGGAGCGGCTCGGCCGACAGGATCGGCTCGATTGGCGCTAGCGGGTCAACCGGCGCAATGATCTTGGTGGTCTTCTTGGCCGACTTGGCGTCGGCGACCACGACCGGCTTGCCCTTGCTGGCCAGGAAGGCCTGGCGCTGGGCGTCGGCTTTGGCTTTTGCCGCCTCGCGCATGGCCAGCTTGCGGGCCTCGAGTGCCTTGGCGCCGGCTGCCGCCTTGTCGGCAGCGATCTTGTCTTCGAGCTTGCTGATCTGAGCCAGCTCCTCAGGGCTCGGGTCTTTCTTCTTCTTGAGAAGCTTCAACTGCGCCGCATCGCTCTTGGCGGCGACGTTGATGACAGCGGTTTTGCTAACCGCCTGCGGTGAGGTCATTGCCGGAGTGCCGGCGAAGGCCGCGGAGCTCATGCCGAATACGGCACAAAACCCCATAAAAATGAAGCTGCGAAGCTGCATGGCGAAGATCCGATCGTTCAATGCTTGTTGCCCACGGCGTCGCCCGGCGCCCCCCAAGGGCGCAGAAAGTGCCGCGCGCAATCTATAATCGAAGTGCCGGAGGAGCCTCAAGCGGGAGGCATAGTCGAATCTTCGTGATCATGTGCATTTGCCGCGACTGTGTTGAAACAACAACAGATCGCGGCGTCTGAGCTTACCCGACTACTGGTTCGGAACCTGTGGCGTGACCGGCAAGGTGACGCCGTTGGCAGCCGGCGGCGTAGCCGAATCGGTTGCAGGCGGCGTCGCCGGGGCCGGAGCCGTCGCAGGGGCTGTGGTGGCGGGAGCGGTGGCCGGAGGCGTCGTGGCGGGGCCATTGCCCGAAGGCGCAGCCGGTGCGGTGGTGCCGGCAGGTGGCGTCGTGCCGGGCAACTGGTTGAGCACGCCATTGCCGGCCGGCACGCGGTCGAGAATGTCGATCGGCTTTTCGCCGTAGCGGGCAACGATCGAGAGTGTCAGCGACGTGACGAAGAAAGCCGCGGCCAGGATCGCCGTCGCCCGCGTCAGCGCATTGGCGGCGCCGCGCGCGGTCATGAAACCGGAACCGCCGCCGATGCCGAGACCACCGCCTTCGGAGCGCTGCAGCAGCACCACGCCGACAAGGGCGAGCACGACCATGAGGTGGATGACGATCAGTACGGTTTCCATATTTTATCCTGGCAAGCCCTGCCGCTCCCTGGCGATCAGGGCCGGCGATTTGGAGGCGGCTCCATACAATGCTTTAACGGCATTTCCAAGCCCGTGGCCGGAATATGGGAAGCAATGCGCCCTTTGCAACGATTTCGGCCGCAGCGCGGCGTTTGATCAAGTCGGCGACGGAACTGGTCGGCAACGAAATTTCGGGGCCTACGCGATATTCTCGTAGGCCTCGGCAATGGCGAGAAAATCCGCCGCTTTCAGGCTGGCGCCGCCAACCAGCGCGCCGTCGACATTTTTGACGCCGAGCAGTTCGACCGCATTGGACGGCTTGACCGAGCCGCCATAGAGGATGCGGATCTTGCCGGCCACCGAGGCGCCGAGCCCCTCCGACAGTTTTTCGCGGATATGCGCATGCGCCTCGGCCACGTCGTCGGCGGTTGGCGTCAGGCCGGTGCCGATCGCCCATACCGGCTCGTAGGCGATGACGGTGTTGGCTGGCGTCGCGCTGGGCGGCACCGAGCCGGCGACCTGGCGCGACAAGACGTCGAGGGCAGCGCCCGCCTCGCGCTCGGCCTTGGTCTCGCCGATGCAGATGATGGCGACGAGCCCGGCTCGCCATGCGGCAGACGCCTTGGCCTGGACGGTCGCATCGTCCTCGCCGCGCTGTTCACGGCATTCGGAATGGCCGACAATGACGTGGCTGGCGCCGGCGTCCTTCAGCATCTCGGCCGAGACACAGCCGGTGAAGGCGCCGCTTTCCTTGGTGTGGCAATCCTCGCCGCCGGACCGCACCGGCGTGCGCGACAGGATTTCGGCCGCGCGCGACAACAAGGTGGCGGGCACGCAGACCAATGCTTCGGTCTCGGCGTCCAGCCCGCTCATGAAGCCGTTGCCGATCATCCTGAGCTCGTTCAGCGAGGCGCTGGTGCCGTTCATTTTCCAGTTGCCGGCAACGAGCGGTCGAATTCCTGGCGTCATGGGATCTGGTTCTCCGGGCGACATTGGGGTCTCGCCCTCCCTACCAAAATCAGGCCACAAAGCAATCGACAGTGAGCCGGAAGGGCGCTATTGCGCTTGTTTCAGACTCGGGCGCACACGAAAGTGCGGAAAAATCGGAAGTAGCAATGCTTGGTATATTGAGAAGCGCGGCGGGGACCTGGGTCGCGAAGACCCTGCTGTTACTGCTGGTGGCAAGCTTTGCCGCCTGGGGCGTCACCACCCGCCTGGCGGGCGGCTTCCTGGCCGGCCATCACGCGGTCATCACCGCCGGCAGCACCACCGTGTCGATCACCGAATACCGCCTCGCCTACGATCGCCAGATCAACATGCTGCAGCAGCAGATCGGCCAGCGCATCAGCCGCGAGCAGGCCAAGGCCTATGGCATCGACAACCAGGTGCTGGCGCAGCTGGTGTCGGGCGCCGTTCTCGACGAACAGGCGCGCAAGCTCGGGCTCGGCTTCTCAAAGGACAAGTTGGCCGAATTGACGCGCCAGGAACCCGCCTTCCAGGGCCCGAATGGCCAGTTCGACCGGCGGCTGTTCGAATCGCGGTTGCGCGAGCTCGGCATGCGGCCGGAGGACTATCTGAAGAACCGTTCCCAGGTGGCGGTGCGCCAGCAGATCGTCGAGGCGGTTTCGGACGGCCTCAAGGCGCCGGACACGTTCTTCAAGGCGGTCGCGCTCTATCGCGGCGAAGACCGCACCATCGACTATCTGACCTTGCCGAAGGCGCTGGTCGAGCCGATCGAGGCGCCGTCCGACAGCGTGCTTCAAGCCTATTTCGAGGCCAACAAGAAAACCTACGCGGCGCCTGAATACCGCAAATTCTCCTATGTCCGGCTCGAGCCTGAAGACATCATGGATATCAGCGCCGTGACCGACCAGCAGGTCAGCGACGACTACAACAAGAACAAGGGGCGCTACACCACGCCGGAGATGCGCACCATCGAACAGCTGGTGTTTCCGACGCTGGATGCCGCCAAGGCAGCATCCGATTCGCTGAAGACGGGCGCCACCTTCGACAAGATCGTTATCGCGCAGGGAAAGACCCAGGCCGACACGTTGCTTGGCACGCTCTCCAAGGACAAGATCAGCGACAAGGCAGTCGCCGATGCCGCATTCGCGCTTGCCGTCAACGAAGTCAGCCCGGTCGTCCAGGGTACGTTCGGCCCTGTGCTTTTGCGCGTCACCGATATCAAGCCCGAGGTGGTGAAGCCGCTGGCCGAAGTGTCAGACCAGATCCGCAAGGATCTGGCACTGGGCGAAGCAAGCCGCATCCTGCTCGACGTGCACGACAACTACGAAGACACCCGCGCCGCCGGCAGCACGCTGGCCGAAGCCGCCGCCAAGCTGAAGCTCAAGGACGTCACCGTCGACGCCATCGACCGCACCGGCCTCAAGCCGGACGGAACCGTCATCAAGGACCTGCCGGCATCGCCGGACCTGATCAAGGCGGTGTTCGAGGCCGAACCCAACACCGAGAACGAGGCCCTGACCACGACCAACAATGGCTTCGTGTTCTACGAGCTGACATCGATCACGCCGGCGCGCGACCGCACGCTGGACGAGGTTCGCCAGCGGGTGGTGGCGGACTGGACGACAGAGGAAACAACCAAGCGGCTGACCGCCAAGGCCGATGAGCTCGACAAACGCCTCAAGGCCGGCACCACGCTTGACGTCATCGCCGGCGAACTGAAACTTGAAAAGCAGACCAAGCGCGGTGTGAAGCGCGAGGCCGACGATGTCGATTTCGGCAAGGACGGCGCGGCAGCGATGTTCGGCGTCGGCGAAGGCGGCACCGGGCTGATCCCCTCGCCCACCGGCGAAGGCCAGATTCTGTTCAAGGTGGCCGAAGTGTTCGAGCCGGCCGGAGCCGATGCCAGTTCGGTGCCCGACGATGCCCAGAAATCCTTCACGCAAGGCATGTCCGACGATCTGCTCGACCAGTTGGTGGCGCAGCTGCAGACGCAGTACGCCGTCAGCGTCGACCAGGCCGCCGTTGCCCAGGCCTTGGCTCAATGAACGCCTTAACCCAATGAATGTCTTGGCCCCATGAGCGCCCTGAAGATCCATATCGCCAAGGTCGCCACCGGGACCGCGCTGACCTTTGACGAAGCGCGCGAAGCCTTCGACATCATCATGTCGGGCGACGCGACGCCTGGCCAGATCGGCGGCTTCCTGATGGCGCTGCGCGTGCGCGGCGAGACGGTGAGCGAGATTTCCGGCGCTGTCGCCACCATGCGCGCCAAGATGCTGCGCGTCGAAGCCCCTGAAGGCGCCATCGACATCGTCGGCACCGGCGGCGACAACTCGCACTCCGTCAACATCTCGACGGCTTCGGCCTTCGTCATCGCCGGCTGCGGCGTGCCGGTGGCCAAGCATGGCAATCGCGGCCTGTCCTCGCTGACGGGCGCCGCCGACGTGCTGGTTGCGCTCGGCGTCAAGATCGATATCCCGCCGGACGTGATCGGACGCTGCATCCATGAGGCCGGCGTCGGCTTCATGTTCGCGCCGGCGCATCATCCTGCGATGAAGCATGTCGGCCCGACCCGCGTCGAACTCGGTACCCGCACCATCTTCAACCTGCTCGGCCCGCTGTCCAATCCGGCTGGCGTCAACCGGCAGATGGTCGGCGTGTTCCTGCCGGAATGGATCGTGCCGGTGGCCGAGACATTGAAGGCGCTGGGCACAGAGCATGCCTGGGTCGTCCATGGCGACGGCTATGACGAGATCACCACTACCGGCGAGACGCAAGTTGCGGAACTTGCCGGCGGCGAGATCCGCCATTTTACGCTCATCCCGGAAGCGGTGGGTTTGCAGCGCCACACCAAGGACGAGTTGCGCGGCGGCGATGCCGCCTACAACGCCAAGGCATTGCGCGACATGCTGGGCGGCGCTACCGGGGCCTATCGCGACACGGTGCTGATGAATGCCGGCGCCGGTATGGTGGTGGCGGGCAAGGCAACGACGCTGGCCGACGGCATGGCGGCGGCGGCACAAGCCATCGACAGCGGCCGGGCGCTGGGCGTGCTCGACAGGCTGGTCGAGATTTCGAACGGATAGGACCGTGGCTGACATTCTGCGCAAGATCGAGGCCTACAAGCGCGACGAGATCGCGACGGCAAAGGCGAAGATACCGCTGGCCGAGATCAAGGCGCGGGCCAAGGACGCGGACGCGCCGCGCGGCTTTCTCAAGGCGCTTGAGGCGAAGCGCAGATCGGGCAGTTTCGGGCTGATCGCCGAAATCAAGAAGGCGAGCCCGTCCAAAGGCTTGATCCGCGCCGATTTCGACCCGCCGGCGCTGGCCCGGGCCTATGAGAAAGGCGGCGCCGCCTGTCTTTCGGTGCTGACCGATGCGCCATCCTTCCAGGGCGCGCCGGAATTTCTCACCAACGCGCGCAAGGCGGTGTCGCTTCCCGCGCTGCGCAAGGATTTCCTGTTCGACCCCTATCAGGTCTACGAGGCACGCGCCTGGGGCGCCGATGCCATCCTGATCATCATGGCCAGCGTCGACGATGCCTTGGCGAGCGAACTGGAAGCGACCGCATTCGAACTCGGCATGGATGCGCTGATCGAGGTGCATGACGAGGCCGAGACGCAGCGCGCGGTAAAACTGTCGTCGCAGCTGATTGGCATCAACAACCGCAATCTGAGAACATTCGAGACCAGCCTTGAAACCTCGGAGCGGCTGGCGTCGATGGTGCCGGGCGGCCGATTGCTGGTCAGCGAAAGCGGCATTTTCACCCACGACGATTGCCTCAGGATGCAAAAGACCGGCATCGAAACCTTCCTTGTCGGCGAAGGCCTGATGCGGCAAGAGGATGTCGCCGCGGCAACGCGCCTGCTTTTGACAGGCAAGGCGACAGCCGAGGTAGCCTGACGATGACAGCCGCCCTCACCCATCTCGGCGCCAAGGGCGAGGCCAACATGGTCGATGTCGGCGGCAAGGACGAGACGACGCGCACGGCAATCGCCGAGGGCTTTGTCTCGATGCGGCCTGAAACCCTGAAGATGATCCTCGATGGCGACGCCAAGAAGGGCGATGTGCTGGGCACAGCGCGCATCGCCGGCATCATGGCGGCCAAGAAGACGCATGAGCTGATTCCGCTCTGCCATCCGCTGCTGTTGACCAAGGTGTCGATCGACATCGAGCCGGATCCCGCTTTGCCCGGCCTAAGGGTCACCGCGCTCGCCCGCGTCACCGGCAAGACGGGCGTCGAGATGGAGGCGCTGACCGCTGCATCGGTGGCCTGCCTGACGATCTACGACATGGCCAAGGCGGCCGACCGCGCCATGGTCATCTCCGGCATCAGGCTGGTGGAAAAGACCGGCGGCAAGTCCGGCGACTACAAGGCGGGTTCGTAAATGGCGCTGGTTCCGGTCGCCGAGGCGCTTCAACGCCTCCTCGACGGCGCTGCGGCGCTGCGGGGTGAAAGCGTCGCGCTGGCGGATGCGGCCGGCCGGGTGCTGGCGGAGTCAGTCGTAGCGCTGCGCACCCAGCCGCCTTTCAACGCGTCCGCCATGGACGGCTATGCGGCCCGGGCGCAGGATGTGGCATCCGCCCCGGCGCGGCTTTCTGTAATCGGAATGGCGCCTGCCGGGCGCGGCTTTGACGGCACTGTCGGCAAGGGTGAGGCCGTGCGCATCTTCACGGGCGCGCCGCTGCCTGAAGGCGCAGACACCATCGTCATCCAGGAAAATGTCAGGGATCTCGGCGGTGGCCAGGTCGAGGTCACCGAGCCGACGGCAAAGGAACGCAACATCCGCCGCCGCGGGTTGGATTTTGCGCAAGGTGACGTCCTGCTGGAGAAAGGCCGCGTGCTCGATCCGGCCGCACTTTCGCTGGCGGCATCGGCCAACCATCCGATGGTGAATGTGGTGCAACGGCCGCTAGTCGCCATCATCGCCACCGGCGACGAGTTGCTGCCGCCGGGCAGCGCGCTTGGCCCCGACCAGATCATCTCGTCCAACGCCTATGGCGTCGCGGCCGCCGCGCAATCGGTCGGCGCGCGCGCTCTCGATCTCGGTATCGCGGCCGACCGTAGGGAGGCGATTGCAGCACTGGTGCAGAAGGCAGTCGCGGCAAAGGCCGACGTCATCGTCACGCTCGGCGGAGCTTCGGTCGGCGACCACGACCTTGTGCACGACGTGCTTACCGGCGAAGGCATGAAGCTCGATTTCTGGAAGCTTGCCATGCGCCCGGGCAAGCCGCTGATGTTCGGGCGTCTCGGCGACATCAGATGCATCGGCCTGCCCGGCAACCCGGTGGCGAGCCTGGTCTGCTCGCAACTGTTCCTGAAACCGCTTTTGGCGCAGCTGGGTGGCCGCGCCCATCGGCAGGATATGCGGCAGGCGCAGCTCGGCGCCGCGATGCCGGCCAACGATCTCAGGCAGGACTACGTGCGCGCCGTGATCACGGAAGAAGCCGGCGCACTTGTCGCAACGCCGTTCGGCATCCAGGATTCGTCGATGCTGCGAATGCTGGCCGACGCCAACGGCTTGATCGTGCGCGAGCCCTTCGCTCCAGCCGCCGCCGCGGGCGCCGCCTGCAGCGTGCTGATGTTACGCTGAACAAAACGTCAACACATTCATTAAACTTTAAAAGGTTGCGGAACACAACTGGAACAGATAGTGTTTGTTCTGGGTTTGTTTTTTCTGATTCTGGTTTCAGAACCCGTGGGGGGCCGCGATGCTGACGCGCAAACAACATGAACTCCTGATGTTCATTCATGAACGCCTGAAGGAGAGCGGAATCCCGCCGTCTTTCGACGAGATGAAGGAGGCGCTCGATCTCGCTTCCAAGTCCGGCATTCACCGCCTGATCACGGCGCTGGAGGAGCGCGGTTTCATTCGCCGGCTGCCGAACCGGGCGCGCGCGCTGGAAGTGCTGCGGCTGCCAGACTCGATTGCACCCGGCCTCAATGCGGCGAAAAAGTTCTCACCAAGCGTTATCCAGGGCAGCCTCGGTCAGAACCAGGGGGGTCTCGGCCGCCAGATCAAGCCGGCCTCGCCCTCGCGTTCGATGTCTGCCGGCAATGACGACGCGGTTTCGGCGGTGTCGATCCCGGTTATGGGCCGGATCGCCGCCGGTGTGCCGATCGACGCCATCCAGCACCAGACGCATTCGATCTCGGTGCCGCCCGACATGATCATGGGCGGCGAACACTACGCGCTCGAGGTCAAGGGCGACTCGATGATCGAGGCCGGCATTTTCGACGGCGACACCGTCATCATCCGCAATGCCGACACCGCCAGCCCCGGCGAGATCATCGTGGCGCTGGTCGACGACGAGGAAGCGACACTGAAACGCTTTCGCCGCAAGGGCGCCTCGATCGCGCTGGAAGCCGCCAATCCGGCCTATGAGACCCGCATCTTCGGACCGGATCGGGTCAAGGTGCAGGGCAAACTGGTCGGGCTGATCAGGCGTTACTGAGCCGGTTTAGGTTTGTACTTTTCGCGCTGCTTGTAAGGCGGCAGGCCGCGTGCTTCGCGTGAGAAGTGGCGTTGCTCGTGCCAGGGACGGTAGGGTTTGTCGACGGCGAAGCGAATGGTTGGGGCTGTCGCGGCCGATTGCGGATCGAAGAAGACGGCGGCACTACCATCGCGGGCAAGCTGCTTCTTGGTCACGACCAGAACCAACGGGTCGCGGCACGGATTGTAGGCGGTGGCGTCGTCGATGACGATCAGGCTCGCGAAAGCGCAGGCTGGCCGGGCTGTTTTGCGGTCTTTTGCAAGCGCGACAATGGCTCCGGACGGGTGCCGGGCAATGCAGAGATCGCCTGTGCAGTAGAAGGGTGAGCCGGGCGGCAGGTCGAGCGGATCGAGATCGAACCGCCTGTCTCCCGTCTCAAATGTCTCGGGCTGAATGATGGTCTCGGCCATCAGCGCCCGTTTCCAGTTGTCGGTGGTGAATTCGTTTGCGCGGTCCCGGTTGAGAGCGAGCTCGCCGCCACCGATCGGCACAGCCACCAGATGCGCATCCTCGGAAATGAGCACATCGGGCGTGTGCACCTGCGGCACCGTCAACAGACCAGCCAGCGCGAAAGGTACGGCCGCCAGCCTCAGCCAGGTTGTGGCCATGGTTGCGATGACCAGTGCGACCGTTGCCAGCAACACGGACTGGATGGAGATCAGGCCGACGGCATCGAGCGGCGAACGCTCGGAGATCCAGGCAGAGATCGCGATCATTGCCGTCAGGCCCTTGCCCATCACATAGAGGAATGGCCCGTCCGCGCCGAACGGCATGGCCAGCGCACTGAGCACTCCGAATGGCATGACAACCAGCGATACGATCGGCATCACAATGAGATTGGCGAGCAGACTGAGCGGCGACACGCGCTGGAAATGCCAGATCGCGAACAGCAACGTGGCGCTGCCGGCAATGATCGAGGTCATGGCGAGGCCGCCCATGCCAGCCAAGAATCTTTGCGACAGAAAACCGACAAGGGAGCGCTTTGCCGGCGGCGTTCTCACTTTGTCGGCGCGGTAGTCGGCCCAGCCGGCATAGGCGCCGACAAGGGCGGCGGTGGCGGCAAACGACATCTGAAAGCTCGGGCCGACAACCTCATGCGGCGACACCAGGATGACGGCGATGGCCGAGATTGCCAGGTTGCGCATGGTGAGCGCGGCACGATCGAACAGCACTGCGATGAGCATCACCGCCAGCATGATGAAGCTGCGCTCTGCGGCGACCACGATGCCTGAAATGACGAGATAGGCGGCGATCGAGACGAGTGCCACGGCGGCCGCATATTTCTTCACCGGCCGGCGCGAGGAGAAATCGGGAAACAGTGCGAAGGCGCCACGCAGCAACGCCATGATGGTGCCGGCGACCAGCGCCATGTGCAGACCCGAAATGGAGATGATGTGGTAGATGCCGGTGCGCCGCATCGCTTCGTTGACCTCGTCCGGAATGCCGGCGCGCACGCCGACAATGAGCGCTGCGGCAATCTCGCCTTCGGCCCCGCCGATCTTGCCCCTGATATGATCGGCAATGTTTTCGCGCGCATTCTCAATCGCGGAAGAGAGCCGTGCAGTCAGTCGCGGCGGTTCCTGCGCGGCGATGGTTTTGGGATTGCCGAGAAAGAAGCCGCTGCCGCCGATGCCGCTGAAATAGCTGTCGAAGGAGAAATCGTAGCTCTCAGGCCGCACCGGACCCGTCGGCGGCAACAGCCTGGCATAGCCGGTCACCAGGGAGCCTGCCGTCATATCGGACGGAATCCTACGCGCCGAGAGCCTGACCCGCTCCGGCGCGTAGCGCAGCTTGGGGTGAGCGGTGGAAATCACGTCGAGCGTCAGCCTGACGCGGCCGTTCTCCATGTCTTCAAGACTGACAACGCGCCCGGTCAACCGTGTCTGGATCTCGGAGCCCAGCATCTGCGTTCCGGCGCGCCAGGTCTCGACCTTGGCGGCAACCACGCCCAACGCGCATAGCATCGTAGCCATGCAGCACAGATGCGTCCTTTGCCAGGATCGCGTGGCGACAGCACAGTATGTCGCCAACGCCACAATGGCGATTGGCTGGGCAAAGCCTGGCTCGCTGGCCAGCGAGAAATAGACAATGACCCCGGCCGCCAGGAAGACCGGCACCAGCAGGAAGGCAACGCCACGGTCGAGTTCCGTGCCGGCGGCCACCGCAACGCTGCGGCGGATTGCGGGCCATGACGGACGGCGGAGCAGTCTGCCCAGACGGACGCCAGTTCCAGGCACGGCGACAGGCGCTGATGGCGCGTCATCCGGAGACAAGGGCCGGACGCCAGGTCGCGTCTCGGGCAACGCGACGGGCATCGGCTCGGCATAGGGAGTATCGGCAAACAGAGAGCGTTCGCTGACGCTTGCTTCAGCGCCCTCGCCTTCCCTCGCGCCCCAGCTACGTCCAGCCATCGGGTCTGCCCCTTGCGCCCCAGACCTCCTATGCTACATGAACGCGCAAAGCGCGAAAGTCCGCGCGATCATGCCCTGCTTTCCAGCCCTTTCCGAGAGTTCCATGCCCGACAAGGTCGTCACCCGTTTTGCCCCCTCGCCCACCGGCTACCTGCATATCGGTGGTGCGCGCACGGCGCTGTTCAACTGGCTCTACGCCAAGCACACCGGCGGCACGATGGCGCTGCGCATCGAGGACACCGACCGCGAACGCTCCAGCGCCGCGGCAACCCAAGCCATTCTGGATGGGTTGACCTGGCTTGGCCTTTCCTGGGATGGCGAGGCCGTCTCACAGTACGAGCGCGCGCCGCGCCACCGCGAGGTGGCCGAGGAACTGGTGCGTCTGGGCAAGGCTTATTACGCCTACGAGACGCCTGCAGAGCTCGAGGCGATGCGCGAGGCGGCACGCGCCAAGAGCTTGCCGCCGCGCTACAATGGCGCGTGGCGCGACCGCGACCCCTCACAGGCTCCTGCCGGCGTCAAGGGCGCCATTCGCATCAAGGCGCCGATCTCGGGCGAGACCGTGGTGTATGACCGCGTGCAGGGCGAGGTGCGCTTCCCCAACAAGGATCTCGACGATTTCATCATCCTGCGTTCGGACGGTGTTCCGACCTACATGCATGCTGTCGTTGTCGACGACCATGACATGGGAGTCACCCACATCATCCGCGGCGACGACCATCTGACCAATGCGGCGCGCCAGACGGTGATCTACAACGCCATGGGCTGGGAGGTGCCGTCCATGTCGCACATCCCGCTGATCCACGGCGCCGATGGCGCCAAGCTGTCGAAGCGGCATGGCGCGCTCGGCGTCGAGGCCTACCGTGCCATGGGCTATCTGCCTGAGGCGCTGCTCAACTATCTGGCACGGCTCGGCTGGAGCCATGGCGACGACGAGGTGATGTCGATCAAGGATATGATCGCATGGTTCGATATTGGCGACGTCAACAAAGGTGCGGCGCGCTTCGACTTCGCCAAGCTCGATGCGCTGAACGGGGTGCATATGCGCAAGATGGACGACGTCCAGCTGCTCGACATCTTCATCGCCACTTTGCCCTATCTCGAAGGCGGCCCGGCGCTTGCCGCCCGCCTCGACGATAAGAGGAAGGCGCAGCTGCTGGCCGCCCTGCCGGGCCTGAAGGAGCGCGCCAAGACGCTGGTGGAGCTGGTCGATGGCGCCGGCTTCCTGTTCGTCGAGCGGCCGCTGCCGGTCGACGAGAAGGCGGCGGCACTTCTCAGTGCCGATGCGCGTACGATCCTGCGCGGCGCGCACGCGGCCTTGCAGACCGTTTCCGGCGAATGGACAGCCGCTGCGGCGGAAACCGCCGTGCGCGAGTTCGCGACGGCCGGCGGCCACAAGCTCGGCGCCGTGGCCCAGCCGCTGAGAGCCGCGCTTACCGGCCGCAGCACCTCGCCCGGCGTTTTCGACGTGCTTGCCGTGCTCGGCCGCGAGGAAAGCCTGGCGCGGATTGCGGATCAAATCGATTAGGAGCGAACTGGCCCAAGAAGATTGGCATTGAAAGGCGCGTTTCGCAGTGCAACATTAGGCCCTGGCCCAATCTGGCACGCACCTCCCAAAATGCGGTGGCGAGTTCGCGCATTCCGGTGATTTCGACGTGTCGTTTGCAGGACTTGCCTTGCCGGCATAAGGAAGATGAAGGAGTTTGAGAATGAGCGAAGCTGCGACAAAACTGGACACCGGCAGCAAGACGCATCCGTCGACTGCCACGCTCGAACTGGCCGGCAAGACGCACGAACTCAAGGTGCGAAGCGGTTCGGTCGGGCCTGACGTCATCGATATCGGTGCGCTCTACAACACCACCGGCGCCTTTACCTACGACCCCGGCTTTACCTCGACGGCAAGCTGCGAGTCGGCGATCACCTTCATCGACGGCGATGCCGGCATCCTGCTGCACCGCGGCTACCCGATCGACCAGCTGGCCGAACATGGCGACTTCCTCGAAGTCTGCTACCTCCTGCTTTACGGCGAACTGCCGACCAAGGCGCAGAAGGACGATTTCGACTACCGGGTGACGCGCCACACCATGGTGCACGAGCAGATGTCGCGCTTCTTCACCGGCTTTCGCCGCGACGCGCACCCGATGGCTGTGATGTGCGGCGTGGTCGGCGCGCTGTCGGCCTTCTATCACGACTCCACCGACATTTCGGACCCATATCAGCGCATGGTCGCCTCGATGCGACTGATCGCCAAGATGCCGACGATCGCGGCGATGGCCTACAAATACCATATCGGCCAGCCCTTCATTTACCCGAAGAACGAGCTGAACTTCGCCGCCAACTTCCTGCATATGTGCTTTGCTGTGCCGTGCGAGGAATACAAGATCAACCCGGTGCTGGCGCGCGCCATGGAGCGCATCTTCATCCTGCATGCCGACCACGAGCAGAACGCCTCGACCTCGACGGTGCGTCTCGCCGGCTCGTCGGGCGCCAACCCGTTCGCCTGCATCGCCGCCGGCATCGCCTGCCTGTGGGGCCCGGCGCATGGCGGCGCCAACGAGGCGGCGCTCAACATGCTGGGTGAGATCGGCCATGTCGACCACATCCCGGAGTTCATCGCCCGCGCCAAGGACAAGAACGACCCGTTCCGGCTGATGGGCTTCGGCCACCGTGTCTACAAAAACTACGACCCGCGCGCGAAAATCATGCAGAAGACGGCGCATGAGGTGCTGGGCGAGCTCGGCATCAAGGACGATCCGCTGCTCGATATCGCCATGGAGCTGGAAAAGATCGCGCTGACCGATTCCTACTTCATCGAGAAGAAGCTCTATCCGAACGTCGATTTCTATTCCGGCATCACGCTGAAGGCGCTGGGCTTCCCCACCACCATGTTCACCGTGCTGTTCGCGGTCGCCCGCACCGTCGGCTGGATCGCGCAGTGGAAGGAAATGATCGAGGATCCGCACCAGAAGATCGGCCGCCCGCGCCAGCTCTATACCGGCGCGCCGGAACGCGACTACGTGCCGATCGCCAAACGCTGATCGAGGCCGCATCCGGCTTTGCCAATGACAATGCAAAAAGCGCCCGCAAGGGCGCTTTTTAGTTGGAGTGACGAAGCTTGATGTGGCGAAGAACGACATCCGCCGCGATATCGCCCGAGAGTTTGTCGGTCGCCATGCGCCGTGCAACCTCGGCAAAGCCGTCCTTTTGCCAGGTGCGATAGGCAGTGTCTGAAAACAAAGCCTCGACTTGCCGCGCCAGATAGCGTGGCCGGACATATTGGTTGTAGTGTTCCGGCACGATCGCCTTGTCGGCGATCAGATTGGGCAAGGCGGCGCTCCATACCGTGACCAGCCCCTGGACCATGCGCATCACCGGATCGAGCCGGTAGCAGGAGATCATCGGCACACCAGACAGCGCCAGTTCGAGCGATACCGTTCCCGAAGCAATCAGCGCCGCATCGGCCTTGCCGAAGGCCTGCCATTTGCGCTCGGCATCGAGGATGATCTCAGGCTTTTCGTCCCAGCGCGCGACTGATGTTTTGACCAGATCTGCGACATGCGGCACCGTGGGCAACAGCAGACGCAGGCGGTGTCCGCGCGCGCGCAGCGCCGAGACCGTCTGGCCGAACGGATCGATAAGCCGGCTTACCTCGCCGCGCCGCGATCCTGGCAGGACGAGCAGTGTCTTGGCGCGGTCTGCCGAGAGATCGCGCGGCTGGCCTTGCGCCCTTGCCGCGCCAAGCACACCCGGATCATGTGTGAGGCGGTGTCCGACATAGGTACCGGGCGGACCGCCGAGGCGGCTCAGCTCCTTCACCTCGAAAGGCAGGATGCACAAGATGTGGTCGACATAGGGCTTCATCGCCACCGCCCTGCCCGGCCGCCATGCCCAGACACTCGGGCAGACATAGTGGATGATCGGGACGGAAGGATCGGCAGCGCGGACTTTCTTGGCGACGCGCAGCGAAAAATCCGGGCTGTCGATGGTGATCAGACAGTCGGGTTTCTCGGCAGCGACCGCACTTGCCGTCTGGCTGATGCGCCGCATCAGGCGCGGCAGATCGCGCAGGATGGCGCTGAGCCCCATCAGCGCGATCTCGGCCCCGTCGAACAGCGGCACCAGCCCGAGCGCCTGCAGATGCCGTCCGCCAATGCCGACCAGCCTGATATCGCGCCCGGTCGTGCGCTTCAGCGACTGGACGATGTCGGCGCCCAACAAGTCACCGGATTCTTCGCCGGCGACGATGGCGATCTTCAGCGGTTTCTCAGCTGCCATGGCCAGGCTCCACGGCCGGCAGGCCATACACGAACAGCCCAAGCGCGTTGGCGCGCGCGACAACGACGGGACCTTCGAGGATCAGCGAACGGCCGGCCTCGACGGCAATGCCGGCAAGCCCGGCGGCGTGTGCTGCCTCGACCGTCTGGGGGCCGATGGACGGCAGATCGGCGCGCAGTTCCTGGCCGGGTTTGGCGCATTTGACCAGGACGCCGCGCGTCTTGCCGGCGAGCCTGCCATGGCCGCGCAGCTGCTGCGTCCGCTCGAGCAGTCCATGGGTGCCCTCGACGCCTTCCAAAGCGATCGCGCGGCCGCCTATCGCAATCGCCGCCTGGCCGATGTCGAGTGCGCCGATGGCCTTTGCCGCTGCATGTGCCGCTTCGATATCGCGCCAGTCGGACTTTCGCGGCACTGCCTTGGTCAGCGGCCCTTCTGCCGCCACGAGCCGGGGCACGACCTCGTGCGCGCCGACGACCTTGATGCCGCGCGCCTCCAGGCCACGGGTCAATATTTTCAACAGGCCGTCGTCGCCGCGCGCAAGCGCCATGGCGACGGAGGGTATCAGCGCCACCAGCGCAAGGCTCGGGCGCATGTCGACCAGCCGCGGCCGGCGCCTGATCTCGCCGGCAAGCACCAGATGGGTGATCCGTCGGCGTCTCAGCAACGCGACCAGTGAGCCGACGTCTTCCAGCGCCAGGCTTTCATGCTCGTAGATTGTGAGGTCCGATTGACGGTCCGCCTGACCTTCGACCAGGATGATGACGGGCGGATGTCCGGCCTCTGCCAAGCCGGCGGCAACTTCAACCGGCAGGCTGCCGCCGCCGGCAATGATACCGACCCTGGCGTCCGGCGCGAGATCGAGGCCCGTTGAGCTGGCCTCAGTCTTCGTCATCGGCATCGTCGCCGGCGCCACCTTTAAGCGACGGGACGGCATAGTGCCGCTTGCCGCGACTGGCGATGAAATCGATGATCTTCATGGCGGTCGGCGACGAGGCGAACTCGGCCTTGGCGAATTCGATGTTTTCGCCGACGGTGCGGGAGCGGTCGAAGATCGTCTTGTAAGCCTTGCGCAGCAAGTAGATTTCAGCGCGCGGCAACCCAGCGCGCTTGAGGCCGATGATGTTAAGCCCACGCAGGCTGGCGCGGTTGCCCACGGCAATGGCGTAGGGAATGACATCGCCGACAAACGCCGAGCAGCCGCCGAGAAAGGCGTTGTCGCCAACACGTACGAACTGATGAACGGCGCTGAGGCCGCCAATATAGACGTTGTCACCGATCTCGCAGTGTCCGCCGAGCGTTGCGCCATTGGCGAAGGTTGCGTTTTTGCCGACGACGCAATCGTGAGCGATATGGGCATAGGCAAGGAAATTGCCATTGTCGCCAATGGTCGTCTCGCCGCGGCTGGAATCGGTGCCGAGATGCATGGTCACGCCTTCGCGGATCGTGCAGTTCTGGCCGATGACCAGCGTGGTGCGGCCGCCCTTGTGCTTGGTGTTCTGCGGGGGGCCGCCGAGCGTCGCCATCGGATAGACCTTGGTGGCGGCACCAATGGTGGTCGCACCCAGCACCGAGACATGGCTGACCAGTTCGACGCGGTCACCGATAACGGCGTCAGCGCCGACATAGCAGAAAGGCCCGATGGAGGCGCCTTCGCCGATTTGAGCACCGGCCTCGATAACGGCCGAGGGATGGATTGAAGCATGGATTTTCATAAGCATTTCGAACCGTCAGCCGGTAACCATCATTGCCGAGATCTCGGCTTCGGCGGCCTTTGCGCCTTCCACCATGGCCTCGCAGGCGAATTTGAGCAGGTTACCGCGCATTTTGATTTTCTTGACGTGGATCTTCAGCTGGTCGCCCGGAACGACCGGTTTGCGGAATTTCGCATTGTCGATGGTCAGGAAATAGACCAGTGACGGCTTTTCCGTGTTGAGGCTGCGAATGCAGATCGCACCAGCCGTCTGGGCCATGGCCTCGACGATCAGCACACCCGGCATCACCGGCTGGTCCGGGAAATGGCCCTGGAAATGCGGCTCATTGATGGTCACGTTCTTGATGCCGATGGCCGAGTCGTTGCCATCGATTTCGACGATTCTATCGATCATCAGGAAGGGATAGCGATGTGGCAAAAGCTTCATCAAACCCAATATATCGACCGCTTCGAGCGTCGCCGGCACCATCTCAGCTACTTCCCCCCTCGCCCTGCTTGCGCGTCCTGGCGAGCTTGCGCAGCATGGCGATCTCGCGCATGGCTTCCGCCATCGGCTGCGCCGGATAGCCTCCCCAGATCTCGCCCGCCGGCACGTTGCTCATAAACCCGCTTCTCGCCGCAAGCTTGGCTCCCGATCCTATGGTCAAATGATCGGCAAGGCCAACGCCGCCGCCCATGGTGACACCATCGCCGACGACGACGGAGCCGGAGATACCCGAAAGCCCTGCTATGATGCAATTGCGGCCGATGCGAACGTTATGGGCGATCTGCACGAGATTGTCGATCTTGGTGCCCTGGCCGATGACCGTATCCGACATGGCGCCGCGATCGACTGTCGTGTTCGAGCCGATTTCAACATCGTCCTGGATGATGACGCGGCCGATCTGCGGCACACGCTCGGGCCCTTTGGCACCGCCGACGAACCCGAACCCGTCCTGGCCGATGCGGGCGCCGCCATGGATGATGACGCGGTTGCCGATCAGCGCATACTGGACGCTCACGCCTGGACCAATATAGCCGTCGCGGCCGATCTGGCAGGAAGGGCCGATAACGGCGTGCGGCGCAATGACGGTTCCGCTGCCGATGGAAGCGCGCGGGCCGATGACTGCTCCGGCCTCGATGATGGCACCGGCCTCGACATGCGCCGAGGCATCGACATGAGCCTGCGGCGAGACCCCGGTTTCGCTGGTCATCGGTCCTGGAGTGGCCGCCGTCGGGAACAGCAGCCGGCCGACCATGGCGAAAGCCTGTTGCGGTCGAGGATGGACCAGAACCGCAACACCGGCCGGCGCCTTGGCGGCGAATTCCGTGGGACAAAGCACTGCCGCCGCCTTCAGCGACTGCATCAGCGCGAAATTGCGCTTGCCGTCGACGAAGACGAGCGCACCCTCGCCGCCTTCGCTGGCTGGCGCCAGGGCGTCGATCGATATGTGGGCAAGGTCGGAATCGACAAGCGACGCGCCGGTCAGATTCGCGACTTCGCCAGCCGTATACCGGCGTGATGGCGCGAAGAACACCGGATCGGTCATTCCAGAAGCAATATCCAGCTAGGTCGGATCAATTCACTTCCGGACCCCAACGGCCCGGAAGCATCGTTACCCGCGCATTAGAAGCGGCTCGACATGCCGAAGTTGAACTCCTGCACGTCGTCGGTCTTTTCCTTCTTGACGGGCATCGCGTAGTCAATGCGGATCGGGCCGAAAGGCGATGACCACAACAAGCCGACACCAACCGAGGCGCGCAGCTTCATGTCAGTTGAGGTTTGGGTGACACCAACGGTGTCAATCGCGCTGCCATACAGTGTAGCGGCATCTGCAAACACGGCTCCGCGCAAACCAAAGCTTTCCGGAATGACCGGTACCGGGAACTGCATCTCCGCCGAGGCATTGAAATAAGTAGTGCCGCCGAGATGGTCACCCGTTGCAATATCCGCAGGGCCGATACCGCCATACTCGAAGCCGCGGATCATGCGATCGCTGCTCTGGAACTGATCGAAGATACGCAGGCCGTCATCGCCATAGCCGGCAATATGGCCAGCGCCGCCTGAGATCAGGCCGACCAGATCCAGCTGTTCGGACAAGGTCTGGTAGACTGTGCCGCGACCCGTAACCTTGACGAATTTGGCATCACCACCAAGGCCGGCCACTTCCACACCCGTGGTGGCATAGATGCCCTCATGCGGGCTCTTCATGTCGTCGATGGTGTTGTAAACCAGCCCAAGGCTGACCGACGACTTGATCCACGGGCTTTCGTCAATTCCCTCGACGATCGCCGGAGATATGTCGCAGTCGGCGTCGGGAACGCCATCGTGAGGTGTGTCATCGCAACCGTCGTCGAGCTTGTACTTCTCCTGGGCGATGTTGTAGCCCAGCTGGGTCGAAATGTTGTCGGTGATCGGCAGACCGAACCGAACTGTCGCGCCCAGCGTCTCGCTGTCATACTTGGAGTAGTTTCGCGTCTGTTGGTAGATGTCAAAGCCCGCTGCGATGCGGCGCCCGAGGAAATAGGGCTCGGTGAAGGACAGGCTGTAGTCGCGCGAATTTTTGCCGCCGCCAGCCGAGACCTTGATGTACTGGCCGCGACCGAGGAAGTTGCGCTCCGCGATCGATCCTTCGACGGACGGACCTGCGGTCTCGCCACCGGTCGAATAACCGGCGCCGACCGAGAACTCGCCGGTCGACTTCTCGACCACGTCGACCACCAGCACGACCTGGTCGGGCTCGGATCCCGGAACGGTCGAGATGTCGACTTTCTCAAAATAGTCAAGCGCTTCCAGCCGCTTCTTCGCGCGCTGGATGAGGACCTGGTTGAAGGCATCGCCTTCGCTTACATCGAATTCGCGACGAATGACGTAGTCGCGCGTGCGATCGTTGCCGCGGATTTCGATGCGTTCGATATAGGCCTTGGTGCCCTGGTCGATCGTATAGACAACCGAAATGGTGTGGTTTTCGAAATTACGGTCGCCGCGCGGCGTCACCTGGGCGAAGGCATAGCCCGAACCCGCGACCTTCTCGGTCAGCGCGATGATGGTGTCTTCGACATCCTTGGCGTTGTAGACGTCGCCCTTGTGGGTCTGGACCACCGATTCCAGCGACTTCGAGTCGACCTCGGGAATGGTGCTCTCGACACTGACGTCGCCGAACGTATAGCGGTCGCCTTCCTGCACGGTGATGGTGACTGTGTACTGGTTGGTGGTGTCGTCGAGCTCGCCGACAGCGGAGACCACCTGGAAGTCGGCATAGCCGTGATTGTAGTAGAAACGACGCAGCGTCTCCTGGTCGGCGCGCAGCTTGTCCTCGTCATAGACGTCGTCGCGCAGCACAAAGGACAGGATACCCGAGCGCTTGGTGGCAATGACGTCGGACAGACGGCGGCTCGAATAGGCGCTATTGCCAACGAAATTGACCGCGGCGATCTTGGTGCGACCGCCTTCGTTGATGTTGAAGACCACGTTTACCCGGTTGTCGCCGAGATCCATGATTTGCGTCGTCACGGCGGCATCGTCACGACCGATACGCCTATAGGCGGCCTTCACCGCCTCGACATCGGAATCCAGCGTTGCCTGGGAGAAGGTGCCGCGCGGCTTCAACTGCACCGCGACTGCCAAGGCATTGTCCTTGAGCTTCTTGTTGCCCTGGAACAGGACCTGGTTGACGACCTGATATTCAGCGACCTTGACGACCAGCGTCGAGCCGACCTGGTTGATCTGGACGTCGGAGAACAATCCGGTGCCGAACAGTGCCTTGACCGCATCGTCGATATCGGCGCTGGAAAACGCCTTGCCGGGCTTGATGGTGATGTAATTGCGAATGGTGTCGGCGTCGACACGCTGGTTACCGCTGACCTCGACTCTCGAGACAACGGCCGCCTGCGCCGCAGATGTGGCAACGAACTGCACTGCGAGCGCGCCTGGCACAACCAGAGCGGCGGACATAGCCACCGCGGACGCGGCGCTCAAAAACTTGGATGCTGCCTTCATCGGGCTTTTGTACCTTTTCTCGAAGTCCCCACGGCGAGAAAACCGGACGTGCGGTAATTTCCCCTACCGTATTAACCGGATTTTCCCTACACACAAGGCTTCTGGTTAATTTGTAATTACTTAACCCTGATGCGTGGCTTTCGCGTCACGCATACCCCCGTGCATGGTAAACGGCGTCTCAACATTGCCGGTGCCGAAGCCGAATTTCTTCATGATTTCAGCACCCAAACAGATCGTTCCAGAAAACGAAGCCCATAAATCCCAGCACCAGAAAGAGGCCGGCCCGGTACCCCATCTCCATCATCCGCTCCGATACCGGACGTCGGAAAACGACTTCGATGGCGTAGAACAGGAGATGGCCGCCGTCGAGGGGGGGAATCGGCAAAAGGTTCAGAATTCCGATCCCGACTGACAGCAAAGCAACAAGTTGCACCAGCCATTCGAAGCCAAGTTTGGCCGCCTGCCCCGACATCTTGGCGATCTTGATCGGGCCGCCCAGCTGGCATTTGTCCTCGCGGCCGACAACGAAACGTTGCAGGAAGTGACCAGTGCCCTGAATGGCCTGCCCCGTCTGCTCGACCGCCGCTCCGAGCGCGCCAATCGGGCTGTAGGTGATCACTCTTGGCTGGCCGAGTTCCTTGTTGTTGACGACGCCGATGACGGCCACCCTGGTTTTGTTGCCTAGCGCGTCCTGCTGTTCCATCAACTCCGGCGTCGCGGTGACGGTGATCTCCTTGCCATCGCGCAGCATGGTGAAGGTGAGCGAGTCGCCGGCGCGACCCTGCACAAGGCGCTGGACGTCGGCGAAGGTCTCAACCTTGCTGCCATTGACGGCGACGAATCGATCGCCGGGCAAAATGCCGGCCTTTTCCGCCGGGCTACCGGCGGTGACTTGAGCCACCATCGGCTCCAGCACCGGGCGGCCATAGAGAGAAAACATCACGGTGAAGACGGCGATGGTCAAAAGGAAGTTGAACAGCGGCCCGGCAAACACCGTGGCCGCGCGTTTCCAGATCGGCTGGGTGTGGAAGGCAACTTCGCGTTCGGCATCGGTCAGCTTCTCCAGCCCTTCCGTGCCGGGCTGGCTCGACGTGACGCTCATGTCGCCGACGAATTTGACATAGCCGCCGAGCGGTATGGCGCAGAGCTTCCAGCGCGTGCCGTGGGTGTCGTTGAAGCCGAAAAGCTCGGGGCCGAAGCCGATCGAGAAAGCTTTTACGCCGATGCCGCACCAGCGGCCGACGAGATAGTGGCCCATTTCGTGAACGAAGACGACGACGGTCAGCACGAACAGAAACGGCACCAGTGTGCCGAGGACAAAGCCTTCCGTGCTGAAAAACGCGTGAAGAATCTCGTTCAAGTCGTGCCCTCAAATTCACCCACGGCGAAAAGGTGACGCCGCGACTGTGACATCAATCCAGGCGAATCCGTGGCGCGCGCCATTTCTTCGCCGTTAAATACCGCTCAAGCCGGAAACAGCCCCTGCGCCGGATGATCGGCGCCCGCCGAAATCCAGCCGATGACGTATAGGGCGAAAGCCGCCGCGACAAGCCCGTCCACCCTGTCCATGACGCCGCCGTGCCCCGGTATCAATGCACTGGAATCCTTACGGCCATGGCGGCGCTTGACCCAGGATTCGAAGAGGTCGCCAGCCTGGGCAACAATCGACAACACCAACGCGACCACAGCAAGCACGCCAAGATTGCCGGCCCCGGCGGCGGCAGCCAGAAGCACGCCGGCGACCACGCCGCCGACAGCACCGCCAAGGGCGCCGCTCTGCGTCTTGCCGGGGGATATCGATGGAGCGAGCTTGGGACCGCCGACGGCGCGGCCGACGAAATACGCAAAGATGTCGGTCGCCCAGACCACGGCGAACAGAAACAGGATCGCCACCAGGCCGGAACGGTCGCCGTCGCGCAGCAGCGCCAGCGACAGGCCCGACAGCGCCGCGTAGGCAAGGCCGGCGGCATCCCATTGCGCGGCTGCGCGCATGCGTGCGCCGACCGCCGCGACGACGACCATCGCCACGACAAGAAACAGCAGCCACGACGCCGGCACGCCGGCGACAAGGGCGCCGACGAAAACCAGAAGCAACGCTTCCGGCACGAATCCGAGGGCCGCACCGGCCGCAGGGCGCGACATGCGCGCCCACTCATAGAAGATGACCGCCGCCATTCCGGCGCAAAGCAGGCGGAACCACAGCCCGCCCAACCAGGTGAGGCCAAGCGTTATCGCCGCCAGCACCAGCGCCGAGACGATGCGAAGCTGTAGATTGTTCATCCCGCCGCCTGTCACGAGGCGGCGACGTCTTGGGCAAGCCCGCCAAAACGGCGCTCGCGGCCGGCGAAATCGCGCAGTGCGTCGGCCAGGTGCTCGCGGCTGAAATCGGGCCAGTAGCAAGGCAGGAAGACCAGTTCGCTATAGGCTGCCTGCCACAAAAGGAAATTCGACAGCCGAAGTTCGCCGCTGGTGCGGATGACCAACTCCGGGTCGGGGATGCCCGCAGTGTCGAGAGCGCCGGCAAAACTGTCTGCCGTGATCGCCTCGCTGTCGATCTCGCCGCGCGCCACGGCGGCGGCCAGCTTGCGCGCCGTGCGCACGATCTCGTCACGTCCGCCATAGTTGAAGGCGATGACCAGCGTCAGCGCTTCATTGCGGGCGGTCAGCGATTCGGCCTCCTCCAGCAGGCCCCTGATGTCCGGCTGCAGCCCTGCCCTGTCACCGATTATCCTGACGCGCACGCCGCTCTGATGCAGTTCGGCCAGATCGCGGCGGATAAACAGCTTCAAAAGCCCCATCAGATCGCTGACTTCGGATTTGGGTCGCGACCAGTTCTCCGACGAAAAGGCGTAGACGGTCAGGAAGGAAATGCCGAGACCGGGTGCTGCGCGCACCGTTTTGCGCAGCGCCTCGACGCCGGCGCGATGGCCGGCAAGCCGCGGCATGCCGCGCGCCTTGGCCCAGCGTCCGTTTCCATCCATGATGATCGCGACATGCGCGGGCGTTGCCATGGTCTCGCTTTCGGGCCGGTGTAGGCCGACCCTAAACCTGCATGATTTCAGCTTCCTTATCGGAAAGCAGGTGGTCGATGGTGCTGATCGTCTCGTCGGTCAGCTTCTGGACCTGATCGGAGCGCTTGCGCTGATCGTCCTCGCTGATGTCGCCGTCCTTTTCCGCTTTCTTCAAGAAGTCCATGCCGTCGCGGCGGACATGGCGCACCGCAACGCGGGCGTTCTCAGCATAACCGTGCGAAATCTTGACCAGTTCCTTGCGGCGTTGCTCGTTGAGTTCAGGCAGTGGAATCCGCAGATTCGTACCGTCGACGATCGGATTGAAGCCGAGATTGGATTCTCTGATGGCACGGTCGACAGCGCCGACCATCGACTTGTCCCAGACCGAAACCGAAATCATGCGCGGCTCCGGCACCGACACGTTCGCCACCTGGTTGATCGGCATGGCGGTGCCATAGGCCTGGACCTGGATCGCGTCGAGCAGATTGCTGGAGGCACGGCCGGTGCGCAGCGAAGCCAGATCGTGCTTGAACGCAGCAATCGCGCCGTCCATGCGCCGCTTGAGGTCGTCGAACTCACCACTCATCTCGGTCTCCTCGACCCGTTTGATCCGGGTTCACTGCTTAGGGCCCGTGTTTAAGCCCGCTTTGGAAAAACTGATCCCTTTTCCGGAGAGTATATACTCCGGATCACTCGTCGGCGACGATCGTGCAACGGCCGCCGCCCCTCAGAATATCGCCGAAACCACCTTGTTCGTGGATCGAATAGACGATTATCGGGATGTTGTTTTCGCGCGCAAGTGCAATTGCGGCGGTATCCATGATCGAAAGCCCCTTGTTGATGACCTCGGCATGGCTGATGCGCTCGAAGCGGGTCGCATTCGGATCCTTCTTGGGGTCGGCTGAGTAGACACCGTCGACCTGGGTGCCCTTGAACAAGGCGTCGGCGCCGATTTCGGCGGCGCGCAAGGCTGCGGCCGAATCGGTGGTGAAAAACGGATTGCCGGTGCCGCCGGCGAAAATGACGACCTTGCCCTGGTTCATATAGGCGGTGGCCTGGCGCTGGGAAAAGCTTTCGCACAGTTCAGGCATGGCGATCGCCGACAGCACGACGGCGTCGACGCCGATCTTGTTCAGCGAAGTGCGCAGCGCCAGCGAATTGATGACGGTGGCCAGCATGCCCATATGGTCGCCGGTCACGCGGTCGCCGCCCTTGGACGCTACCGCCACGCCGCGAAAGATATTGCCGCCGCCGATGACGACGCCGACCTCGATGCCGAGCGCGCGCGCTTCGGCGATGTCGGCGGCGATGCGGTCGACGACCGAGACGTCGATGCCGAAATGCTGCTCGCCCATCAACGCTTCGCCCGACGCTTTCAGCAAGACACGTCGATAGAGGGGCTTTGCCGTCATCTGGACCTCGTCATTTTGCGTGTGGCGCGCCTGGGCAGGCCACCCCCGCGCGGGCGGCGCCGCTGGCGCGATGCCGAGTTCCGATACACGAAGGGCGCCGCGATGTCACGCGGCGCCCCATGCCCAATTCCGCCTCCCTCATCGCGGTCCGTCAGTTGCTGGTGATGCTGACGGCGTCACCTTCGATCAGCAGCGGCGGCGCGTAGAAAGGCGGCTTGTCGCCGGTCACGGCGCTGCCGGTAACCCGGGCCTGGATCTCGGAACCGAAAAAGGAATAGGGGAAGGGCGGCGGCGTCTTGCTGACCGTATCCAGCCGCGCGCGAAGCTCGGCGGGAATCTCGAAATCCAGCGCCGCCAGATTGTCCTGCAGTTGCCCCAGTTTCGTGGCGCCAAGGATAACAGAGGCGATGCCCGGCTGCGTTGCCACCCAGTTGACCGCGACCTGAGCCATGCTGTGTCCGAGCTCGGCGGCGACCTTTTCGAGCTCCGCTACGATCGCCCAGTTGCGCTCAGAAAATTTCTGGAAGCCCGGATGGGTGGTGTTGCGAAAGCCGTCCAGCCGGCCGGCATTGCCATCCTGCACCGGCCGATATTTGCCGCTGAGCAAGCCGCTGGCCAGCGGGCTCCACACCATGATGCCGGCGCCATGGCGGGTGCCGAAGGGCACGAATTCATGCTCGATCGAACGCTCGGCCAGCGAATATTCGAGCTGCAGGGCCGACACCGGCTCATAGCCGCGCAACTCGGCGATCGTTTGCGCGCGACCCGCATACCAGGCCGGCACATCGGACAGGCCGACATGGCGAATTTTGCCTGCACGCACGAGATCGTCCATCGTGCGCATGACCTCCTCGGCCGGCGTCAGCCGATCCCATACATGCAGGAGGTAGAGGTCGATATAGTCGGTGCCCAACCGTTTCAGCGAGGCGTCGACGGCGCGCAAAATGTTCTTGCGACCGTTGCCGCCGCCATTCGGGTTGCCAGGTTCCGCGTTGAAGGTGAATTTAGTGGCGATCACCGCTCTGTCGCGCAAGCCCCGCTCGGCGATGAATTCACCAAGCCAGGTTTCGGCGGTGCCACCGGTATAGAGGTCGGCAGTGTCGAAGAAATTGCCGCCTGCGTCGACATAAGCGTCGACCATGGCACGTGCCGTCTCCCTGTCCGCGCCCCAGCCCCATTCGGTGCCGAAGGTCATGGTGCCCAGCGCCAGCCGGCTGACGCGCAGGCCGCTGTTGCCGAGGGTGTAATAGGTCATGGTCATGGCGTGATTCCGATCCTGATTCTCTTGATGCCGGCTCACTGGCCGGGCGTGGTCTTGACCCAGGGATTGCCGCGCTCATGCGTGGCGCGGAAAATGAAGCCGTCGACCTTCCAGCCGGTGCCGGAGCGGACCAGATGGTGCTCGTAGGTGCCCCAGACTTCCCAGAGCGGGTCGCCATTGCCTTCCATCCGGTTCCAGGCATAGCCGTTGGAGGAGACGGTGGCCGCATCCGCTTCAAGCACCACCTGATGGTTGGTGCGCAGATGCAGGCTCGTCTTGCTGCCCCGGAGGTTGCCGGCCCAGGTGGCGATCAGATCGTCGGCGGGGATGGTCGCCGCGGGCTGTCCCGACAGGCTGCTGAAGTCGACGGTGACACGGTCGGCGAAATAGGAACGCGCAAGCTTCCAGTCCTGCGCATCGACGGCACGGTCAATGGCGTCGGCGATGCGGATGACGGCGCGTTCGTCGGCGAGCGCGCGCCAGCCGGACGGCTCGGCGCCACCGGCATCGGCCGGCGCCAGGGCCAAGCCTGCGGCGAAGGTTAGTTGTTTCAAGGCGTTCATGTTTTTCTCCGCGCATCTGCCCACCGCCGATGTGTTGGCGACAATATGGTCCGACACGCTGGCATCGGCAAGATTGCATTGTTTGCAAAGACTATGCGATATCATGCATGAATGGACCGCGACCTGCTCAGCCATCTGCCTGTTGTCATTGCCGTCGCCCGGCGCGGCGGCTTCGCGCTTGCAGCGGCCGAACTCGGCATGAGCCCGTCCGCGGTCAGCCACGCCGTTCGCCTCGTGGAGGAGCGTATAGGCCAGCCGCTGTTTGCGCGCACGACGCGCAGCGTCTCATTGACGGAAGCCGGCAAGGCGCTGGTGGAGACGGCGGCCCCTGCCCTTCAGGACATTGCCGAGCGGATGGATCGCATCCGCGCCATCAAGGGCCGGCCCTCAGGCCTGCTCAGGCTTAACGTTCCCAACATCGCGATCCCACTTGCTGTCACGCCTGTGGTCGCGGCGCTGGCGGAGCGTTATCCGGATGTGACGGTCGAATTGCTTACCGACCAGGGCCTCATCGACATTGTTGGCGAGGGCTTCGACGCCGGCATCCGGCTGGGCGAAATGATCGCGCAAGACATGGTCACGGTCCGGCTGACGCAACCGTTCAAGGCCATGATCGTCGCCTCTCCCGCCTATGTCGGCCGGCATGGCCGCGCGCGCAGCGTGGCCGATCTCGCGAACCATAATTGCATCGGCTACCGCCTCGTCCGCTCCGGTGCACTCTACCGCTGGGACCTGACCGAGGATGGCAAGGATGTCGTGGTCGAGACGAAGGGCACTGTCATCGTTACGGATTCGCTGGCCGCGATCGAGCTTGCGCTTGCCGGCGTCGGGCTGACCTATGTGTTCGAGCCGCTGGTGCGCGCGGAGTTGGCCGCCGGCCGCCTTGTTCAGATCCTGCCGCAGACGGCAATCGAAGAGCCAGGCCTCTTCCTTTACTTCCCGCGCCGCGCATCGATGGCGCCGAAGCTCAGGGCCTTCATCGATACGGCACAAGAAATCGGCCGAGCATCCTTGCGGACACCCGGCCGAGTTGCCTGAGCTGAGAAGCCCCTTCAGGGGCTATTTCCAAGGATTATTTCTTCACCGCAGCCGCGACTTCCGCCGCGAAATCGGTCTCTTCCTTTTCGATGCCTTCGCCGAGCGCAAAACGCAGATAGGCGGAGATCTTGGCCGGGGCGCCGATTTCCTTCTCGGCATCCTTCAGCGCCTTCTCGACAGTGATGTCGGGATTGAGCACGAAGGCCTGCTTCAGGAGCACGACTTCCTCGTAGAACTTGCGCAGGCGGCCCTCGACCATCTTTTCGATGATCGCTTCCGGCTTGCCGGACTGGCGTGCCTGATCGGAGAAGATCGCCTTTTCGCGTTCCACCGCGGCCGGATCGATCTGCTCGGCCGTCAGTGCCATCGGGTTGGTGGCGGCGACGTGCATGGCGACCTGGCGGCCAAAAGCGTTGGCGGCATGCTCGTTGCCCGTGGTCTCGATCGCGACCAGCACGCCGAGCTTGCCAAGGCCATCGGCAACCGCGTTGTGGACGTAGGTAGCCACCGCGCCATGCGGAACGGTCAGCTTGGCCGAGCGGCGGAAGCCCATGTTCTCGCCGATTGTGCCGACAGCATCCTTGATGGTGTCAGCAACCGACTTGTCCGAACCCGGGTATTTTGCGGCAGCCACGGCGTCTGTCGTGCCATAAGCGAGTGCAACCTTGGCGACGTTGGCGACGATTTCCTGGAAAGCAGCGTTGCGGGCGACGAAATCGGTTTCGGAATTGACTTCGACGACAGCAGCCTCGCGCACGCCATTGTCGACGCCGATCAATCCCTCTGCTGCGGTGCGGCCGGCCTTCTTGTCGGCCTTGGAGATGCCCTTCTTGCGCAGCCAGTCGACGGCCTCTTCCATGTTGCCGTTGGTCTCGGTCAACGCCGCCTTGCAGTCCATCATGCCCGCGCCCGTCAAGTCGCGGAGTTCTTTGACCTGTGCAGCCGAAATGCTCATTGTCGCCTCTTTGTTTTAAATGCACCGACGCACCACCGGTACTCGGTGATGCGTCTGCTTTGTTTTATGCATGTCGTCATCCCAAAACCGCTGCGCACTTTTGGGCGACATGCATTAGCGTGCCAAAATATTAGAAAGATGAAGGCCGGGACCGGCCTTCGCTATCAGGCTTCCGGGGTCTCGGCCGCCGGGGTCGGATCGAGCGCCGGTTCGACCGGAGCCTCGACCGAGGCGCCGATGTCGACGCCGAGCGCGCCCTGCTGGCGAGCGATGCCGTCGATGGCAGCCTTGGCGATCAGGTCGCAATAGAGCTGGATGGCGCGGGCCGCGTCGTCATTGCCGGGGATCGGGAAGTCGATCTTGTCCGGATCGCAGTTCGAATCGATGATGGCGACGACCGGGATGCCGAGGCGCTTGGCCTCGAGGATGGCGATCGCTTCCTTGTTGGTGTCGATGACGAACATCAGGTCGGGCGTTGAGCCCATATCCTTGATGCCGCCGAGCGCCTTGTCGAGCTTCTCGCGCTCGCGGTCGAGGTTGAGGCGTTCCTTCTTGGTCAGGCCCTGAGCCTCACCCGCCAGCATCTCGTCGAGCTTGCGCAGGCGCTGGATCGAATTCGAGATCGTCTTCCAGTTGGTCAGCATGCCGCCGAGCCAACGCGAGTTGACGTAGTACTGGGCCGAACGCTGCGCCGCGTCAGCGACGATGTCCGACGCCTGGCGCTTGGTGCCGACGAACAGCACGCGGCCGCCCTTGGCGACGGTGTCGGAAACCTGCTTCAGCGCCTGGTGCAGCAAAGGCACCGTCTGCGAGAGGTCGATGATGTGGATGTTGTTGCGGGCGCCGTAGATGTAGGGCGCCATTTTCGGGTTCCAGCGGTGGGTCTGGTGGCCGAAGTGAATGCCAGCTTCCAAAAGCTGGCGCATACTGAAATCAGGCAGTGCCATTCAAAGTTCCTTTCCGGTTAGCCTCCACGGACACAGGCATTTTTGGACTTTGTCCTCGAACGCCACCGGAGGTTTCAGCCGGATTTCTCCCGGGCAGACACCAAAGTCCGTGTGTGGAATGAGCGGGCATATAGAGGGGAAGTGCTGCAAACGCAAGCCGTGAGGCGCGTTAGCGCTTAGCGTGCGGCAATCAGCGCTCCGGTGCCGATCATGGCACTGCCGGCAAACCGGTTCATCAGCCGCATGCGTTTGGGTGTCCTGAACCAGCCGGATGCCCTCCCCGCCAGCGCGGCGTAGGTGCCCATGGTGAGGATGTTGACGCTGACGACGACAGCCACCACCAGCACGCCATCGGCAAATGTCATGGTGTCGAGGTTGAGAATAAGCGGCATGATCGAAGCATGGAACAGAACCGCCTTCGGGTTGCCAAGCGCCACGGACGCGCCAAGCAGGAATGACCGCGACAATCTGGTTTGAGGCATCGCCTGCGCGATCGATTGCGCGGCGGCGGCCCGCCACATCCTGACGCCGAGAAAGATCAGGTAGGCCGCACCGGCATATTTCAAGGCGAGAAACACCCATTCGAAAGTCTGGGCCAGTGCCACCAGTCCAAGCAGCGCCAGGGTGACAAGCACCGCATCGCCAGCGGCAATGCCAATTCCGGCGACGAAGGCGCGCAGGAAGCCGCGCGATACGCCGTTGGTGATCACCGTGAACATCGCCGGACCCGGCGTTGCAGCGGCAAGCGTGATGGCAAGGCAGTAAGCCAGGAATGCCGTTAAAGTCACGATCGGCCCTTTCCGTTGGGTACCCGCACGCGCCGGAAGATCGCGACGATCTCCTCGCGGCTGCATTCGATGGCGCCGAGCCGCACCGCGCGGTCGCGCTCGAAGCCGGTTATGTCATAGTGCGGCGCCGATGTCTTGGGCGGTCCCTGATAGGACGAACGTTTGACGCCAAGCTCGGCGGCGAAACGATGCAGTTCGTCGGTATCGTCGGCCATCAGATGGCACCAGCGATGGCCGGCCCACTTCCAGATCGCCGCATCGACATAAACCGCCATCAAGCCTGCCGTGGCCAGCTCCACCCTGTTGCTATTTCGAGACCGGGCAAGGCTTGGTCTGGTCGAACAGCGACAGGTTGACCAGCTTGCCGGTCATCGAGAACTCGCCATAGTCCATGGTAAGGTCGCGGGTGATGCCGTTCTCATGCAGCTTGAAGCTGATGCGGTATTCCGGCACCTCTTCGCCCGATTTGTCGGTCGTATCGAAATAGGCGATGTCGACCGGCCAGTATTTGTCGCCGGCGAGCTTGGCCAGCGCCGGGGCTTCCGGGTCGGCCTTGTCGCCCTCGGTCTTTTTGCCGACGATGACGGTGGTGGTCATCACCTTGTTGGCGTCCTCCGAACCGTCGAACAGGCTGGTTTCGTAGAAATTCTCACCCTTTTCGGCCTTGCCGATCAGCTCGACCAGATGCTGGGTCGGGAACTGGGTGGCGGCAAGTTCGAGGCTGTTTTTCTCGGGCTTGTCGATGTCGACCTTGAGGCCCTTGGTTTCTTTGGTGGCCGTGCCCTTGACCTCTTTGTCGAGGTTCTGGTCGGAGAAGGATTTGGTCACGAACGAAAAGGTCTTGCCTTCGGCGTCCTCAAAGGTGGTCGTCTGCTGGTCTGTCAACTTCGTACCGTCGGCGGTGACGATTCGGGTGACGAAGCGGAATTTCACCGTGTAACCCTCGCAGGACGAGCCATTGAACTCGTAGACCATGCGGCCGGTGATGCCGGTGATTCCCGAGCGGTCCGAGGCCTTGTCGAGGGTAAGATCATAGACGGCTCGATGCGCCTGCAGCGCCGGCACGGCAAAGGCGGGAGCCATCGAGAAGATCGCCGGCAACAGGACGGCATGGAAGGCAAGGCGCGTTGCGCGCATATGGGGCTCCGATCGTCGCGGCTGATGGCAGGCCGCAGGTAAAGATGGTCCAGCTTAAAAAAAGTCGTGGCGGAAGCGAGGCAAAAATAGCAATTTCGGCCCCGGCCAGCGCGGCGTCTCCAAGCAATAGGGAAATACCATGAGTGAAACAATCGAAAAGCGGCTAAGCGATCTCGGCGTGACGTTACCGGCCGCCGCGGCGCCCGCCGCGAACTATGTGCCCTATTGCAGGTCCGGCAATCTTTTGTTCACCGCCGGGCAGCTGCCACTCAAGGACGGCAAGCTGCAGGCAAGCGGCCTGCTCGGCCGCGACGTCGACACGGCAGCCGGCAAGGAAGGTGCAAAATACTGCGCAATCAACATCTTGGCACAGGCCAAGGCGGCGCTTGGCGATCTCGAAAAGATCCAGCGTCTGGTCAAGATCACCGTCTTCGTCGCATCGGTGCCGGATTTCGTCGAGCAGCATCTGGTCGCCAACGGCGCCTCCGATTTCCTGGTCGCCGTCCTTGGCGAACGCGGCAAGCATGCCCGCTCAGCCGTCGGCACCGCCTCGCTGCCGCTTAATGCCGCAGTGGAAATCGAAGCCGTCTTCGAAGTCGCATAAGCAGGGACTGAGCGATGACCGACCTTTCCTGGCTGACTGCCCGCCCCGTGGCGCATCGCGGCCTTCACGACATGAACAAGATGCGCTGGGAGAACACGCTCTCGGCCTTCACTGCTGCCGCCGAGCGGGGCTACGCGATCGAGTGCGACGTGCATTTGTCGTCCGACCGCGTTCCCGTCATCATGCATGATGGCGATCTCAAACGGCTGACCGGTCAGGACGGCTTTGTCTGGCAGCGCACGGCAGCGGAACTGGCGGCGCTAAGGATCGGCGGTACCAAGGACCATGTGCCGACGCTGCAGGAAGCACTCGACCTTGTCGACGGCCGCGTGCCTATGGTTGTCGAACTGAAGGGCGTGCCCGGCTATGACGAAGGGCTGGTGGCCAGCGTCGGCAAGATGCTCAAACGCTACAAGGGCAAGGCCGCGATCATGTCGTTCGACCACTGGCTGGTCCGCGATTTCCCCAAGGACGCGCCTGGCATTCCTGGCGGGCTGACGGCCTATGGCAGGGATAACCAACTGATCGAGGCGCATTTCGCCATGCTGGCACATGACCTTGCCTTCACCTCCTATGCCGCGGGCGATTTGCCGAATCCGTTCGTCAGCTTCGTGCGCGAAAAGTTGAAAATGCCCGTCATCACCTGGACGGTGCACGACCAACCGGCGGTCGATCTCACCTTCAAATACGCAGACCAGATGACGTTCGAAGGGTTCGAACCCGATCTGGTCAAAGTCGCCTGACACAAGTGCCTGAAACGTGACTTGTAGCGGCCCGGACAGAGCTTAAATAAGCCTCATGGATCAAGGTGACGACGGCGATGGGCAAACGGTGAATGCGAAGTTTTCCATCCGCATCGCCGCCGGCATCGGCGCCTTCACCTGCGATGAGTGGAACGGCTTTGCCGGCACCACACGCGGCGATGCAGAAACCAGCTACAACCCTCTCGTTTCCTTTGCTTTTTTAGGTGCGCTCGAGGATTCCGGCTGCGCCGTTCGGCGCACCGGCTGGCAGGGCCATCATCTCCGGCTGGAGAATGCGCAAGGCAGACTGCTGGGCGCGGTACCTTGCTATCTCAAATCGCATAGCCAGGGCGAATATGTCTTCGACCATGGCTGGTCGGATGCTTTCGAGCGCGCCGGCGGCCGCTACTATCCAAAACTGCAGTGCGCCGTGCCGTTCTCCCCGGTCACCGGTCCTCGACTGCTGGTCAGCAGGAGCGAAGACAGCGCCACAGTGAAGGCTGGCCTCGCGGCCGGCCTGAAGGCGGTGACGGAAAAGCTCGGCGTGTCGTCCGCCCATGTCACCTTTGCGCAAGAAAGTGATATCGAGACGCTGGAGGCGGCGGGCTTTCTGCATCGCACCGACCAGCAGTTCCACTTCTTCAACGAAGGCTTTTCGACCTATGATGACTTCCTTGCCACGCTGGCGTCGCGCAAGCGCAAGGCGATGAAGAAGGAGCGTCGTGAAGCGCTCGCAAACGATATCTCGATCGACCGGCTGACCGGCAAAGACCTGACCGAAAAGGCCTGGGATGATTTCTTTGCCTTCTACATGGACACTGGCAGCCGCAAATGGGGCCGCCCCTATCTCAACCGCAAGTTCTTCTCGCTGATCGGCGAGCGCATGGCCGACGATATCCTGCTGGTCATGGCCAAGCGCAATGGTCGCTATATCGCCGGCGCCATCAACTTCATCGGCTCCGACGCGCTTTACGGGCGCAATTGGGGTTGCATCGAGGACCACCCGTTCCTGCATTTCGAAGTCTGCTACCACCAGGCGATCGACTTCGCCATCGAGCGCAAGCTGAAGGTGGTCGAGGCGGGCGCGCAAGGCGAGCACAAGCTGGCGCGTGGCTACCGTCCCGTGACCATGCATTCGGCGCATTACATCGCACATCCCGGCCTGCGCAATGCGGTGGCCGACTATCTCCGGCGCGAACGGCGCGAAGTCGAGCGGATGGGCGAAATTCTGGAAGAACATACGCCTTTCCGCAAGGATCTTGAGGAGTAGCAGTCTGTCGTCCCGGGTGCGACTTGATCCGGTCGTCACCACCCGTGCCGCTTTGCTAGACGACGACCCGATCGTCTATTTCGACCTCCCCTCGACGAAAAAGCGGTGCTTCCATCGAGCGCTGGTCCAAGCCGCGATGGTCGATCTCGCCTGACCGACTTGCCGGTCCGGGACAGCTTCGCTACACCGGGAGCATACTCCCGGAGTGCCGCCATGACCGAGCCTTACGACCCCAGCAATATCTTCGCAAAGATCCTGCGCGGCGAAATTCCCTCGCACCAAGTCTACGAGGATGACGCGGTGGTCGCCTTCATGGATGTCATGCCGCAAGGGCCTGGGCACACGCTGGTGGTGCCTAAGGCGCCGTCGCGCAATCTGCTCAATGCCGATCCGTCGACGTTCGGCGCGCTGTTCACGGTCGTCCAGAAGGTAGCGGTGGCGGTCAAGAAAGCTTTCGGCGCCGACGGCGTCACCATCCTGCAGTTCAACGAACCGGCCTCTGGGCAGACCGTTTATCACCTGCACGTCCATGTCATCCCGCGGTTCGAAGGCATCGCGCTGAAGCCGCATACGGGACAGATGGAGAAGCCCGAAGTCCTGGCCGAGAACGCAGGCAAGATCCGGGCAGTGCTGAACGGTTGACGCTGGGGTGCCCCAAGGCAATGCGCTCGGGCAAAATCCACTGCATCGGTTAGGGAAGTATCAAGCCACGCCATGGTAAGTTGCCCTACCCTGGTGTGTTTGGATTTTCAAAAATCGTGGGCAATTCGGTTGCGACATCAGAACCGTTGACAAAAGCAGTTTCCGGGCGGGCCTTTCTGAGCATCTTGGCGGACGCATACCGGCGCCATCGGCTACTGCATGTGATGGCCACCGCCGCCTTGCTTTTGGCAGCCGCGGTCGGCCTGCGTACCGGAAACATGCCGGATTTCAGCGTTCTGGATGACTACGCCCAATACCTTCTCTTCGCTTTCTGGATGGGCGGCTGTGCCTTCGCACTCGGCAGCTTTTTTCACCTTGCGCTCATCAAGCGCGATCCTGAACCGCTCGGCACTTTTCTAAGATCGATGGGGAGCTTGTTCGGCGACGCCGAGCGCAACGCCAACAGCCTGAATGGTCTGGCTGCGAGCATTGCGCTCATATCCGCTTTCGGCGTGTTGAAAGGCGCGGTCGCGATCCTCTCGCCATTCGCATGGGACCACGCATTGGACCAGGCCGACCGGGCGCTGCATTTCGGTCGAGCTCCCCATGAATGGCTATGGTTTATCGTCCAGTCGCCGCTCGCCGTAAGAGCGTTCAACCTGACTTACAATTTCTGGTTCGTCGTCCTTATCGCCTCGGTCTTCATCGCTTGCATCACGCGCAAGGACACGAAGCTGCGTCACCAGTTCCTGATGAGCTTCATGCTCGTGTGGATACTGGCGGGTTTCTTCCTGGCAATGGGCCTGTCTTCGGCGGGACCGTGCTTTTACGAGCGACTGGGGCTGGGCAGCGACTATCATCCCCTGATGCAGACGCTCGCTGCTGCCGATCGCATCTATCCGATCTGGGCGCTGAGCACGCAGGACATTTTGTGGAGCGGCTATATCGGCGCGACCCCAGGCAGTCTCGGCATATCCGCCTTCCCATCCATGCATGTGGCGATGGCGGTGCTTTTCGCGCTTTATGCAACGCGCCGCTCTCGGTTGGTTGGCCTGTTGATGTGGGCATACGCCGCCATCATCATGGTCGGTTCGGTTGTCCTTGGCTGGCACTATGCCGTGGATGGCTACGCGAGCGTGCTGATCTCGATCGCCATCTGGAAGGCGTGCGGTCATGTCCTGGCTCGCTTCGCACCCGACGGCGTTACCACCTGACCTCAAGGCGCCCTGTTTCGGCAAACCGGCCAGCCAACGAAAAAAGCCCCGTTTCCGGGGCTTTTCTTTGTTTTTCGAGCCTGTCAGCCCTTGCGTGGCAGTTGCGGCACCAGGCTGCGCTTGCCGCCATCCTTGCCTTTGGGCTCAGGCTTCTGCGCCACCGCTTTTTTGGCTACCGGCTTCTTGGCCACCGCCTTGCGGGGTTTCGGCGCCTCCGCCTCTTCCGGCTCCTGCTTCGGCTGCACCGGCGCTTCGTCGGCCAGCGATTCGAGCTTCAGGCCGGTTTCGCCGGTTTCCTTCTTCTCGACGGTGACGCGCACCGTGCCGCCCTTCTTGAGCTTGCCGAACAGCACCTCGTCGGCCAACGGCTTCTTGATGTGCTCCTGGATGACCCGGCCGAGCGGCCGCGCACCCATGCGCTCATCATAGCCCTTGTCGGCGAGCCAGGCGATCGCGTCCGGCGACAGGTCGAATGTGACACCACGCTCGGAGAGCTGGGCCTCGAGCTGCATGACGAACTTCTGTACCACCTGATGGATGACCGGCACCGGCAGCGAGCCGAACGGGATGATCGCATCGAGACGGTTGCGGAATTCCGGCGTGAACAGCCGGTTGATCGCCTCGACATCGTCGCCTTCGCGCTTGGTCGACCCGAAACCGATCGCCGCACGCTGCGCATCGGATGCGCCCGCATTGGTGGTCATGATCAAGATGACATTTCGGAAGTCGATCTGCTTGCCGTTGTGGTCGGTCAGCTTGCCGTGGTCCATGACCTGCAACAGGATGTTGAACAGGTCGGGATGCGCCTTCTCCACCTCGTCGAGCAGCAGCACGCAGTGCGGATGCTGGTCGACGCCGTCGGTCAACAGGCCGCCCTGGTCGAAGCCGACATAGCCGGGAGGCGCGCCGATCAGCCGCGAGACGGTGTGGCGTTCCATATATTCCGACATGTCGAAGCGGATCAGCTCAACGCCGAGCGAGGCGGCAAGCTGCTTGGCCACTTCGGTCTTGCCGACGCCGGTCGGGCCTGAGAACAGGTAAGAGCCGATCGGCTTTTCCGGTTCGCGCAGGCCGGCACGCGCCAGCTTGATCGCCGAGGTCAGCGCGGTGATCGCGGTGTCCTGGCCGTAGACGACGCGCTTCAGCTCGACATCGAGGCCTTGCAGCACCTTCTCGTCGTCGGCCGAAACCGTCTTCGGCGGGATGCGGGCCATGGTGGCGATCGTCGCTTCGATCTCCTTGATGCCGATGGTCTTCTTGCGCTTGGCTTCCGGCACCAGCATCTGCGAAGCGCCGGTCTCGTCGATCACGTCGATCGCCTTGTCCGGCAGCTTGCGGTCGTTGATGTAGCGCGCCGACAGCTCCACCGAGGCCTTGATCGCCTCGTTGGTGAACTTCACCTTGTGGAATTCCTCATAATAGGGCTTGAGGCCCTTCATGATCTCGATGGCGTCCTCGACGGTCGGCTCGTTGACGTCGATCTTCTGGAAGCGCCGCACCAGAGCGCGGTCCTTCTCGAAGAACTGGCGGAACTCCTTGTAGGTAGTCGAGCCGATGCAACGGATGGCACCCGAAGACAGCGCCGGCTTCAACAGGTTCGACGCATCCATGGCGCCGCCCGAGGTTGCGCCGGCACCGATGACGGTGTGGATCTCGTCGATGAACAGCACGGCGCCCGGATAGTCCTCAAGCTCCTTGACGACCTGCTTCAGCCGCTCTTCGAAATCGCCGCGATAGCGGGTGCCCGCCAAAAGCGTGCCCATGTCGAGCGCGAAGATGGTGGCGTCCTGCAGCACTTCCGGCACATCGCCTTCGACGATGCGCTTGGCCAAACCTTCAGCAATCGCCGTCTTGCCGACGCCGGGATCGCCGACATAGAGAGGGTTGTTCTTGGAGCGGCGGCACAGCACCTGGATGGTGCGGTTGATCTCGCTCTCGCGGCCGATCAGCGGATCGATCTTGCCGGCCTTGGCCTTGTTGTTGAGGTTGACGCAATAAGCCGTCAGCGCATCCTGCTGCTGCTTCTTCTTGCCGCCCTCCTCCTGCGGCTCGGCGCCGTTCTGGCCGCCCTGCTCGTCATCGGCGCCGCGCGGCGAGCGCGTCTCCGAAGCGCCGGGGCGCTTGGCGATGCCATGCGAGATGTAGTTGACCGCGTCGTAACGGGTCATCTGCTGTTCCTGCAGGAAATAGGCGGCATGGCTCTCGCGCTCGGCAAAGATGGCGACGAGCACGTTTGCGCCGGACACTTCCTCGCGGCCGGATGACTGCACATGGATCACGGCGCGCTGGATGACGCGCTGGAAGCCGGCGGTCGGCTTGGAATCCTCATCGTAACCGGTGACGAGGTTGTCGAGTTCGGTGTCGATATAGGTGAGAACGGTGTGCTTCAGCTCGTCGAGATCGACGTTGCAAGCGCGCATGACTGCGGCCGCCTCGGTGTCGTCGATGAGCGCGAGCAGCAGATGTTCAAGGGTTGCATATTCATGGTGCCGCTCATTGGCGAGCGTCAGCGCCTGGTGAAGCGCCTTTTCCAGGCCTTGGGAGAAAGCCGGCATGTTACCTCACTTCTTCTCCATCACGCATTGCAGCGGATGCTGATTCTGTCGGGCGAAATCCATGACCTGGGACACTTTGGTCTCGGCCACCTCGAATGTATAGACCCCGCACTCGCCCACTCCATGATTATGAACATGAAGCATGATGCGTGTGGCGGCTTCGCGGTCCTTTTGAAAAAAACGCTCCAGGACGTGAACCACGAACTCCATGGGCGTGTAGTCGTCGTTGAGGATAAGGACCCGATAAAGGCTGGGCTTCTTGGTCTTGGTTTTCGTGCGCGTAATGACAGCCGTACCGCGACCGGCCTCGTTGCCGTCGCCGTCACTTTGCATCCGCACCACGCTTGTCGTGGCAGTCAAACCGATCGTCACGTAATCCTGCCTCTTTCGAATCCCCATGCGAGTTCGACATGTAGGTGTTCGATGGACGATTTTAAGCCCTTCTTGTTAGCTGACAATATGGCTAGGTGGGCAAACCGAGGCGATTTTCAAAATCGTGAACCGCCAAGGCCACGGAATTGAAACCGGCATGAAAAAACCCGGCCGCGCATCCGCGACCGGGTCTGTTTTGCAAGCCCGAAAGGCCGTGCCTGGTATTTTGGCGCGAAATTACTTCGCCTTGGCGACAATCGATTCGAAGGGCTTGTAGGCCTCCTTGGCGAGCTCGGCGTAGAGATCGCCGAACTTGGTCGCCTCGGCGACGAAGCTCTCATAGCTCTGCTTGGCGAAGTCGGACTGGATCTCGATCGCCTTTTCCAGCGACTTGGCGGTGAACAGCTTTTCGACCGCGGCGCTGCCGGCTTCGAAGCTCTTCTTGGTGTATTCGCCGGCTTCGGTGGCGATCGCCTGCGCGCTCTTGGAGAGCGAAGCGAAGCTCTTCAATCCGGTGTCGGCAAACTCTTTGCCGTATTTCGAGAAGTCCTCATAGGTCTGGGTCATTTCACGTCTCCCTTGGCGGTTTTAAGGCGCCCTTGCCTGAGCGCAGTTGTGCAATGCAGGAGAGTATATTGTGCGTTGCACAAAAGTCAAGATTTCCGCGGCATCGGGCCGCGCCGTGCCGGCAACCGCTAAAATTCGAATAAAGAAAGCCTCAAGCCCGAGGAAAATGGTGAACGCGCCGGTTACCATAAACGGATTGGTAACGCAGGCTGCGATAGTTTGACGACAAGTGAGGCCGGATCCCTTTGCCGCCTCCGGGGCAATGAGTTTCAAAGGAACTATCAGTGCGTCAGGCGTTGTCGGTCTTCGGTTCAAAATCCGCATCTTCCCTCAAAACGATCATGATCCTCGCTTTGGCGATGTCATTCGTCGTTGCGGATGCCGCATCGTCGATGGCCGCCAGGTCGTCGGCGATCGTCGTCGATGCCAAGACCGGCAAGGTGCTTTATTCGTCCGATGCCAATGGCCGGCGCTACCCGGCGTCGCTGACCAAGATGATGACGCTCTATCTGACCTTCGAGGCCATGGCGAAGGGCAGGATCAGCAAGAACACGCCGGTGCCGTTTTCTGCCAAGGCTGCGGCCGAGCCGCCGACCAAGCTTGGCGTCAAGGCTGGCGGAGCGGTTTCCGTCGAGACCGCCATCCTGTCGATGGTGACCAAGTCGGCCAATGATTCGGCGACCGCGCTCGGCGAACTGCTCGGCGGCAGCGAGAGCAATTTCGCCCGCATGATGACGGCCAAGGCGCGGCAGCTCGGCATGGACGGCACCGTGTTTCGCAATGCCAACGGCCTGCCCGATCCCGGCCAGTTCACCACCGCCCACGACATGGCGATGCTCGGCATCGCGCTCAGGGAACATTACCCGCAATATTACGGCTACTTCTCGCAGCGCTCCTTTCTCTATGGACGCCAGCGCATCAACGGCCACAACCGGCTGCTCGGCCGCATCAAGGGCGTCGACGGCATCAAGACCGGTTACACCCGAGCCTCCGGCTTCAACCTTGTCTCGTCGGTTTCCGACGGCAATCGCCGTCTCGTCGCCGTCGTCATGGGCGGCACGTCGGGGCGCAGCCGCGACAACCAGATGGCCGGGTTGATCAACGCCTACATGCCGCGCGCATCGACACGCGGTGACGGCGCCCTGGTCGCAAAGGCCGGCGGCGACAATCCGATCAAGGCGCTGGCCAAGGTTTTCCTTCCCAAGCATGACGCGCCGACGCCGGACGACAAGCCGGTGGTTACAGACGATGCGGTGGCGTCCAACGACGATCCGACATCTGTCGACGAGCAGTCTGCCGACGAACAGACGGTGGCCGCCGTCGAAGAGCCCGCCCCCGTCGTCAAGACCAGGAAGGTCAAGACCGTCATCGTGACGGCGCCCAAGGTCGAAACGGCACAAGTGGTTGCGGCTTACGCCGAACCCGCGCCAGCAGCACCTCAGGCGATCGACCCGGTAAACACTGCCTCGGTGCCGTCCGGCTGGGCGGTGCAGGTGGCGTCCTCGCCCAAACAGTCCGAAGCGCAGGCTTTCCTCGACAAGACCGCCAAGCAGGCGCCGAAGATCCTTGCTTCTGCATCCGGATTCACGGTCGCTTTCGACAAGGATGGCGAGACCTATTACCGCGCCCGCTTCGGCGGTTTCGGTTCGAAGGATGCGGCCTGGAATGCCTGCAATGCTTTGAAGAAGAAGAAAATTACCTGCTACGCCGTCCAGCAATAGGGCGACGTCGAAACCATCTCCCGGAAATTTACTGCGTCGAAGGAGACTAGTTGTGATTGGAGAGCAAGACGTCCTTGGCTTCGTTGATCCGCGCCGCCAGGAAAGACGTGCCGCCGATGTCGGGGTGCAGGCGTTGCATCAGGCGGCGGTGCGCCTTGCGGACATCCGCCGCGGCGGCCCCCGCTTCAAGACCAAGGACCTTGTAGGCCTCCTCCTTAGTCATGGCGCCCGCACCTGGCGCAACACCCAGCCCTTCGCCACCGTTCGCCTCAGCGTCTTTGCGCCAGACGGGAAAACGGCCGTCAAGATACGTCTCTAGCAATTGACGGCTCTCCGGGTCGCCGGGGAGCTCGCGGTAAAGCTGCTGCAGTTCGGCCAGGCCCATCGCACCCAGCATCTTGCCTTCATGGCGGCCTGCCAGAACCAGGCCCTCAAGCCCGCCCGTATCGTGATCAAGCTCCATTTCCAGTGCGGCGGTTCGCACCGTCGAGCGCTTGCCGGGCGCCAATCCGGCTGTGGGCCGCTTCATCCGCATCGACCCATACCAGGCAAGGGCCGCGGCCAGGATGAGGCCGGCAATGCCTTCGCGGCCAACCACCAGCACGGCGAGGCCAACCAGCGCCAGAAGCAGCGGGCCAAGCGTGCGCATGCTGCTCGCCAGTTTTGCCGCATCGGCGCGCACGAAAATGGTCGCCGCGCCAAGCAGCACCAGAAACAGTGCAACAAGTGCAATGATTGCGCCCATCAATTCCCGCCGCCCCTGAGATGCTCGATCAACAGCCGGTCTCCCGGCCTGTCCCGTGCCTCGAGCGCCTTCAATCCACCGGTTGCATAGACGGCGACGGCCGAAAGCAGTCCGGCCAGGGTCGCGGCGGCCCGCCGGTCAAATCGAAACCAGGCCCCTTTGGACAGCCGCGCGATCTCCTTGAACGCCTTTTCTGCGCCGGAATCATGACCTTCCTGGAAGACGAAGACGGGAACACCGTGCAGACCGAGGCTGCCGGCCTTTTGCGCCAGGCCGTCGATATCCTCTTCCATGGCGTCGCCGATATAGACCAGAGCATTGACCTTGGCTGTCGCCGTTTCCTTCAACGCATGTGCCAGCACCTTGCCGATCTGGGTGTGGCCGGCGCGGCAATCAATCCGGGTCATCAATTGCTTCAGGGCGTTGGTATTGGCGACAAACGCCGATGACCGGCACTCGCCCAGTCCACGAAAATAGACGAGTTGGACACTGAGGGTTCCGGCCTTGCCGACGGCATCGAACATTTCGCCTTGCAGCTTGGTGGCGAGATCCCAGGTCGGCTGGCGACTCATCGTTGCGTCGAGCGCAAGGATCAGCCGCCCGGAGCCGATCGCGGACGCGGCAAGTCTCCGCGCCTGACGGATAAAGGCGTCGATCTCGCCGGCATTGGATTGAGGCTTGACCGGCGCAGGGTTGGCCCTTGCGGGCACTGGCTGCTTCTTGTCGCTCATCAGAAGCAAGATGTGGCGTTGCCGGCCCGCTTGCAAGTCCAGCCCCGGACAACATGAAGGGCCAGCGAGCGATCAGCACGGCGGAGAGGCGCGGGGGTGCCTTAGCGCTAGAGCAGACCGAGATCGGCGAGCTCGCGCTTCAGTTTCGGCGGCATCTCGACCATTCCAGCCTTGCCCTTGCCGATATCGGCCGGCGCATCCGACGGTTTCAGGTAGCGCCAGCCCTGGAAGGCGCGGCGCGGCTGCCAGTCGGTGCGCACGACCTCCGGATCGAGCATCAAATGGCAGCGGCCGATACCTTCATCGTCGGTGAAGGGGCGGATTTCGGTGATCAGCTGGCGGCATTGCACGCTGCCCTTGATCACCCAATAAAGCGACCCCCCATCGGTGACCTCGGCGCCGCGCGTCGGCACCATGCGGGTGGTGTGCCAATGCTCGGCCGGCTCACGGGCACGCCGCCGCTCGTCGAGACGTAAGGCGATCCACTCTTCGAGATCCTCGACGCTGTCGCAACCGACGCACAGTTTTAGGAGATTGAGTGCCATGGCTTAAGGTTTAGTCCGACGCGCGATTGCGTCAACGGCCCTGCCCGACTTCTCCACAGAGCCAGCGCGGTTGAGCGTTCAGCATTCAACAACATTGACGGCGAGGCCGCCAAGGCTGGTTTCCTTGTACTTCTCGTTCATGTCGAGGCCGGTCTGGCGCATGGTTTCGATGGCCGCGTCGAGCGGCACGAAATGGACGCCATCGCCTTTGATGGCCAGCGAAGCGGCCGTCACCGCCTTGACGGCGCCGAGCGCATTGCGCTCGATGCAGGGTACTTGCACCAGGCCGCCGACCGGGTCGCAGGTCATGCCGAGATGATGTTCGAGCGCGATCTCGGCGGCGTTCTCGATCTGCTCGGGCGTGCCGCCCATGACGGCGCACAGGCCGGCCGCGGCCATTGCCGAGGCAGAACCAACCTCGCCCTGGCAGCCAACCTCAGCGCCGGAGATAGAGGCGTTGGTCTTGATGATGCCGCCAACTGCGGCAGCGGTCAGCAGGAAATCGCGGATGCTCGGCTGGTCGGCCTCGGGGTGGAAATGCAGCCAATAGCGCAGCACCGCCGGCAACGTGCCCGCCGCGCCATTGGTCGGCGCGGTGACGACGCGGCCACCGGCGGCATTTTCCTCGTTCACCGCCATGGCGTAGATCGACAGCCAGTCATTGGCGAGCAACGGGTTTGGCTTGTTCTGCTGCCATTGTTCCTGCAGCTTGTCGTGCAACATGCGGGCGCGGCGGCGCACTTTCAAGCCGCCCGGCATGATGCCGTCCTGTGACAGGCCGCGGTCGATGCAGCCCTTCATGGCGCCCCAGATGGCATCGAGGCCGGAATCGAGTTCCTCGCGCGACATCTGCGTCTCTTCGTTGATGCGCTTCATGTCGGCAATCGACAGGCCGCTTTTGCCGGCCATCTTCAGCATCTCGACGGCGTTCTTGAAGGGATAAGGCACTTTCTTGCCTTCGGTCGTCACCGAGCCCTTCACCTTCATCCGCTGCAGCTCTTCCTCGGAGACGACGAAGCCGCCGCCGATCGAATAATAAATGCGCTTGAGCAGCAACCGGTCGCCGGCATCATAGGCGTAGAACGCCATGCCGTTGGCGTGGCCGGTGAGCGGCGTTTTCCTGTCGAGCACCAGATCCGTCGCCGGATCGAAGCGATAGGAGGGATGGCCGGGCGGCGAAATCCGCTTGTCGGCGGCGATGCGCGTGGCGATGGTATCGGCCTCATCGGGGTCGACCGTCTGCGGTGTCAGGCCGGCGAGGCCGAGGACAACGGCGCGATCGGAGCCGTGGCCGATGCCGGTATAGGCGAGCGATCCGTGCAGGCTGGCGCCAATCCGATCGACCTTGACGCCGGCCGGGCGTGGCCAGTCATCGCCGGCGATCTCGTCGAGAAACCGCCGCGCCGCCGTCATCGGTCCCATCGTATGCGAACTCGACGGTCCGATGCCGATCTTGAACAGGTCGAAAACCGAAAGGAACACGCTGCGCCATCTCCGGGAGTGAGATCAGACTTACATATAGGACTTTCCATGATGTTTGTGCTGTTTTGACGAATGCGGCGCTGCACCCGCCGACCTTGTTTGCTCCGGCAGCGACATTGTTGTGCGTCAGTCAGTGCCCGACGTCTCGGTCATCGAAGAGCTTGCTTTGCCTGTGCTAAAAGGGGGCATGGGCGATTCCTTCCATCTGTCGACGGCCGATCTCGCGGCGCTGGCTTTCTTCCTCCTTGCATGGGTGCTGCATACGCTGGCGTCCGACGGCAAGCTGGTCAGTCGCGTGTCGCTGACGATGGCCATGAATGTGCAGCGCGAGGCCTGGATGCGCACCATGGCCGAGCGCGAGATCCGCATCGTCGACACCGCCATCATGAGTGGCCTGCAGCAAGGCACCGCCTTTTTCGCCTCAAGTTCGCTGATTGCGCTCGGCGGCTGTTTTGCGCTGCTCGGCGCCTCCGATCAGGTGCTTGCCGTGCTCAGCGACCTGCCATTGAGCGCAACCTCGTCGCGTTCGGCCTTCCAGATAAAGGTCTTTGGCCTGGTGCTGATCCTGGCCTTCGCCTTCTTCAAATTCGGCTGGGCCTACCGCCTCTTCAACTACTGCACGATCCTGATCGGCGCGGTGCCGATCCCGCATGGCGAAGCCTCGCACAACCCGGTCAGCGAAATGGCGGTGTGGCGCGCGGCGCGCATGAACATGTTGGCCGGCAAGCATTTCAATTCAGGCCTGCGCGCCGTGTTCTTTTCGATCGGCTATCTCGGCTGGTTCGTCGACCCGATCGTGTTCGTACTGTCGACGCTGCTGCTTCTGGCGGTGCTGGTGCGACGCCAATTCTTCTCGGCAGCGCGGCAAGCGGTGATCGGTCAGCCGCCCGGCCCAGGGAAAAGCTGGTCGATCCGGCCGGACAGCCAATAGGCGGCAAGCCCGATCCATTCGCGGATCGCCATGGTGGTGGTTTGCAGCGAATCCGGCGCGTTGTCGCGGAATAGACCAAAGCCTTCCTTGCCCGACGTACGATAGTCGACAGGCCACGGGATCGTCTGAAAGCCAGCCTTGTCGAACAGCGCCTTGGAGCGCGGCATGTGGAAGGCGGAGGTCACCAGCAGCCAGGTCTCGCGCGGCTTCGGCGTCACCAGTTCCTTGGTGAAGACGGCATTCTCATAGGTGTTGCGGGATTTGTTCTCGAGCATTAGACGATCGGCGCTCACGCCGAGCGCGTCAAGCAGGCGTGGTGCGGTGGCCGCATCGCCCTCGCCGTCGATGAACAGTTCGCCGGTGCCGCCCGAGACAACCACCTTCGCGTCCGGAAAGCGCCGGGCAAGGATCGCGGTCTCGACCATGCGGTCGCCGCCGGAATTCAGTTCATAGCCGCCGCGCACCAGATTGATGGCGCCTTCGAATCCGCCGCCGAGCACGACGATTCCGTCGACCTTCTGCGGCAGCGTTGGCCTCGGGAAGCGCTCCTCCAGCGGATTGAGCATCATGGCGCCAAGCGACGTCCAGGCCGAAAGCGCGAGAATCAGGAAAGCGAACACACTGCCAGTGGCCGCCAATCGCCGGCGGCCGACCAGCGCCGCGAGCAAGCCGGCCAACAGCAGGAAGATCGCCAGGTTGAGTGGCTGGACGAAGAACCAGAAGATTTTGGAGAGATAGAAGAACATTGCGTGCCTATCACCGGCTTGAATTTTGACGGCCGATGAAGTGCTCGACCGCATTCGCTACTGCCTCGGCCTCGGGACGGCTCAACTCCCTGCCGAAAAGGAGGACGCCGTTCGCGTTGGTCAGGCTGATGACTTCCGACAGTCCCGCTTCATCGGTTGGATAGGTATGCTCGAGGATTTGGACCCTAAGATGCCCTTTCAAAGCCAGTGACGAACGATTTCGCAAAGAACCCCTGACGTCGCGCACGGCTGCGGCATTGGTCAGCCTGAGCGTTTCCTTGCCGAACACCAGCCAGATGAAATCCTTGCCGAGGAAATAGGTGAAGAGCGCAATGATAGCCACGAACGACAGCAGGCCAAGAGTGCCGCTGGTGACGGTTGCGGGCGACGTGTCGGCCAATCCCATATAGCCGGTGTAAGCAACGATCGCTGCCCCGATCAGGACAAAGGCCGTCCTGAAATCCGAGGTACGCGGTGGGTTTGTGATCAGCAGTTCGTCTCTCGTCTCGACGATGGCAATGCGAGACGAAGGCGGCATGCTACCACCATTTCTCCGGCTGGAAGGTTCCCGCCGCCTGCTCGATGACGGCAGCGGTCTGGAACAGGGTTTCCTCGTCGAACGGACGGCCGATCAGCTGCAGGCCGAGCGGCAGGCCCTTGGCATCGAGGCCGGCTGGCACCGCGATGCCCGGCAGACCGGCCATGTTCACGGTCACCGTGAAAATGTCGTTGAGATACATCTTCACCGGATCGGCGGCCATGTCCTCGTCGGCGATGCCGAAAGCGGCGGACGGCGTCGCAGGGGTCAGGATGACGTCGACGCCGGCGGCAAAGACGGTCTCGAAGTCGCGCTTGATCAGATTGCGCACCTTCTGCGCCTGCAGATAATAGGCGTCGTAGTAGCCGGCAGACAGCACATAGGTGCCGATCATGATGCGGCGCTTGACCTCGCGGCCGAAACCGGCGGCGCGGGTCTTTTCATACATGTCGACGATGTCCTTGCCGGGCACGCGCAGGCCGTAGCGGACGCCATCATAGCGCGCGAGGTTGGACGACGCTTCGGCCGGCGCGACGATATAGTAAGCCGGCAAAGCATACTTGGTATGCGGCAGCGAAATGTCGACGATCTCGGCGCCAGCGTCCTTCAGCCAGGCAATGCCCTTCTGCCACAACGCCTCGATCTCTTCCGGCATGCCGTCAACGCGGTATTCCCTTGGAATGCCGACCTTCATGCCCTTGATCGGCTTGCCGATCGCCGCCTCGTAGTCCGGCACCGGGCGATCGACCGAGGTAGTGTCTTTGGCGTCGACCGATGCCATGGACTTCAACAGGATCGCGGCGTCGCGCACGTCGCGGGCGATCGGGCCGGCCTGGTCGAGCGACGAGGCGAAAGCGACGATGCCCCAGCGCGAACAGCGGCCATAGGTCGGCTTGATGCCGACGGTGCCGGTGAAGGCGGCGGGCTGGCGGATCGAGCCACCGGTGTCGGTGGCGGTGGCGCCGGCGCACAGGAAAGCCGAAACGGCTGAAGCCGAGCCGCCTGACGAGCCGCCGGGCACCAGCTGGGCGTTGTCCAGCGTGCGCGCGGTCTTGGTGCCGCCGGCCGAAACAAAACCGCCATCGCCCTGATGCGTGGTCGGCATCACCACCGTGTCGAGGCGCGAACGCCGCCACGGATTGACGACCGGGCCGTAGTAAGACGTTTCGTTGGACGAGCCCATGGCGAACTCGTCCATGTTGAGCTTGCCCAGCATAACGGCGCCGTCGGCCCACAGATTGGATGTGACGGTTGATTCGTAGCGCGGCTTGAAGCCGTCGAGCACATGGCTGCAGGCCTGGGTGTGGACGCCTTCGGTGCCGAACAGGTCCTTGATACCAAGCGGGATGCCTTCCAGCGCGCCACCCTCGCCCTTGGCGAGCTTCGCATCCGAGGCCTTCGCCATGTCGCGCGCCTTGTCGCCGGTGACGACGATGTAGGCATTCAACACCGGATTGGCGCGCTCGATTGCCGAGAGATACGCCTCGGTGATCTCGGCGGCGGAAATTTCCTTGCCGCGCAGCTTGGCGCGGGCCTGCGAAATCGTCAGATGGGTCAGCTCGCTCATCAAAGGCTCTTTTCGTAAAACACCGACCACTCGGAATCGGGATAATCCAGCACCGGGCCGCAGCGCGAGAAGCCGGCGCGTTCATAGACGGTCCAGGCGGCGGGATGGCGGTCGCCGGTTTCCAGCACCAGCCGCTTCAGGCCTTCGCTGCGCGCCAGCGTCTCGACATGCTCGACGATCTTGGCGCCGATCTTTTTTCCGCGATGCGAGGGCCGCGTGTACATGCGCTTGACCTCGCCAACGCCGGGATCATGGCGCTTCAGCGCGCCACAGCCGATAGCCTGCCCGTCGTCGCGGGCGATGAAGACGGTGGTGTCTTCGCCGGCCATCTGCTCGACCGTCAAATGATAGCAGTGCTCCGGCGGCGTCAGTTCGAGCAGCGTCGCGTTGAGCTCCTCGACCAAAGCGCGGACATCGTCCTGCAGCGGTGTTTCGATGGCGATCTCGATTGCCATCGGCCGCCTACTCCACGACCTTCGGCACGAGGAAGAAATTCTCTTCAGTGGCCGGAGCGTTGGCGACGATATCGGCGGCCTTGTCGCCGTCCGTGACAATATCTTCGCGCTTCTTCATCTCCATCGGCGTCACCGAGGTCATCGGTTCGACGCCGGAGACATCGACCTCGTTCAGCTGCTCGACAAAGCCCAGAATGGCGTTTAGCTCGCCGGTCATGCGCTCGGCATCCTCCTCGCTCACCGCAATGCGGGCGAGACGCGCGACGCGCTTCACTGTCTGCAGATCAACGGACATGTCTTTAGCCTTTGGGAAAACCAGATGGCGCTATAGCGGCGCGGCGCGTGCCGCGCAACATCGATCGTGCTCAAGACTGCGCTGCGGTGCCGGCCCGGGCTTTCGGCAGGCGCAGCGGAAGCGGCAGTTCGAACAGGCGCTCCCTGGCCGGACACATGCCGCACGCGGCTTCGTCCTCGAGGGCGGCGAAAGCGTCAAGTTCGGCGCCAGAGCAATCCGGGTCGAGCGGCTGATAGGCGAGATAGCGATCCCATTTGTCGGCAAGGCGGTATTTTGCCTTCTGCATCGGCAGATAGGCCAAGGGTGCGCATTTCCAGATGCGTCCGTCGAGAAGCTGCTTGCAGTGGCGGGCCGGACAGGCCTCCCAGCTGGCGCGCGGGTCGCCGTCCTCGAACGGCAGCATGGTGTCGCCAAAACCTTCGTAACGCCGGGTCCAGTTCTTGTGCGCTGGACGCACCTTGGCGACGAAGCCGTGTTCCTGCCGCCATTGTTCCAGCAAAGCGAAGACCGGTTTCAACCGGTCGCGGTACTCTTCGGAATCATGATGCACGGAGATGACAAGGCGGGCATCCGGGTCCGCCGCAAGGACGGTGGGTAAGGACGGATGGCGATGCAGGAAGAATCCGTTGGAGACGATCTCGATCTGGGTATGCAGCCAATGCCGCCGCACCAGCCCGACAAATTGCGGCAAGTGCGGATGAATGGTGGGTTCGCCGCCAAGCAAGGAAAACCGGGTGACCGAGACGCGGCTGCTCCACAGCCCCATCCAGCGGTCGGCATCCTCGAGCGACACCGTGCCGGAATGGGCATGATTGGAATAGTGCGAACAGCTTTCGCAGGCCAGATTGCAGCCATGTGCGACATGCAGTTCGAGCTTCCGGAATGCCGGCTGCTCTCCCCGCAAAAGCGATCCCATCCGTTTCAGCATCCCCATGGGGCCACGCTAGCACGCGGATACGTGCGGTGCATCTGCCGCCGGCGGCAATTTCGGCCTCTTCCTTTTACGCAATTCCCGAGGGAAAACCGCTCCACACTTTTCCTGGAGTTGCTCTAAGGCAAGGACACGCCTTCGCCGAGGTAATAGCTGCCGCCATTGCCGGCCTGCTCGCCTTCGTCGGCGGTCGGGCGCACCGAGACGATATCGATCTGGGTCGCGTTCATCTGCGTGACCGAAAGCACGTCGGGAAAAAGAAAGCCCGGCTCCTGGCAGATGGCGGTGACCGCCCAGCTCGGCGAGCGCGTCGCCTTGGTGACCTGGACGAACTCGCAATTGTACTCGACGCTTTGCAGGCCGTCCGCCGACAAGATGACATTGCCGGCGTCGATCAGGGTCTGCAGCGTGTCCTTTTTGGCTTGCGCACAAAGCTCCTGGGTTTGGAGATAGACGCCCTTGATGAAGTCCTCGGCGGCCGATGCGGGTGACGCCGCAACCAGCATCGACACGCAAAGAGTCCTTCTCAAACCCATGGTTTCATTCCCTTTTGCGACAAGGGATCGTCCAAACGATCGCTCTACAGTGTGATCGTTTGGCCGATGGCTGGCAAGGCCACGTCCACTCCCGATCCTTCGAGGCCCGCAACGAACTTTTCCGCCGTCGGGTCGATGATCGGGAAGGTGCCGAAGTGACAGGGCACGACCGTGTCGAAGTGGAAGAAGCGCCGGCAGGCAAGGGCCGCCACCGCACCACCCATGGTGAAGCGGTCGCCGACCGGCACGATGCCGATCTTCGGTTCATGCAGTTCATTGATCAGCGCCATGTCGGAGAAGATGTCGGTGTCGCCCATATGGTAGAGCGTCTTGTCTTCCGGGAAATGCAGGACCAGGCCGCCGGGATTGCCGAGATAGACGTTCTGGCCACCATCGAGGCCGAACGATGAGGAATGCAGCGCCTGCACGAAGGTGGTGGTGAAAGCGCCGCAATCGACGGTGCCGCCCAGATTGCCGGGGTTGATCTTGTTGCCGTCGACGCCCTGGCCGACCAGGTACATGCAAATCTCGTAGTTGGCGACGAGCTGGGCGCCGCTCTTCTTCAGCACCTCCACCGCGCCGCTGACATGGTCATTGTGGCCGTGGGTCAGCAATACATGGGTCACGCCTTGCGCCGGCCCTTCCCAACCACCAGTCCATGACGGATTGCCGATGAGATAGGGATCGATGAGGATGGTCGCGCCTGATGTCTCGATGCGAAAGGCCGAATGTCCGTACCAGGTCAATTTCATCAATCGTGTTCCCTCGATTTTGGTTGCGCCGGAAGATAGAACGCCGGCTGCGAAATTAAAGTGACATAGTATGCTCGCGGTTCAAAAGAGCGTGTCAGGATCTTTGTCACGGTAAAACTGGTTTGGGGAAGCCGTTGGGCGTCATAGCAATCGAGGATCTGCCGGCACACCTGGAAGGCGGCAGGACGCTGGCCGGGCTCGACCTCGGCGACAAGACGATCGGCGTCGCCGTTTCCGACCGAGGGCTTTCCTTCGCCCATCCGCGCCCGGTAATCCTGCGCAAGAAATTTTCGCTGGATGCGGCAGCGCTGCTTGCCCAGTTGCAAAAGGACAATGTCGGCGCGTTTGTGCTCGGCCTGCCCATCAACATGGACGGTTCGGAAGGTCCACGTGCCCAGAAATCGCGCGCCTTCGTGCGCAATATGGCTGGGATGACCGACCTGCCCTTCGTGCTGTGGGACGAGCGGCTGTCGACGGTTGCAGCAGAGCGGACGCTGATCGAGATGGATTTCTCGCGCGCCAAACGCGCCGGCAAGATCGATTCGGCCGCCGCCGCCTTTATTCTGCAGGGAGCTTTAGATCGACTCCAGTCGCTTGGCTCATCCGATCGGACGGAACCCGATTTCCCCACCGGCACCTGATCCAGGCGGCGATGTTGCGGCGACGGCGGAACGCCCACAATGCCATCAGCAGGAAGCCGTCGAAAATGCAGGCCCTGGCCACCATGCCCGGAATGATCGCCGGATCGATGCCCAGCATCTGGCCGTAGAGCTCGAACACCACATCATGCAGCTGCCGGCTGAGCATAACGTAGCCGAAATTGATGTCGTTGAGCGACAAGAAGAACCAGCCCCAGAACAGAGCGAGCGGGGCGGCCCACAATGCGAACAGGGTGCGCATCAGTGACCGTCCCTGCGGCTGGAGCCGCCTCTATGGCCACTATCTCTGGGACCGCCGTCTTTGTGACCAATGTCCGGCCGGCCGGAAATGCGCGACAGCAAGGAGCCGTGCGCGGCGCCTTCGGCCATGGCATGCGCAGTGGCGCGGCTCTCGGCCTCGCGCGAAACCGCGCCGGCGACGACCGATCTCCGCTCGGCAAGCATTGCGACGTAGGAGGCCAGAAGTGCCGCCAGTTGCACGGCCACAACCATGAACAGGCCATTGATGCCTTGCGTGGCGCCGGCGATCAAGATCAACGACAGGACGGCGGATGCCGAAATGAAGGCGGTCCGCGCCACACTGTCGGCACCGTCGGGGCTCGCTGCGGCGTTAACCAAACTCTCGACGAAGACCCAGCAAAACAGCACCGCGACCACCAGCAGCGCAATGGCCAACGGCGCCACGACGGCAGCGTTGTCGAGATCGACCAGACGGGTATTTTCCATGACGACGCCGAGCACCCCCAGAGCGCCGGCAACACCGCGGTTTCCATCCATGCAGATGAACGCCAGCAGGGCGAAAACCACCGCCCAGTGCAAGGCCAGAAAAGAGGTCAAAATGGGCCGCATGGCATCCCTGCTTTTGTAACAAAGACAGTGGGCTTTGCGGCCCGCCTCTGCAATGGAAACCATTTGTTAAGGTTAACGTCCATCCACAGGCGGCGGTAAATTCGTGGTGATAGGCTGTGCAGCCGGCCTCAGTTCACCGGTGGATAGAGTGTGTCGATGATCATGCGCGCGTCATGGCGCGAATCGAGCATCCCATAGGTGTTGCGCCACTGGCCGGCGAGCCGCGTCTCGACGAAAGCATCAGCGATCCGCCCTGCCCCCAGCCGGCGCAATTCCGCGGCTGCCGCCGACAGCGCCAGCTGCTCGGTGAGCAGGCGCGCCGATCCCTCATCGGTGCCTGCGACCTGCATGGCTGCCTTGAGCACGCCGATGGTGCCGCGTCCGCCAGCGCCGAGATCGCGGTCGATGCCGGCCAGCACCTCCTCGAACAGGCCGGGCGCGCGGCCGAGCACGCGCAGCACGTCGAGCGCCATGACATTGCCCGACCCTTCCCAGATCGCATTGACCGGAGCTTCGCGATAGTAGCGGGCGAGCGGCGCTTCCTCGACATAACCGTTGCCGCCGAGGCATTCCATCGCCTCATAGAGCAGCGGCGGCGCGATCTTGCAGACCCAGTATTTGACCACCGGCGTCATGGCGCGGGCAAAGGCCGCCTCGCCGCGATCGCTGGCCGCTTCGTCGAAGGAGCGCGCCAGCCGGAACGAAAGGGCTGTGGCGGCGGCGACATCAAGCGCCATGTCGGCCAGCACACGCTGCATCAGCGGCTGTTCGATCAGCGTCGAACCGAACACCTGGCGGTGGCGGGTGTGATGGACGGCTTCGGCGAGCCCTGCCCGCATGATCGCCGACGAAGCGACGGCGCAGTCGAGCCGGGTCAGCGTAACCATGTCCATGATGGTCTTCACGCCGGCGCCGGGCTCGCCCACCATCTCGCCGATGGCATTGACGAACTCCACCTCCGAGGAGGCATTCGAGCGGTTGCCGAGCTTGTCCTTCAGCCGCTGAAAGCGGAAGCCGTTGCCGGAGCCGTCGCCGAGGATGCGCGGCACGAGAAAGCAGGAAAGCCCTTCCGGCGCCTGTCCGAGCACGAGAAAAGCGTCCGACATCGGGGCCGACATGAACCATTTGTGGCCGGTCAGGCGATAAAAACCGCTGCCGGCGCGCTCGGCCCTTGTGGTGTTGGCGCGCACGTCGGTGCCACCCTGCTTTTCGGTCATACCCATGCCGAGCGTCAGCCCGGTCTTCTCGACCGGCGGCTTCTGGCTCTGATCGTATTTGCGCGTCGTAACGCGCGGCGCCCATTCGCGAAACAGCTTTGGGCTGGCCATCAGCGCGGCCAGCGAAGCGCTGGTCATGGTGATGGGGCAGAGATGCCCAGTCTCGAGTTCGGCGGTCAGATAGAAACGCGCGGCGCGCACCTGATGGCGACGGCCGATCTCATTATCGCCATTCTCCCAGATCGAGGAGTGCAGGCCGCCGGCGACCGAGCGGCGCATCAGTGCATGATAGGCCGGATGAAACTCGACCTGGTCGATGCGCCGGCCCTGGCGGTCATGCGTGCGGAGCTTCGGTGTCTCGACGTTGGCAAGACGCGCCAGTTCCTGCGCTTCCTGCGTCAGGACGAACCGGCCAAGCCCGTCGAGATCCTTGCGCACCGGATCGGAAAAACGCTCGGCGAGCTGGATCAGCAACGGATCGCCCCGCCAGGCGTTGCCGCCCGTCAGCGGCGGCGGCTGGTTGGTTACGTCGTCGGTCACGCCCAGTCCTTCTATCGGGAGAAAGGTCCTTATCATCGGAAGGCCTCGAATCCGAAGCCATCGGCTAGATATAGCCCAAGCTTGCCGGCGCACGCGACGAAAATACCGGGGAGAAAGGCCGCAATCCCAAGCTGGCGCTTGCGGCAAGGAATTCTCCCCCCTATAGCAGCGCCTTGAGATGACCGACGCTTCGTCCCTGCCGCTTTATCCTCATCGCCATCTTCTGGGCATCCGCGATCTTTCCCCCGCAGATATCGAGCTTCTGCTCGACCGGGCCGATCGCGCCGTCGCCATTTCGCGGCAGTCCGAGAAGAAGACCTCGACGCTGCGCGGCCGCACGCAGATCAACCTCTTCTACGAAGCGTCGACGCGCACGCAGTCGTCGTTCGAGCTGGCCGGAAAGCGGCTTGGCGCCGATGTCATGAACATGTCGGTGGCGAGTTCTTCGGTGAAGAAGGGCGAGACGCTGATCGACACGGCGATGACGCTGAACGCCATGCGCCCCGACATTTTGATCATCCGCCACCAGTCGGCCGGCGCTGCTGCCCTTCTGGCGCAGAAAGTCGGCTGCTCCGTGGTCAATGCCGGCGACGGCGCGCATGAGCACCCGACACAGGCACTGCTCGACGCGCTGACCATCCGCCGTGCCAAAGGACCGCTGTCGAAGCTGATCGTGGCGATCTGCGGCGACATCCTGCATTCGCGTGTCGCGCGCTCCAACATCATGCTGTTGAACGCGCTCGGCGCGCAGGTGCGGGTCGTCGCGCCGTCCACGCTCTTGCCGTCCGGCATCGAGAAGATGGGCGTCATTGTCTCGCGCTCGATGGCCGAAGGGCTGAAGGGTGCCGATGTGGTGATGATGCTGCGCCTGCAGCGCGAGCGCATGGAGGGCGCCTTCGTGCCCTCGGTGCGCGAATATTTCCGCTATTTCGGCCTCGATGCGGAAAAGCTGAAGGCAGCCAAGGAAGGGGCACTGGTCATGCATCCCGGACCGATGAACCGCGGCGTCGAGATCGCGTCCGAAATCGCCGACGGCCCGCAAAGCGTCATCCAGGAACAGGTCGAGATGGGTGTCGCCGTGCGCATGGCGGTGATGGATGCGCTGCTCGACCCGCGCCGCAACGCAGAGGGCCGCGGCGCATGAGCACGGCGGTCTTTGAGCGCGCCCGCATCGTCGATCCCTCACGCGGCATCGATGAGATCGGCACCGTCATCGTCGAGGGCAAGAAGATCGTTGCCGCCGGCAAGGCCGCCTTGAACCAGGGCGTACCGGCCGGAGCCATTGTCGTCGACTGCGCCGGCAAGGCGATCATTCCCGGCCTGATCGACACGCGCGTCTTCATTGGCGAGCCTGGTGGCGAGCATCGCGAGACCATTGCCTCGGCAAGCGTGGCGGCGGCGGTCGGCGGCGTGACATCCATTGTGATGATGCCCGACACCGACCCGGTGATCGACAATGTCGCCTTGGTCGAATTCGTGCTGCGCACCGCGCGGGACACTGCGATCGTCAACATCTTTCCGGCGGCGGCGATCACCAAGGGCCTGGCCGGCCGCGAGATGACCGAGTTCGGCCTGCTGCGCGAGGCCGGCGCCGTCGCCTTCACCGACGGTCGCCACACCATCGACAGCGCACTGGTGATGCGCCGCGCGCTGACCTACGCCCGCGATTTCGGCGGCGTCATCGCGCATGAGACGCAGGATGACGACCTCGCCTCGGCCGGCGTTATGAATGAGGGCCTCTATGCCAGCTGGCTCGGCCTTGCCGGCATTCCGCGCGAAGCGGAGTCCATCCCGCTGGAGCGCGACCTGGCGCTGGCGCGGCTGACGCGCGGCGCCTATCACGCGGCCAAGATCTCAACCGAGATGGCCGCACAGGCGATGACGCGGGCGAAGGCCGACCAGGCCAATGTCACGGCGGGCGTCGCGATCCACAATCTTTCGCTCAACGAGAACGATGTCGGGGAATATCGCACCTTCTTCCGGCTGACGCCGCCGCTGCGCGCCGAGGAAGACCGGCTGGCGATGATCGAGGCGGTCAAGGACGGCACGATCGACATCATCGTCTCCTCGCACGACCCGCAGGACGTCGATACCAAGCGCCTCCCCTTCGCCGATGCCGCGGCAGGGGCGATTGGACTGGAAACGCTTCTGGGCGCGGCGCTCCGGCTCTACCACAATGGCGATTTGCCATTGCTCAGACTGATCGAGACGCTGTCCACCGCGCCGGCCAAACTGTTCGGCCTGCCCGGCGGTTCGTTGAAGCCGGGAGCGCCGGCCGATCTTGCAGTCGTCGACCTCGAAGAGCCCTGGATCGTCAGCGAAAGCGGCATCCGATCGCGTTCGAAAAACACCTGTTTCGAAGGGGCGCGGCTGCAAGGCATGGTCTTGCAAACACTGGTGGCGGGCCGCACAGTGTTTTCGAACTAGAGTGATCGCGGCACGTCGTGCGTCGATCCGCTGCCAGGGAAATGCGGGGGGAAACAATGAGTTACAACGCCATCCTGGCATTGCTGTTCGGCTATCTCCTCGGTTCGATTCCCTTCGGCCTGCTGATCACCCGCGCCGCGGGTCTGGGCGATGTGCGCAAGATCGGCTCCGGCAATATCGGCGCCACCAATGTGCTGCGCACCGGCAACAAGGGCCTGGCCGCCGCGACGCTGGTGCTCGATGCGCTGAAAGGCACCGCAGCGGTGATGATCGCGCGCCATTTTGGGCACGACTTCGGACTGTGGGCCGGCCTTGGACTCTGGGCGGGCCTTGGCGCCTTCCTTGGCCATCTGTTTCCGGTCTGGCTCGGTTTCAAGGGCGGCAAGGGGGTGGCGACCTATCTCGGCGTGCTGATCGCGCTCGGCTGGCATGTGGCGCTGATCTTTATCGTCGTCTGGCTGGCGATGGCTTTTCTGTTTCGCTACTCTTCGCTGGCAGCGATGACGGCGGCGGTCATCGTGCCGATAGCGCTTTATTTCTGGAGCACGCCTGAGACTGCCGGGCTGTTCCTGGTGATGAGCCTGGTCGTCATCTTCAAACATCGTGCCAACATTTCGCGCCTTGTTGCCGGCACGGAAGGCAAGATCGGAGCCAAGGGTTGAGCAATCCTGCCGCCGGGCCGCGCCTAAGCGACCGGCAGCGGCTGAGCTGGCTGCGCCTGATCCGTACGCAAAATGTCGGCCCGGCCTCGTTTCGCGAACTGATCAACCGTTTCGGCTCCGCCGAGGCGGCGTTAGAGATGCTCCCCGAGCTGATGATTTCGGGCGGCGCCAAAAGGATCGTGCGCATTCCCTCCGTCGAAGAAGCCGAAGCGGAACTGGAAGCAGCCAGCGAGAACGGCGCCCGTTTCGTCGGCATCGGCGAGGCCGACTACCCGCCGATGCTGAAAAACATGGACAACCCGCCGCCGCTGATTGCCATGAAGGGCGAGGCTGCGGTGTTTCGTCTGCCGGCGGTCGCCATTGTCGGCGCTCGCAACGCATCGCTCGCCGGCATCAAGATGGCGCGCATGCTGGCGGCGGATCTCGGCCGCGACGGCTATGCCATTGTCTCCGGCCTGGCGCGCGGCATCGACACGGCGGCACATCAGGGCAGTCTCTCGACAGGCACGATCGGGGTGCTGGCCGGCGGGCTCGATGTCCCCTACCCGCCTGAAAATATCGGCTTGTGCGACGACATCGCCGAACGCGGCGGCGCCGTCATTTCGGAAATGCCGTTCGGCTGGCAGCCGCGGGCACAGGACTTTCCGCGCCGCAACCGGCTCGTCGCAGGCGCGGCACTCGGGCTGGTCGTGATCGAGGCCGCGCAACGCTCCGGCTCGCTGATCAGCGCGCGCCTGGCCGGCGAAATGGGCCGGCTGGTCTTTGCCGTACCGGGTTCGCCGCTCGATCCGCGCTGCGCCGGCTCCAACGGCTTGCTCAAGGACGGCGCCACCCTCGTCACCGAGGCATCCGATGTTTCCGGTGCGATCGCGCCTTTGGCCGGCATACGGGCGCCACGAGCTACGCGGCCGGAAAAGGCACTCGACTTTTCGGCAACGCCGCCGCCCGGCGAGGACGAACGCAGCGGCGTGCTCGAAGTACTGGGCCCAACGCCGGTGGCTGTGGACGAGATCATCCGCCATACCGGCCTCAATGCCGCGCAAGTGTCGATGGTGCTTTTGGAACTCGACCTCGCGGGCCGCATCGAGCGCCACGCCGGCGGCAATGTCTCGCTGGTAATTGGGGGCTCCTGAATTCCGTCGGCTAGCGGAACAGGTACTTCGACACCTCCGGATTGCCTCGGCGCCACATCACGCTGTCCAGAAAATAATGATGCACGTTGATGAAGATCAGCACGATGAAGAAGAACAGCGATGATCCCAGCACTTGCCGGTCGTACGGTATCAGGGCGGTCAGTGCGGACGGGATCAGCCAGAAACCGAGATAGCCAAGGGCCGTGCCGCCAACGATAAATCCGAGGAGCCGAAACCTGTAGAGGGGGCCAAGAAACGACAGGACTTTCGGCTGCGGATCGCTTTCGGCATCGGAGCTGTCACGCTCGACGTTCGTCTGGTAGCGCCAGACCACGGCGAGGTACTGCAGCGAGTGGAGCGCAGGCACGATCAGCAGCCAGAGCGGATTTACTCTGGCAATCAGGATCCAGAGATAGAGCGAGGCGACATAGGCCACCAGACCGTTATAGGGCAGGCCTCCGCCGTTCTTTCGCCAGCGATTGACCAACATCAAAAGCGTGGCCGCCGTCGACGCAATGGCCGCCAGCATGGCGATGTCGGTTATCCAGGAAGGGGCGGCGAATGTATAATAGTCCAGCCCGTAATATTTGCCCTGAGTGACCGCCGTGTTGGTCTGCAGCCAGGCCAGGATCCACACGGCATAGGAGTTGAACAGCAACACCTTCTTGTCGCGATCGTCGAAGAATTTTCGCTTCAGCACCGCGTCCACCATCAGCATGCCGTAGCCCTGCTTGACGTAGTGCCAGCCGACAAAAAAGAACATGGCGTTGGTTGCATAGCCGAGCAGGCGCGTGTTCGCCGCCGCCGCGCCATAGGCAAAGAACCCGGCCATGACCAGGGGCACGACAATGCCCGCGAAGATGTAGCGGAGTTGCAGGCTCCGGTCGTAGCCGTCGCCAGATACCTTGCGCCCGAAATTGCGATAGAAAAGTTGGTAAGAGTGGGCGAAGTGGGGATAGTTCACGAGATAGGCCACGAAGACCATCGTGGCGGCTACCGGACCCTCATACTCGAGCGGCACCAGAAACAGCACCGGCAGAATGAGAAAAGCGCTGCCGCCCAGCATCAGGAAATCGGCGACCGGGCCGAAGAGGTATTTTTGAGGTGTCGCCGCCTTGGGGGCTACAGCGTCCGCCGAAAGCTGAAGTGTCATACGAGAACCCTCCCCTGGGAAGGCCCGAGTTTAGCCAGCGGCGGGTGTGGCGACAAGGTTGGAGGCGCGCCTTGGGCCGATGCAGGCCGCAAGTCGTCTGTCATTTTGCGAGTGGTGATGGTGAGCGCGACGGCGAACCCATGACCTACTGACTGAAGTCCGGGCCTCAACGCTAAAACGAATGTAAGCACTACGACTTCGACGGGGCGAGCGGCAAGGCTGTCACTCACCAGCCATGGGCCCATGCCGATGACGATATCCGGGAGCAAAAAAGGCAAGGCTCAAGTAGCCCGCGGCAGACGACAAGGACGGCCGACAATTTAGGCAGGTTGAAGGTGCCCGATCGACCGCTCGCGCATCCTCAGCACGAGCAGCCGGGTAGCTGCGAACGGCGCCAAGACGACAAACGCCATCGTGACACTGACGAAAACCGACAAGAGACAAATCCCGCCGGGGACGGAGCAAACTGTTTCCATGACGTACCCCTTTTCCACCGTTGACCTGGTGGCCTCCTCCGCGCGCCTGCAAGCATGCTCCCACTTCAGGGGAAATACAAGCATGCTCTAATAGACAAGGGCCGGAACAGGTTTCTCAGGAGAGATCAGATGAGCTTTCTTCGCCCTGGACCAAAGCCAAAAAGGCGTACCCCAACAGCGACTGCTTCGAGGCTGGGCTGTGAGGCGCAGCAGCCGGCTCAACAGGGTGCGAACAGCGGTCATGGCAGCGCTCTGGCGGGCTAAAGGAACCTAAATCAGAGCTTAATCGTTCAATCAGGGTATGGCGCCAATCGGGTGTGCGCATGAACCCTCGTGACAAGGCTATTTCTCCGTTTGAGGAGGAACAACACCAAGTCCAACTCGCAAAGAGCGCGCGCCTCCGAGAGCTTCGATCTCATGCGTCTTGGCTGGCCTTCGACCCTCATGCCCAGTTTCATGATGAGATAGACCTCTCAGCCATTTTTGAGGAAAACGCGTTGCGCCCACGCTTATGGAGCGACGTACGTCCCAGGGACTTCAGTCGTAATTGAGTCATTCCTAATATGCCTTTAGCTTAGGCAGTGCGGGGGACCCCCGAATTCCAAACCCGCAATGGCCGGTGCGCCTGCTTGCCCAAGCAACCCCCCGCACCGGCCATTCCTACTTTCTGGGGCTGAGGTGCTATCGCATCGAGGCGATGGAAGGAGACGGAGGGAAGTTCCTGCGGCTGAGCAGCGCCGAAAATGATCTGGATTAACGTCACATGTCGATTGGCGAAATGCGGAACGTCCAATCGACGATTCCGGGGATAACGTCAGACCTTAGTCCAACAGCAGAAGCCCGCTACTGAGTGCTCAGCAATGGGCATCTACCCCGCAAGGAACCGACCGCTGTATCCATAAATTGAATATTCGGCAGATCACCAGATCTGCTGATTATCGAGGGAGGATGTCATATGCCAACGTTCATAGTCACAGGGTCCTATTCAGCCACCGCAGCGAGTGGAATGATTGACAATCCGTCGAACCGAGAAAAGGCGGCCCGTGCCATCTTTGAAGCAGCGGGCGGGAAGCTGCTTTCTTTCTACGTCACGACGGGCGAAACTGACTGGATGGCAATCACGGAATTCGGCGACGGTGCCGACCTGATCCCCGCACTTCTCGTCGTCGGCGCATCGGGAGCAGTATCGAATGTCAAAACCGTGCGGGCCTACACGGGCGCAGAGTTCAAGGCGGCCCAAGAGAAGGCGGGCAAAATCGCCTCTTCCTACAAATCGCCGGCAAAATAAGCAGACCACCGATGCACCATAACGGGCCGGCAAGGCCTGTAATTTATCACGTTGCCAGGCCAGGCCCGCTGCTTCGGTGGCGGGCTTTCTTCAGGCTCGAAGGGTAGCTCATACCCACATTGTCGGCACTTAAACGCGCCACCGCTCGCCGAAGCGCACGATCCTACAGGCTCGCTTGACTGAGGTTAGTGCGGTACTATGGCCGGCCTACACCACCACAAGCATCGGGCTTTCGCGCTCAGATGAAAACCACTCCGCTGCCAAGCGCCGCTTGCTTGCAAAGGCCGAAGCGGCACACCGCCTGCGCGGCATCAATTAGATGATACTACTTGATTGTTGAAGTGTATCCGGGGTCCACATGTGGGGCCCGGTCCATCGCCAGCGCGATTACGAATAGCACTCCAACGATGAGAAATGGAGCGATTAGGATCGCCGCGCATGTCGGATTTATCTTTCTCATTGGGGTATCGTGCGCCGCTCAATTTAATCAAATCCAAAGAAACACGGTTAACCGTGCCGGCGGCAAGCGCAGGGGCATTCAACTAAAGCGGCAACTCGACCAATTGGCTGAAAGCGAAATGCTACGCGGTTGGGGAGCTCGACCTGCTTGGCGTCGAGCGGGAGGCGGGCAAGCCGGCCTTCGCGCTGATGGCGGAGCGAGGCACAGGGCGCTATGTCGGCTCGGCGTTCATCACATTGAACCGGGAAATGCGCGAACGGCTCTGGCAGCGGGTCCAGGACCACGCAGGGGCCGCTCCCAAGGGCATGAAGAGGCCAGCGACGAATGGGTCAAGCCCGGCATCATCGGCCGTGTGAAGCACCTACGTGGCGAGGACGACCTGCGGCACGCATCCCTGCAGGATTTCCGAGAGGACCAGGCTGAATAGCTTTTTGGATCTTTCTATTATTCTCCCAAGCGGGGCGCCCCGAATGTAATCGACCGCAATCGAGGTCGACTGGGCCTACCCTTTGAAGAAAAAAATACTATCACAATAACCACACCAGCAAACCCACCGGAAGACGCGGGAGCGCCGGCATATTAGCGATCGGGAACATACGGCTTCTGCGGGCGTTTATCGGGTGAAGGGTGATCTCGGCCTCTGGGAGGTTGCTATGAGAAAACTGTTCCTTGCTTCGGTGATTGCCATCGCCTCCGCCGCAGCCACGGTCGTGCCTGCGGATGCACGGTACTTCGGTCCTGGCATCGGTGTTTTTGGTCCGTTCGGCGGCTTCGGCCCGTTCGGCGGTGGCCCCTTCTACGGCGGCGACCCGTTTTACGACTATGGCGGCCGCTATTATGGTCCCCGGTACCACGATTATTATCCCGGCTACGTGGCCCGCTACCCACACCGCTACTATTACCGGCATCATCGTCATTGCCACGTGAAGTGGGTGAGGCACTGGCACCATCACCACCGGGTGTTGGAACGCGTTCGGGTTTGCCGGTACTGACAAGCCGGACATCCGGCCGCGGTGCGCTGTAGGTGCTGCGGCCATTCAGTGGAACACCTTCAAGCGACAAAGGCGGGGAAGGCGACGCCGACGACGGTCAAATCGACAATCCCCGACATGGTGCGACGCTTCGAATTCGCGCATGCCGGCGATATCGGATGGCGCGCGCCTGGCGTGCTACAGCGAAGGCGAGGTTACCATGCGGGGTGTCGCAATCTTAACAGAGCAAAGAAGCGGCTCGAACTGGTTGGGGAGTTTGACAAATGCGACTGGCCTGATGGGGCACTCGGAGGAATGGCTAGGTTCGGGAAACTTGCGATTCGCGCCTAGCAGCTACGTTGCTTTTGAAGAAGCTGTTATTAAAAAAGGGTCGACCGATAACGGACGGTTCGCAATCAAGATATTTCCGCGACACTTGGAACCGTGCAAGCGCAAGTACGGCAAGGACTTTTTGTTCGAGATAAACAGGAAGCACGATCTGCTCGTCATTTTACTGGAACGCCGAGACCGATTTCGACAAGCTATCTCAGCCTACCGGGCAAAGATGTCCGGGGTGTTTACTAGCCACCAGCACGAACGGACCACCCCGCGAACTGTTCCCTATAGCTTTACTGGTATTAGCCAGGCGTATTTCCAAATTGACCTAAGCTATGCATATTGGCGATCCTACGTGAATCTGCTTGGGTTGGATTGTCGGCTCTTTGTCTATGAAGATTTGCTGCCTGACCCAAATCTTTATCTAGAAGCGTTCGCTGAGTTTATGGAAGTGCCGGCTCCGGAGAGCACGTCTGCTTCGAAATTCATGATTCAACGAGACAGCGTGACGGAAGAATGGTTGGCTCGCTTTCGCGAAGACGTTGCGGCCAAGGGTGCGATTGAAGGGATCGGGAACACGACAGTTAGTAGGACATTGGGAAATCTGGTGCGCTTTCTCCTGAAGCGTCCGGTCTCGTTTGGTAGACTTTGATCTGTCATCGCTCGCCTGATACCGCTGACGCTCACGATCTGTCGAATATCCATGAAGACCGAGAAGCGTCGGTCGAAGAGATCCAAGACAACCTTCCGTTTAGCTGTCCGCCACTGCAAGAAAGCTATGAAGAAGGCGACAGCGATTCCTATCATGGGGTCAGCAACGCTTGGACGATGATCACCCAGTTCGGCAGCATCGTCATTTCCTCAGCCTCACCCCAGCGCCGCCGGCCACCAGCAGTCCGCCGCGTGCCCCCACGCGACGGACCTCTGATGGGAGCGGCTAAATCTCAAAGGAATCGGCCGCTTGTATTTGTATTGTGAACTGCGGGTCGCGTTAGCCTATGGTGTGATCGCGTAAGTCATGGTCCCGGTGGCGTCACCGGGCCTGTGCCGTTCCACTGGATAAATTCGGCCCGCTTGCCGGTGATGGTCACAATCGCTCTCAACAGCGGTTCATGGACCTCACGAAGCGCGCGGTAGTGCTGCCCTGGCCCATATCTGGATTCTGGGGCGGCGCACCGGTTAGTCAAGGGGTTGCTAATATACGACCCGAGGCGCAAAGTTTCTGACACATGAGGCTCTTTTTGATTGCGCTCGTCGTCGCTCATAACTGGTATTCCGGCTACCATGATCCGGTCACCGGCTATCAATGCTGCGACGACAAGAAGGACTGCAGGGTCATCAGCCCGCGCTATGTCGAACCGCTGCCGGGCGGCGATTTCAATATCCGCACGGGTTCCCGTTCCCGATATTTCATTTCCAAGAACCGCGTCTTAGAAAGCGAAGACAATCAGTATCATATCTGCACGTCGCCCCCAAATATTACTATCCGCTGCTTCTTTGCGCCGCACACGGAGGCCGGCAACCCGGGATCCAGGGAATACGACGTGAGGCGAAGGGCCGAATGGCCTTGGCCGCGCGAGCGAGAAGAATGGCATGAGAGGGTCGGACGGGCTCGCGCATAGGCAAGCGCGGGGCAGCTCGTTAAGGCTATGAAGAAGGAGGCCGAGGAACTCGAAACCCGAGCATTGACTGCAGGCTCATATGACATGACGGAGCAAGGGAGTCGAATCCTCCGGCCTCGCCATGCCTGGCATCTTGTAAGCCCAGAGAATGGCCTTCGCATTTCGTGCCGTGCCGAAATCGATTCTCTGTTGGGCGCACCGACCGGGGGAAAGACTCACTGGCGCGAAAGGCCGATGAGTGGCTGCTGCACGCGCTTCGCGTCATGAAGATTACACCTACCGCGCGGAACCCCACAGGAACCCTCGACGGCTTTCTCACACATTTATAACTTATTGATTTTCTTAATGTTTGTGGTGAGCGCGATGGGATTCGAACCCATGACCTACTGATTAAAAGTCAGTTGCTCTACCGGCTGAGCTACGCGCTCCCGCGGGCTCTAATAGGCCGCCCTCGAAATTGCGCGGAACATAGGGAGAGTGCCGCGACCGGTCAACCGGAAAAAGATGGGTCTTTCACCGAGGTTTCCGCCATCGCCTGATGCCCCGCAAATTGGCTTGGCAGGAGCCTGGTGAGCCGCTCCCTCAATGAGGTCACCGCTTCAAAATCTACAGGCGTCCGAGATGGGACTGTCTTCTCCGGGCGACTGGAGAAGCATTACAAATCAGCAACTTAATGTTTTGGCCGGAACCATCGCACTGCCGATCCGTTTTCTCCGCACAAGGGACATGAACCACCCATTTCGGGAGAAGGCCATGAACAAGATCATCTCGGGGATGCTGGCGGCGGCGCTGTCAGCTTCGTTCGCAGTGCCGGCGGGCGCTGCACAGGTGTTGGCACCGCAGGCGCCGTCGGCATCGTCCGATGTGCAGGCGGTGGACTACAAGCCGTGGATGAAGCGCAACTTCAACGGCAACCGCAATTTCTCGCGCTACAACAATGACGGGCCCTACTGGAACGGCCATCGCGGCTCCCGCCACTATCGCCATGGCTATCGCCGTCACGGCGACTACTGGTTCCCGCTGGCTGCCTTCGCCACCGGCGCCCTGATCACCGGCGCGATCATCAACAGCGAGAACCACCGCGTCTATGAAGGCGATGCGCATGTGCAGTGGTGTTATGACCACTATCGCAGCTACCGTGCCTCGGACAACACCTTCCAGCCGAACTACGGCGGCAGAAAGCAGTGCCGTTCGCCCTACTGACCCCGCCGGGTTGAGTAACAAGTGGTGAGTTGAGTGAGCACCAAGTAGCGAGGCTCGCGCCGGTAACGGCGCGGGCCTTCGTTTTTGTCGAGACCGTCAGGGTGCGCTCAGCGTCCTGCGCACCGCATCGCGCCAGCCCGCCAGCTTTGCCGAACGGACGGCGGCATCCATGTCCGGCTTGAAGCGCCGCTCGAGCGCCCAGCTCCTGGCAAAGTCCTTCGCCTTCGGCCACACGCCCGCCTTCGAGCCGGCAAGCCAAGCGGCGCCTAGCGCCGTCGTCTCCAGGATGGTCGGGCGATCGACCGGCGCGTCGAGAATGTCGGCCAGCCGCTGCATGGTCCAGTCGGACGCCACCATGCCGCCATCGACGCGAAGCACAGTTTTCGCCGAAGCCCCCTTCCAATCCTTGCGCATAGCGTCGAGCAGGTCGCGGGTCTGGTAGGCGACGGATTCGAGTGCTGCGCGGGCAAACTCCGCCGGGCCGGAATTGCGCGTCAGCCCGAAGATGGCGCCACGCGCCTCGGCATCCCAGTGCGGCGCGCCCAGCCCGACGAAAGCCGGCACCAGATAGACGTTCTGCGTGGGATCAGCCTCGGCCGCCAGTTTGCCGCTGTGCTCGGCCTTGCCGATCACCTTGATGCCGTCGCGCAGCCATTGCACCGCGGCCCCGGCGATGAAGATCGAGCCTTCCAGCGCATAGGTGGTCTTGCCGTTCAGGCGGTAGGCGATGGTGGTCAGAAGCCGGTTCTTCGAGCGCACCAGGTCGGCACCGGTGTTGAGCAGCGCGAAACAGCCGGTACCGTAGGTGGATTTCATCATCCCCGGCTCGAAACAGGCCTGACCGATGGTCGCCGCATGCTGGTCGCCGGCAACGCCAAGAATCTTGATTTCGGCGCCGAACAGGCTTTTCTCGGTCACGCCATAGTCGTCGGCACAATCTTTCACCTGCGGCAGCATCGCGGCCGGGATGCGCAGGATGGACAGCAGCTCGTCGTCCCAGACATTTTTCTCGATGTTGTAGACAAGCGTGCGCGAGGCGTTGGTGGCGTCGGTGGCGTGCACCTTGCCGCCGGTCAGCCGCCAGATCAAAAAACTGTCGATGGTGCCGGCGAGCAATTCGCCCTTCTCGGCGCGCTTTCTTGCACCTTTCACCTTGTCCAGCATCCAGGCGATCTTGGTGCCGGAGAAATAGGGATCGAGCAGCAGGCCGGTCTTTTTGGTGAATGTCTTCTCCAACCCCTGCTTCTTCAATTTCTGGCACAGCGGTGCGGTGCGGCGGTCCTGCCAGACGATGGCATTGTGGATCGGCTTGCCGGTCGCCTTGTCCCAGATGACGACGGTTTCGCGCTGGTTGGTGATGCCGATCGCCGCCACATCGGACGCCTCGCGCCCGGCCGCCTTCAGCGCGCCCTTGACCGTAGCGACGACGCCTGCCCAGATTTCTTCGGGATCGTGCTCGACCCAACCGGAGGCCGGGTAATGCTGGGTGAATTCCTGCTGGTTGGTGCCGGCAACCTTCATATCGCCGTCGAACAATATCGCCCTGGTCGAAGTCGTGCCCTGGTCGATGGCAAGGATGTGTCCGGTCATAGGTCCTCCCGGTAATCATACAAACAGGGGAGACGGCAAGTTGCCGCCTCCCCGTTTCACTATGGCCCTGGCGCGGACGCCAAGATTACTTCTGCCAGCTCTTCACCAGTTCGTCGTAGTTGATGGTGACCGGCTTTTCCTTCTCGTTCTCGATCTTGAGCTGAGGTGCGAGATTGCCCTTCTTGACCGCGTCGGCGTTCCAGTAGGCGAGGTCATGCTCTTCGGCCATCTTCGGGCCGATATCGCCCTGGACGCCCGACTTTTCGATGCGGCTCATGACCTTTTCCTGCTCGGCGCAGAGCGAGTCCATGGCTTCCTGCGCCGACTTGGCGCCGGACGAGGCATCGCCGATCGCCTGCCACCAGAGCTGTGCCAGCTTCGGATAGTCAGGCACGTTGGTGCCGGTCGGCGACCACTGGACGCGGGCCGGCGAGCGGTAGAACTCGATCAGACCGCCGAGCTTCGGAGCGCGCTCGGTGAAGCTCTTGTCGTGGATCGTGCTCTCGCGGATGAAGGTCAGGCCGACATGGCTCTTCTTCACGTCGACGGTCTTCGACGTCACGAACTGCGCGTAAAGCCAGGCGGCCTTGGCGCGGTCGGTCGGCGTCGACTTCATCAGCGTCCAGGAACCGACGTCCTGATAGCCGAGCTTCATACCGTCCTTCCAGTAGACGCCATGCGGCGAAGGGGCCATGCGCCACTTCGGCGTGCCGTCGTCGTTCATCACCGCCTTGGCGCCGGCGTCGACCATCGAAGCGGTGAAGGCGGTGTACCAGAAGATCTGCTGGGCGACCGCACCCTGCGCCGGCACGGGGCCGGATTCGGAGAAGGTCATGCCCTGGGCTTCGGCCGGAGCGTAGGCCTTCAGCCAGTCGAGGTACTTCTGGATCGAGTAGACGGCAGCCGGGCCGTTGGTGTCGCCGCCGCGCGCCGTGCAGGAGCCGACAGGGCGCGAATTCTCGTCGACCTTGATGCCCCATTCGTCGACCGGCAGGCCGTTCGGGATGCCCTTGTCGCCGTTACCGGCCATCGACAGCCAAGCGTCGGTGAACCGCCAGCCGAGCGACGGGTCCTTCTTGCCGTAGTCCATGTGGCCATAGACCTTCTTGCCGTCGATCTCGCGGCCGGTGAAGAATTCGGCGATGTCCTCATAGGCCGACCAGTTCACGGGAACGCCGAGGTCGTAGCCGTATTTGGCCTTGAAGTCGGCCTTGTTCTTCTCGTCGTTGAACCAGTCGTAACGGAACCAGTAGAGGTTGGCGAACTGCTGATCGGGCAGCTGGTAGAGCTTCTTGTCCGGCGCGGTGGTGAAGGAGGTACCGATGAAATCCTTCAGGTCGAGGTTCGGGTTGGTGACATCCTTGCCGTCGCCCGCCATCCAGTCAGTCAGGTTGCGGACCTGCTGGTAGCGCCAGTGCGTGCCGATCAGATCGCTGTCGTTGACCCAGCCGTCATAAAGGTTCTGGCCGGTCTGCATCTGGGTCTGGATCTTCTCGACGACGTCACCTTCCTGGATGGTGTCGTGCGTGACCTTGATACCGGTTATGGCGGAGAAGGCCGGCGCCAGCACCTGAGACTCATATGAGTGGGTGGCGATGGTTTCCGAGACAACCTTGATATCCATGCCGGCGAAAGGCTTCGCGGCATCGATGAACCACTGCATTTCGGCTTCCTGGTCGGCGCGCGAAAGCGTCGACAGCGGCCCGATTTCCTTGTCCAGGAACGCTTTTGCCTCGTCCATTCCGGCGTAGGCGTTGCCTACCCCGAGCAACAGGACAAGGGCGGTCGTTGATGTTAAAAATTGCCGTCGCATAGGTTTCCTCCACATTTAGGTTTCAAGTGCGATCTGGAGCGGCCGCCGGCACGCGGTCGCTCCAACAGTTTCCCCCTCTATACGTAGCGGAACACGCCAATGGCGTAGACCACGGAGAGAGCGAGAGCCCACCACAGGTTGGATCCGACAAGACCCAGCCAAGCGAGATGGATAAAGGCGCTGCCAAGCAGCGAAAGGAAAAGGCGATCGCCGCGCGTCGTCTCGAAGCGCAGCACGCCGACACGCGGATTGCCGCCCGGCGAGACGAATTCCCAGGCCGCCATGCCGCATAGCAGCAGAAGAATGGTGCCGAAGAACGCCGCCGTCGGCCACGTCCACGCCATCCAGGTGAGATCGAGGTTCATGGTCACACCCTCCCCAGGGCGAAGCCCTTGGCGATGTAGTTGCGGACAAACCAGATGACGAGCGCGCCGGGGATCAGCGTCAGCACGCCGGCGGCGGCGAGCAGGCCCCAGTCCATGCCGGCGGCAGAGACCGTGCGGGTCATGGTGGCGGCGATCGGCTTGGCGTCGGTGGTGGTCAGCGTGCGCGCGATCAACAGTTCCACCCATGAGAACATGAAGCAGAAGAAGCAGGCGACGCCGATGCCGCTGGCGATCAGCGGCATGAATATCTTCACGAAGAAGCGCGGGAAGGAGTAGCCGTCAATATAGGCGGTCTCGTCGATCTCTTTCGGCACACCCGACATGAAACCTTCGAGGATCCACACCGCCAGCGGCACGTTGAACAGGCAGTGCGCCAGGGCAACGGCAATATGCGTGTCGATCAGGCCGAAGGCGGAATAGAGCTGAAAGAACGGCAGCGCGAACACCGCCGGCGGCGCCATGCGGTTGGTCAACAGCCAGAAAAACAGGTGCTTGTCGCCGAGGAAGCGGTAGCGCGAGAAGGCGTAGGCCGCCGGCAGCGCGGCTGCGACCGAAATCACCATGTTCATCACCACATAGGTGATCGAGTTGATGTAGCCCGAATACCAGGAGGCGTCGGTGAAGATGGTGACGTAGTTGGCGATCGTCGGCTGATGCGGATAGAGCGTCAGCGAGGAGACGATCTCGGCATTGGTCTTGAAGCTCATATTGATGAGCCAGTAGATCGGCAGCAACAGCACGATGATGTAGACCGTCGGTACGATCCACCACCAGCGCGATTCCTCGCCGCGCTTGCGCATCAGCCGGGCGACCTGCTCCTGCGAGAGCGTGCTCGCCAGTTTGCCCTCGGCTGTCGTCTCGCTCACTCGGTCAGCTCTCTCATTGGCGCCGCTCATCTCAGCGCTCCGCGTCGTAGTTGGTCATCACGGTGTAGAACACCCACGACAACAACAGGATGATCAGGAAGTAGACCAGCGACATGGCCGCCGCCGGACCGAGGTCGAACTGGCCAAGTGCTGTCTTGACGAGGTCGATCGACAGGAAGGTCGTCGAATTGCCGGGGCCGCCGCCGGTGACGACGAAAGGCTCGGTGTAGATCATGAAGCTATCCATGAAGCGCAACAGCACGGCGATCAGCAGCACACGTTGCATCTTCGGCAGCTGGATGTAGCGGAACACCGCCCAACGCGAGGCGCCGTCGATCTTGGCCGCCTGGTAGAAGGCGTCCGGAATCGAAACCAGGCCGGCATAGCAAAGCAGCACGACAAGGCTGGTCCAGTGCCAGACGTCCATGATGATGATGGTGACCCAGGCGTCGTACGGGTCCTGGACGTAATTGTAGTCGATGCCGAGCGCGTTGACGTAGTATCCGAGCAGGCCGATGTCGTTGCGGCCGAAGACCTGCCAGATGGTGCCGACCACGTTCCACGGGATCAAGAGCGGCAGCGCCATCAGCACCAGGCACACCGGAACGCCCCAGCCTTTCTTCGGCATGTTCAGCGCGATGAAGATGCCGAGCGGCACTTCGATGGCGAGGATGATGAAGGAGAAGATCAGGTTGCGGACCATCGCTTCCCAGAAGCGGTCGGATGACAAGAGCTCCTCGAACCATTCGGTGCCGGCCCAGAAGAACTGATTGTTGCCGAACGTGTCCTGCACCGAATAGTTGACGACCGTCATCAGCGGGATGACGGCCGAGAACGCCACCAGGACCAGAACCGGCAGGACAAGGAACCAGGCCTTGTTGTTCCAGGTCTTTTCCATCTATGCCCCCATCTCGACGCGCCAGGAATCGGCATAGATGTTGATGCCGGCCGGATCGAAGCGCACTTTTGGTTCGGCCGGCACGCTTTCATCCTCGCCGATGACGGCTGCAATCTCGCGGCCTTCGAGACTGGCGCGCACCACCTTGTGGCGGCCGAGATCCTCGACCTTGCTGATTTTCACAGCCATGCCCTCGCGGCCGAGCCGGACATATTCGGGACGGATGCCGAGTTCGACAGGCCCAGCGCCTGTTTTGGGCACGCCGGGCAGTTCGATGCGCTGGCTGCCGATGGTCGCGGTCTTGCCGTCAATCGCCACCGGCATGACGTTCATGCCGGGCGAACCGATGAAATAGCCGACGAATGTGTGACGCGGGCGCTCGAACAGTTCGGCCGGCGTGCCGATCTGGACAATGCCGCCATCATACATGACGACGACCTGGTCGGCGAAGGTCAGCGCCTCGGTCTGGTCATGGGTGACATAGACCATGGTGTAGCCGAAGCGGCGGTGAAGCTGCTTCAACTGCGAGCGCAGCACCCACTTCATATGCGGGTCGATGACGGTCAGCGGCTCGTCGAAGAGGATGGCGTTGACATCCGAGCGCACCAGGCCGCGGCCGAGCGAAATCTTCTGCTTCTGGTCGGCGGTCAGGCCCCTCGCCTTCTTCTTGGCCCACGACGCGAGGTCGATCATCTCCAGTGTCTCACGCACCTTGCGGTCGACATCGGCCTCCGGCACGCCGCGGTTGCGCAGCGGGAAGGCCAGATTGTCGTAGACAGTCATGGTGTCGTAGATGACCGGGAACTGGAACACCTGCGCAATGTTGCGCTCCTGCGTCGACAGGTTGGTGACGTCCTTGCCGTTGAACAGCAGTTTTCCGTGCGAGGGATGCAAAAGTCCCGAAATGATGTTGAGCAGTGTGGTCTTTCCGCAGCCGGACGGCCCAAGCAGCGCATAGGCGCCGCCATCCTCGAAAGTGTGGTGCACTTCTCTCAGCGCGAAATCGGCATCCTTCTGCGGGTTGGGCAGGTAGGAGTGCCTGATATGGTTGACGTCGATGCGCGCCATCTCTTCCCCCTCAAGCCGCGAGCTTCGGTGCGGCGACGGCACTGCCGTTGCCGTCGAAGACCATGATGTGGCGCGGATCGATGAACACGTCGATCTCGGCGTCGGGCTCGAAGTCGAGGATGCCGTGAGTCAGCATGACCCAGCGCGCGTCGGCGAAATCGAGATGGATGAAGCTTTCCGAACCGGTGATCTCGGTGATCGTGACCTTGGCGCGGACCGGCACGGCGGCTGCGTCGGGCCGCTCGAGCGACAGATGATGCGGCTGGAAGCCGATTGTGTAATTGGCGTCGGCAATGCCGGCGAGTTCGGTCGGCACCGGCAGCTTGACGCCGCCCTCAAGCAGAAAATCCGGACCCTTCTTGGCCAGCACGATAGTGTTGAGCGGCGGATCGGCAAAGGTCCTTGCCGTCACCAGGTCGATCGGCTTGCGGAAGACGTCAATGGTTGGGCCGAACTGGGTGATGCGGCCTTCCGAAAGCGTAGCCGTATTTCCGCCGAGCAACAGCGCCTCGTGCGGCTCGGTCGTGGCGTAAACGAAGATGGTGCCGGCGGCGGCAAAAATCTTCGGCAGTTCGGCGCGCAGCTCCTCGCGAAGCTTGTAGTCGAGATTGGCGAGCGGCTCGTCGAGCAGCACCAGGCTGGCGTTCTTGACGATGGCGCGGGCGAGCGCAGTGCGCTGCTGCTGGCCGCCGGACAGGCTGAGCGGGGTGCGGTCGAGATAGGGCGTCAGCTTGAGGAGCGCTGCCGCGTTGCGGACTTCCTTGTCGATCTTGGCCTGATCGGTGCCGGCCACCCGCAGCGGCGAGGCGATGTTCTCATAGACGGTCATCGCGGGGTAATTGATGAACTGCTGGTAGACCATGGCGATCTTGCGCTGCTGCACGGGCATGCCGGTGACATTCTGGCCGTCGAACCAGACCGAGCCGGAGGTCGGCACGTCGAGGCCGGCCATCAGCCGCATCAGGCTGGTCTTGCCGGACAGCGTCGGCCCGAGCAAGACATTGAGCGAGCCGTGCTGAAGCGTCAGCGACACGTCGCGGATATGCTCCGCCGCACCGACCGTCTTCGTCACGTTTCTCAGTTCCAGCATAATGCCTCCTCCCAGGCTTTTTGCATCAATCGCCTTCCCTATTCTGCGGCCACGACATGGCGCTGGCTGATGCCGCGCATGAATTCGTCGAGGGCCGAAACCTGCTCGCGGCTGAAATGCAGGCCGCGCTTAGTGCGGCGCCACAATACATCTTCGGCAGTCAGCGCCCATTCGTTTTCGCAGAGGTAGCGCACTTCTGCCTCATACAGATCGGCACCGAAATTGCGGCCGAGGTCGGCATTCGACTTGGCGAGACCGAGCAGCACTTGCGCGCGCGTGCCGTAAAGCCTCGTCAGCCGGCGCGCCAGGCGCTGGTCGAGGAAGGGATAGGCGCTCTTCAGCTTCGCTACCTGCGCGTCGAAACCGGTGGCCGGGAAATCGCCCCCTGGCAGGGACGCGTTCGCCGTCCATGGCTTGCCGCGCTTGCCGAGAAAACCTTCGATCTTTTCCAGCATCGATTCCGACAACCGGCGATAGGTGGTGATCTTGCCGCCGAAGGCATTGACGATCGGCGCCTTGCCTTCGCCGCCATCGGCCTTCAGCACATAGTCGCGGGTCGCTTCCTGCGCCTTCGAGGCGCCATCGTCGAAGAGCGGGCGAACGGCCGAATAGGTCCAGACGATGTCGGAACGCTTCACGGGCTGGGCAAAATATTCGCTCGCCGCCGCGCAGAGATAATCGATCTCAGTGTCACTGATCTTCACGTCATGCGGATCGCCTGGATAGTCGCGATCGGTGGTGCCGATCAGCGTGAACTCTTCCTCATAGGGAATGGCGAAGATGATGCGCCCGTCCTTGTTCTGGAAGAAGTACGCGCGCGGATCGTCGAACTTCTTCCTGATGACGATATGGCTACCCTGCACCAGGCGGACATTGTGCACATCGTTCTGGCCCACAGTGGTCGACAGGACATGGTCGACCCACGGACCGGCGGCATTGACCAGCAGCCGGGCCTTGACCTCCTCGGCCTTCCCGGTCGCCAAGTCTTCCAGCCGGATCGCCCACAGATCGCCTTCGCGCCGCGCCGCGACGACTTTCGTGCGGGTGCGGATGGTGGCGCCGCGGTCGGCGGCATCACGCGCGTTCAACGCCACCAGGCGGGCATCGTTGACCCAGCCATCCGAATATTCGAAAGCCTTATGAAACAGCGGCTTCAGCGGCTTGCCGGCCGGGTCCTTCGCCATGTCGAGCGTGCGCGTCGCCGGCAGCAATTTGCGGCCGCCAATATGATCGTAGAGGAAAAGGCCGAGCCGGATCAGCCAGGCAGGGCGCAAACCCTTGGCATAGGGCAGCACGAAGCGCATCGGCCAGATGATGTGCGGCGCATTCTTCCACAGAACCTCGCGCTCCATCAGCGCCTCGCGCACCAGCCGGAATTCGTAGAATTCGAGGTAGCGCAGGCCGCCATGGATCAGCTTGGTCGAACCGGAAGAGGTTCCGCTGGCGAGATCGTTCATCTCGGCCAGAAACACGGAAAAGCCTCGCCCAACGGCGTCGCGGGCGATGCCGCAGCCATTGATGCCGCCACCGATGACGAAGATGTCATGGATTGCGTCCAAAAAGCCCTCCCGCGATTTCGCATTGCAGCATTTTTAGGTTTTTACGAAACCGTATCGGGATTATTTCGAAATCAGAACGAATGTCAAACGAAATGTAACGGCGCTGTGATCACACCTATCCGAGCGACGTTTCGATCAGTTGCACCTCCGCCTCTTCGCAGATCCGGCGCACCGAAGGGATGTCGCAACGATCGGTGATGAAGGTGTTGACCTGCGACAGATGGCCGATGCGAACCGGTGCGGTGCGTTCGAACTTGGTCTGGTCGGAAACCAGGATGACATGTCTGGCATTGGCAATGATGGCCTGCGCCACTTTCACTTCACGAAAGTCGAAATCGAGCAGAGCGCCGTCATGGTCGATCGCTGAGGCGCCGATGACGGCGTAGTCGACCTTGAACTGCCTGATAAAGTCGACTGCCGCTTCGCCGACAACGCCGCCGTCGGAGCCGCGAACGACACCGCCGGCGATCACCACCTCGATCGAAGGATAAATGCGCATCCTATTGGCAACATTGATGTTATTGGTGATGACCATGAGCCCGGCATGGTCGAGCAGCGCCTTGCTGACCGACTCGGTCGTGGTGCCGATATTGATGAACAGCGAAGCGTTGTCCGGGATCAGCCTGGCTGCCGCGCGGCCGATCGCCTCTTTCTCCTCGGCCGCGATCTTGCGGCGCGCCTCATACTCCATGTTCTCGATGCCGGACGGGAACAACGCCCCGCCATGGATGCGCGACAGCAGCCGCTGGTCGCAGAGATCGTTGAGATCCTTGCGGATGGTCTGCGGCGTCACGTTGAAATGCGTGGCCAGGTCTTCAACCAGCACGCGGCCATGGTCTTTGGCCATCTGGATGATTTCGGCATGGCGTGGCGACAAATACACTGAGAGAACCTCCCGTTTTCGTTTTTCTTGCTTGTAGCTGAAAACGAAAGCAATGAACAGGTAGACGCCGGCTAATGAAATATCGATGATTGTAAAGGCGAACCGGGCAGATACGGCTCAGACGCACTCAGACACCTTGAGGGCAACGGAAGTGACTTTGCCCGGCGAGCGGATCATTCAGATTCTGGCTCGCCTCTCCGCCTTGCCCGGTCATATGCTTGCTCGCAATTCCCTGCTGGCCACCTCGGCGACGGCAACCGGGCAATTCCCGTCAGTCCCTCAGGGATCTTGCACAATCGCAAATGACAGTGAAGGCGATATCGACGTCCGCCGCAGTGGTCTCGAATTGTCCTACCTGGAAACGAATGGCGACCTGTCCATCGACCCGCGTCTGCGTCAGATAAAGGCGGCCGTCATCATTGATGGCATTGACCAGGCGCAGATTGTGTTCGTCGGCATCGCCGGCGGCCTTATGACGGAACGAGAACAGCGACAGCATCGGTTCGGTGACGATCTCGAAATCCGGCTCGCTTGCCAGCCGGGCGGCAAGCCCTTCGCTCCAGGCGACGTGGTTTCGGATCATGGTGCGCAACGCCTCCAGCCCATGCGCGCGCAGCAGGAACCACAGTTTCAGCGCCCGGAAGCGCCGGCCGAGCGGCACCGACCATTCGGAATAATTGATGATGCCGTCACGGCCGTGCGTCTTCAGGAATTCGGGCTTGATCGCCAGCGTTCGGACCAGATCCTCCGGCTGGCCGATGAACTGCATCGAGCAGTCGAACTGCGCGCCGAGCCATTTGTGTGGGTTGAAGACGATGGAATCGGCCTGCTCGGCGCCGCTCCAGAAATGACGAAACTCCGGGCAGATCATCGCCGATCCGGCCCAGGCGGCATCGACATGCAGATAGAGCCCGTGGCGCTTGGCCACCGCGGCGACTTCAGCGACATTGTCGGTGCCGCCGGTGCTGGTGCCGCCGACGCTGGCGATGATGCCGGCGGGCAGCATGCCGGCGGCGCGGTCGGCGACGATTGCCGCCTCGAGTGCCGCCGGGTCCATGGCGCGAAAGCGCCCGGCGACCGGAATGCGGACCAGATTGTCCTCGCCGACGCCCGACACCCAGATCGCACGGTCGATCGAAGTGTGGACCTGATCGGAGGAGTAGATGCGCACCCGCTTCTGCCCTGTCAGGCCGTGTTTGTTGCCCTGCCAGTCGAGTGCCCGCTCGCGCATGGTCAGCACGGCCGCCAGCGTCGCCGACGAGGCCGAGTCCTGGATGACGCCGGAAAAGCCTTCGGGCAGGCCGAGCGCCTGGCGCATCCAGTCGACGATGCGGGTTTCGAGTTCGGTGGCGGCCGGCGAGGTCTGCCACAGCATGCATTGCGCGGCCATCGCCGAGACCAGATATTCGGCCACCACCGAGACCGGTGCGGCATTGGCCGGGAAATAGGCGAAGAAGCGCGGATGCTGCCAGTGCGTCATGGCGGGCACGATCTTCTCTTCGAAATCGGCAAAAATCCTGTCCATCGGCTCAGCCGCTTCCGGCGGCGAAGCCTCGATGCTGCGAAAAATATCACCGGGCTCGACCAGCGGCCGCACCGGTTTTTCGCGCAGCGAGGAGCGGTAATCGACGCCCCAATCCGCGGCGCGTCTCGACCATTGGCGGAAATCATCGTTGTTCATTCGGGTCCCCAGATTTGGGCCAACATCATCGGCCGCGGCAGCAAGCGCCTGCCCGCTAGCCGTGGTCATCTCTATCCCGGGAAATCAGGCAGGCTGGCAAAGGCGGCCTTCAGCGCATTCGACCAACCGTCCGAGATGGTGCGGTAGTACTGGTCGTCCTGGCCGATGCGCTTCTTCAGTCCGACCTTGAACGTGTCCTTTTCCAGGAACAGCAGGTCCAGAGGCAGGCCGACGGACAGGTTCGATTTCAGCGTCGAATCGAACGACACCAGCAAGAGCTTGACCGTTTCGGCCAGGCTCATCGTCCTTTCATAGGCGCGGATGATGATCGGCTTGCCGTATTTGGTCTCGCCGATCTGGAAGAAAGGCGTGTCGTCGGTGGATTCGATGAAATTGCCCTCGGGGTAGATCATGAACAGCCGCGGCGGGCTGCCCTTGATCTGACCGCCGAGGATGAAGGAGGCATTGAAATAGGAATCCGCCTTCTCGCCGGCTGGCGACGAACTGGCGATGACTTCCTTGACGGTGTCGCCGACCAGCCGCACGGTCTGATACATGGAGGGGGTTTCGAGCAGAGTCGCATGGCGATCCTCCACCGCCTTGGTGCGCTCGTCGAGCAGGCTGACAACGGCCTGCGTCGTTGCCAGATTGCCGGCCGACATCAAAACGATCACGCGCTCGCCCGGCTCTTCCCAGACATGCATCTTCTTGAAGGTCGAGATCGAATCCATGCCGGCATTGGTGCGCGTGTCCGACATGAACACGAGCCCACGATCGATCTTGAGGCCGACGCAATAAGTCATGGAATCTCTTCAGGCAGCAATCTTGCCGAGAACTACTGCTCTACCGTGACGGTGACCGCAAGCTGTTCCTCCGCCTGTCCCAGTCGAATTCCCGACACCGGCGAGGCGTCGCGATAATCGCGACCGTTGGCCACCCTGACATAGCGCTCATCAGGGGAAATGCCATTGGCGGCGTCGAAGGCGACCCAGCCGAGACCCTGAACGTGGGCTTCGGCCCAGGCATGGCTCGCCGCCTGTTCGATGGCCGCATCCATCATCAGATAGCCGCTGACATAGCGGGCCGGGAAGCCCATGGCGCGGGCGGCGGCGACAAATATGTGGCTGTGGTCCTGGCAGACGCCGGTTTTCAGCGCCAACGCCTCTTCCGCCGGGGTCGTCACGCTGGTGGTGCCCGGCGTATAGGCGACGCGCTCGACGATCAGCGCCATCAGCCGATGCAGCCTTTCAATGTCGGTGCCTTTGCCGACGGCCGCCGCAAGCTCGCGGATGCCGTCGCCGGGGACGGTCAAAGCGGTCTCCTGACTAAACAGCCAGAGCGGCGCGAAGCCGTGATGCGGGCCGGAAACGCCCGCAGTGTCGCGCGTGACAACCTCGCCGGAGGCCTCGACAGTGATGAAGTCGCGCTCGCCCTCGACACTCAACAGCCTGTTATCGTTGCCGAAATGGTCGCTGAAGCGCACTTCCTCGCGCGCACCTTCGATCTTCAGCGCCCAGGACAAGACCGTTTGCGTCGGGCCGCTGACCGGTAACAGCCGCAACCGCTGCAGCAGATAGTGCACCGGCGCATCGTAGCGGTATTCGGTCCGGTGGGTGATTTTCAGCCGCATAACTTGTCTTCCGTTTTGAGCATGACCTCATCCGAAAACCGGGTCCCACTTTTCGGGGGCATACTCAATTGAACCGGTAATCTTGTGCGATCTCGTCACCGAGCTTGGTGTTGTCCTGGATAAACCTGGCCAGGAATTCATGCAGGCCGGCGTCGAATATGTCCTTGATCGATCCTGCCCTTAGCATCGCCTGTGTCCTGTCGACGGTCGCGTGGCAGGCATGGCGTTCGCCATAGTCGTCGCCGAGGAATTTGAGGTGCTCGGCGAGAAAACGATAGCAGAAGGTCAGCGAGCGCGGCATGCGGACATTGAGGATCAGATAGTCGGCGATGTTGGTCGGTTTGTAGTCGGCCTCATAGACCCAGCGATAGGAACGATGTGCCGACACCGAGCGCAGGATCGATTCCCACTGATAATTGTCGAGGCTCGAGCCGACCCAGGAAATCGACGGCAACAGCACGTAGTATTTGACGTCGAGGATGCGCGCCGTGTTGTCGGCTCGCTCAACATAGGTGCCGAGTTGCGAAAAATCGAAAATCTCGTTGCGCAGCATGGTGCCGTAGAACGAACCGCGGATCAGCGCCGTCTCGCGCTTGATGGCGTCGAGCACGTTGGGCAGGTCGCGCTCGTCGATGGGTTTGGCCAGCATCCGCTTGAGCGCCATCCAGGCCTCGTTGATGCTCTCCCAGGTCTCGCGCGTCAGCGCGGTGCGCACCATGCGGGCATTGTTGCGGGCGGTCTCGATCGCCGACATCGTGCTCGACGGGTTCGAGGTGTCGCGCAACAGGAAGTCGGCGACATTGGCGGCGGTATAATCCTGGTATTTCTGAGTGAAGGCGACATCGGAGCCGGCACTGAGCAGCACCGAATTCCACTCTTCCGAAGCACTCTGGGTGCGGGTCAGCGCCATGCGCAGCCCGGCATCGACCAGGCGCGCCATGTTTTCCGCCCGCTCGATATAGCGGTTCATCCAATAGAGCCCGTTGGCGGTGCGGCCCAAAAGCATGTCAATGTGCCCCGATGTCGAGCGAATAGCGAATAGCGAGTAGCGAATAGGGAAGAATGCTTTTCATGATTGCTGCGTCCCCCTGCCCAGCTCAGTCATCGAGTACCCACGTATCCTTGGTGCCGCCGCCCTGTGAAGAATTGACCACCAGAGAGCCCTCTTTGAGGGCGACACGAGTCAAGCCGCCGGGCACGATCTGGATACGGTCGGAGACCAGCACGTAGGGGCGCAAGTCGACATGGCGCGGCGACAGGCCTTTTTCCGTCAGGATCGGGCAGGTCGACAGCGCCAGCGTCGGCTGCGCGATGTAGTTCGAGGGCTTGGCCTGCAGTTTCTTGGCGAAATCCTGGCATTCCTTCTTGGTCGCCGCCGGCCCGACAAGCATGCCGTAGCCGCCGGAGCCGTGCACTTCCTTGATGACCAGCTCATGGATGTGCTCAAGCACGTATTTCAGACTATCGGCTTCCGAGCAGCGCCAGGTCGGAATGTTGCCGAGGATGGCCTTGCGGCCGGTGTAGAATTCGACGATCTCGGGCATGTAGGAATAGATCGCCTTGTCGTCGGCGATGCCGGTGCCCGGCGCATTGGCGATGGTGATGTTGCCGGCGCGGTACACATCCATGATGCCGGGCACGCCAAGGGCCGAGTCGGGCCTAAAGGTCAGCGGGTCGAGGAACGAATCGTCGACACGCCGGTAAAGCACGTCGATCTGCTTGTAGCCTTCGGTGGTGCGCATGGCGACATGACCGTCGACGACGCGCAGGTCCTGGCCTTCGACCAGCTGCACGCCCATCTGGTCGGCCAGGAAGGCATGTTCGAAATAGGCGGAGTTGAAGCTGCCCGGCGTCAGCACGGCAATGGTCGGCGCGCCCTTGGTGCTTTGCGGCCGGACCGCGGCCAGCGACTGGCGCAAGAGCTGCGGATAGTTCTCCACCGGCCGCACCTTGATCTGCTGGAACAGCTCAGGGAAGAGCTGCATCATCGTCTCGCGGTTCTCCAGCATGTACGAGACGCCCGACGGCGTGCGTGCATTGTCCTCCAGCACATAGAACTCGTTCTCGGAGATGCGCACGATATCGACACCGATGATGTGGGTGTAGACGCCGGCGGGCGGCCTGACCCCGATCATTTCCGGCAGGAATGCCTCGTTCCTGGCGATGAGCTCCCTCGGCACACGGCCGGCGCGCAGGATCTCCTGGCGATGGTAGATGTCGTCGAGGAAGGCGTTCAGCGCCTGCACGCGCTGCTCTATGCCTTGGGTCAGCCTTCGCCACTCATTGCCCGAGATGATGCGCGGAACGATATCGAAGGGGATCAGCCGCTCGGAGGCTTCCTGCTCGCCATAGACGGCAAAGGTGATGCCGGTCTTGCGGAAGACGCGCTCGGCATCTTGCATCTTTTCGGTAAGCCTGGCCGGGTCCTGCTCCTTCAGCCAGCGGTCGTAAGCCGTATATGGTTTTCTCAATCCGGAAACTTCCGGAAGCATTTCATCGAACGCTGCCAATCGCATACTCCCCTGTGAGACCATTTCACTGGCCTCGACGGAGAAAATCAAGCGCAATCGAAGATTTGTGGGATACCGGCGATCAGTATGTCGCAACTGCCCAAAATTCAGGCAGTCGAAACCGGCGCGTAATCAGGCTTTGCCTCGTCGCCGGGCAAGTGCCTGATGTGGCTTTAGAAAGCACGGAAAGTGACGACCGTGAAGGTGTCCTTGATTCCGGGAAGATGCTGCACCTTCTCGTTGACGAAGTGGCCGACATCTTCCTCGTCGTCGACATAGAATTTGGCGAGCAGGTCGTAATTGCCGGCGGTCGAGTAGATTTCCGAGGCGATCTCGGCATCGGCGAGCGCACTGGCAACCTCATAGGACTTGCCCAGGTCGCACTTTATCTGCACGAAAAACGTCTTCATTGCCGGTCCCGATCAAGCTTCGCAAACAAGCGGCCCTTGTGGCAGACTGCCGCCCGGCTTTCAAGCATCAGGCCGAACGTGCCTTGGCAACAGCCTGCCTGAGTTCGGACACCGGCATGCCGCGCCGGTAGAGGCTGCCGCCGATGACCAGAGCCGGCGTGCCGCGCAGCTTGAAGGCGGTCGCCTGGCTGTCGGTGCGCAAAAGCGCGGCGTCAATGTCGGGCTCTCGGACGGCGAGATCGGCCCGCACCATTGCCACATCGACGCCGACCGAAGCCAGGATATCGTTGGTGCGGCGTTCCGAGAGCCCGCGCTGGTTGGTCATCAGCGCATCGACCGCGGCGGCATAATGTTCGCCGCTCAGCAGAGCCACACGCGCCGCATCGCGCGAGACGTCGCCGAAGATCGGCCAGTCCTTCATCACCAGCCGGATGCCGCGGTCCTCTTCCATCAGCTTCTTCAACTCGACGAAGACGAGTTTGCAGATCGAGCACTGATAGTCGACGAATTCAGCGATGGTGACGTTGCCTTTGGGATTGCCGAGTGCTGGAATGGCCGGATCGAAGGCGATTTCAGTGACAGTCGGGCCGGTGGCTGCCCAGGCGGGCAAGGGAACCAGAGCTGCAAAGCTAGCCGTGCCCTTCAGAAAAAGGCGCCGGTCAATCGGCTGTCCAGACATGGTTCGTCCCTGGTTGCGCGAACGGGTCCCCACCCGTCCCCTACGATGCGCGCCCCCGCCATAAAGGATGCTTAAGCATGATCTTGTGGCCCTTGCGTGGCGAATATTTGCGGTTTCTGAAACCGTGAGGCCACGCCAAGCGTATGGTATGATGCGTCCTGGGACAGGTTTTGTTGGGGGACAATGGAGACAGGCCATGCGCCGCATCGCATTCGCAGTCGTTTCATTGCTGTTCGCGTCAGTCCTGCTCGTCTCGGCAGTCCGCGCCGGTGACGCCGAAGTCAAAGCCGGCCAGGCCGTCATCGATGGTCAGTTGAAGGCGCTCATCGCCAATGACGGCGCCAAGGCGTACAGCTTCGCGGCTCCAAACGTGAAGCAGATTTTCCCGACCGTCGACGCCTTCATGAACATGGTGACCAACGGCTACGCGCCGGTGCGTCAGCCACAAAGCTATTCCTTCGGCAAGGTCGAGCAGACCGGCCCGGGTTCGATCATCCAGCAGGTGCTGATCGTCGGGCCTGACGGCAAGGATTATGAGGCGGTCTATACGCTGCAGCAGCAGCCTGATGGCAGTTTTCAGATCACGGGATGCAGCTTGCGGGCGTCGAATTCACTGAGCACCTAACCCCGGTTAGATGGCAGGAATATCGCCCCTTGCCCATCCCTCGGAAATCTCGGCCGTGCGTGCCTCAAAAGCCTGCGCTTCGATGGCGGCGCGAATGTCCTGCATCAGCTTCTGATAGTAGGACAGGTTGTTCCAGGTCAAAAGCATAGCCCCCAACGCCTCCTGCGAGCGCACGAGATGGTGCAGGTAGGCGCGTGAATAATCCCGCGCTGCCGGGCAGTCGCTCTCCTCGTCGAGTGGGCGCGGATCGTCAGCGTGGCGGGCATTCCTGAGATTGATCTTGCCGCGCCTGGTGTAGGCGAGACCGTGGCGGCCGGCGCGGGTCGGCATGACGCAATCGAACATGTCGATGCCGCGCGCCACCGATTTCACGATGTCGTCCGGCGTGCCGACACCCATGAGATATCTAGGCTTGTTGTCAGGCAGTTCCGGACAGGTGATCTCGAGCATCTCGAGCATCACCGCCTGCGGCTCGCCGACGGCGAGGCCGCCGACGGCATAGCCCTTCAGCTCCATGGCGCTCAGCGCCTGAGCCGAGCGCACCCTGAGTGCTGCGTTGTCGCCGCCCTGGACGATGCCGAACATCGCCTTGCCCGGCTGGTCGCCGAACGCCGTCTTGCAGCGCTCGGCCCAGCGCAGCGACAGCTCCATGGCGCGCTCGATCTCCTTGAGATCGGCCGGCAGCGCCGTGCATTCGTCAAGCTGCATCTGGATGTCGGAATCGAGCAGTCCCTGGATCTCGATCGAGCGCTCCGGTGACATCTCGTAGGCAGCACCGTCAATATGGGAGCGGAAGGTGACGCCCTTTTCGGTCAATTTCCTGAGTTTCGACAGCGACATCACCTGAAAGCCGCCGCTGTCGGTCAAGATCGGTTGCGGCCAACGGGCGAACTCATGCAGACCGCCAAGCCGCGCCACGCGCTCGGCGCCGGGCCGCAGCATCAGATGGTAGGTGTTGCCCAAGATAATGTCGGCGCCGACGCCGCGCACCTGGTCCATATACATGGCCTTGACCGTGCCACCGGTGCCGACAGGCATGAAGGCCGGGGTGCGGATTTCGCCGCGCGGCATGTCGATGACGCCGCGCCGTGCCTTGCCGTCGGTTGCGAGGACCTTGAAAGTAAACGGCTTAGCCATTGAATTCCTTGTCATGGACAGGTGCGTCTGGCGCCTGTCTGTCGAGCGACTGGCGGTACTGGATGCAGCCGCGCATGAATTTGGGCCACGGCGGAACGGCAATCGATGGGTCGGTCTTTTCCGGCAGCAGATCCCAGAGATCGGGATGGTGCCAGCAGAGATCATGGCCCGTCGTGTCGCGGTGCGCGCGGATGCCGGCACGCAATTTCTTCACTTCGGCAATCAGGCTTTCTCGGTCAAAGGCTTGCAGGTCATCGTCCATCGCTCATCTCCGCTCGATACAGCAGGCTTGCATCTCCGTAGGAATAGAATCTGTAGCTGTTCCCGATGGCATGCGCATAGGCAGCGCGCATCGTATCGAGGCCGCTGAAGGCTGAAACCAGCATGAACAGCGTCGAGCGCGGCAGATGGAAATTGGTCATCAGCAGGTCGGCGGTGCGAAAGCGATAGCCGGGCGTGATGAAGATGTCGGTCGGGCCGGACCATGCGGCCAGGGTACCGTCCTCACGCGCCGCGCTCTCCAGCAGGCGCAACGAGGTGGTGCCGACGGCGATGATGCGCCCGCCCCTCGCCCTGGCGGCATTGAGCGCCTCGGCGGTTGCTTGGCTGACTGAGCCGGTCTCGGCATGCATCTTGTGGTCGGCGGTATCGTCCGCCTTGACCGGCAGGAAGGTGCCGGCGCCGACATGCAAGGTAACGAAGCGGCGTTCGATGCCTTTGGCGTCGAGCGCGGCAAACAGCTCCGGCGTGAAATGCAGGCCGGCGGTGGGCGCTGCGACAGCGCCCTCCTCCCGGGCGTAGATGGTCTGGTAGTCGGTCAGGTCGCGCGCATCGTCATCGCGCTTGGAGGCGATATAGGGCGGCAACGGGATGTGGCCGACGGCGCGCAGCGCTTCGTCGAGAAACGGGCCGGACAGGTCGAAGCCAAGCAGCGCCTCACCGGCCTCGCCCTTCTCGATGACCGTTGCGTCGAGCTGGCCGAGGAAGCAGGAATTGCCGTCATGGCCGAAATGAATGCGGTCGCCGGCGGCGATGCGCTTGCCCGGCCTCATGAAGGCCAGCCAGCGGTCCGGCGTCATGCGCATGTGAAGCGTGGCTTCGACCTGCGCCTGCGCTTCGCCGCGCCGCCTGATGCCTCTCAACTGCGCCGGGATCACCTTGGTGTCGTTGAAGACCAGCACGTCGCCGGCCCCGAGCAAGGACGGCAAGTCGCGCACCGAGCGGTCCGAAAGGTCTTCACCCGGCCTGACCACCAGCATTTTTGCGCTGTCACGCGGCTCCGCCGGGCGAAGAGCGATGCGCTCCTCCGGCAGGTCGAAATCGAAGAGGTCGACGCGCATCAGTATAGCCGGACGAGCAGCGCTCCGACCAAGAGCAGCACCGCGCCCGCGATGCGGCCGAGCGAGATTTCGCGCACCGCCACGCCAAGGAAGCCGACGCGGTCGATCAGCATGCCGGCCAGCAGCTGGCCGGCAACCAGGAACGCCATCAGGGCGGCCGCCCCAATGCGCGGCGTCAGGATGGTCGACAGCGTGACATAGAAGCCGCCGAGCATGCCGCCGGCGACGAACAGCCAAGGCACCGGCGCCTTCCAGTCGAGCGAGATGCCCTGCAGCCGTACGACCGCAACAGAGATGATACCAAGCACGATTGCACCCGACAGGAACGAAAACGCAGCCGCCGCGACCGGGAGACCCAGGCCGCGCGCCAGCTGCGAATTGATCGGCGCCTGGATGGCGATGAACGCGCCGGATAGGATGCCGAGCAGCGACCAGACCACGCCCATCATCGTTATCAGCCCTTACTTGACGTCGGCCGCGACCTTCAGCGACACGATCTTGTCGGGATCGACCACCGGCTCGCCGCGCTTGATCTTGTCGACATTGTCCATGCCTTCGATGACCTGGCCCCAGACCGTGTACTGGCGGTTGAGGAAGGCGGCATCGTCGAAGCAGATGAAGAACTGCGAGTTGGCCGAGTTCGGGTTCTGCGAACGCGCCATCGAGCAGGTGCCGCGGCCGTGGTTGGCGTTGGAGAACTCGGCCTTCAGGTCCAGCTTTTCCGACCCGCCCATGCCCGCGCGGGAGGGGGCAAAAGTCGGCTTCGACGAATTGCCGAACTTGACGTCGCCGGTCTGCGCCATGAAGCCTTCGATGACGCGATGGAAGACTACGCCGTCATAGGCGCCTTCGCGCGCCAGTTCCTTGATGCGGGCGACGTGGCCGGGGGCCAGTTCGGGGAGCAGTTCGATGACGACCTTGCCCTTGGTCGTTTCCATGATGAGCGCGTTCTCGCGGTCCTTGATCTCAGCCATGTCGGATATCCTTTATCTCAGAAAAACAGATTGATTTGACAGATTACTTGTCGGCCGCGATGCGGACCTTGATCATGCGGTCGGGGTCGCCGACCGTGCCATTGTCGGCCTCGTCACCCTTTTTGATGTGATCGACCAGTTCCATGCCGCTGACGACATTGCCGACGATGGTGTACTGGCCGTCGAGGTTCGGCGCCGGCGCGAACATGATGAAGAACTGCGAATTGGCGGAGTTCGGATCCTGCGAGCGGGCCATGCCGAGCGTGCCACGCTTGTAATGCTCGCTCTGCGAGAATTCTGCGGGCAGATCAGGCAGCTCGGAGCCGCCGGTGCCGACGGCCTCGGGGCTGAACCCTTTCTTCATGTTGCCGAACTTGACGTCGCCGGTTTGCGCCATGAAGCCGTCGATGACGCGGTGGAAGGCCACATTGTCGTAAGCGCCCTCGCGCACCAGCTTCTTGATCTGGGCAACATGCTTGGGTGCCAGGTCGGGCCGCAGTGCGATGGTGACGTCGCCATCCTTCAACGTGATGATCATGGTGTTTTCCGGCTCGGCGGCATAGGCCGACACCGATGCGGTCACAAGACCGGCGAGCACGACGAGGAACGAGGCGAGCTTCTTCAGCTGCATAGGGATCTCCGAACGATTATTTCTTGAATTTTGCGGTGAGCGCGCCGGAAACCGCCGCCGGCACGAAGGGACGGATGTCGCCGCCCATCGAAGCTATCTGGCGCACAAGTGTGGCGGTAATGGTTCTGACTGATGGGCTGGCGGGTAGAAAAACCGTCTGCAGCTCTGGCGCCATGGTCTCGTTCATACCGGCCATCTGCATCTCGTAGTCGAGGTCGGTGCCGTCGCGCAGGCCGCGGATCATGATCGAGGCGCCGTGCTTGCGGGCGGCGTCGATGACCAGCCCGTCGAAGGCGACGACCTTGATGCGGCCGCCGTCACGGCCGAATTCGGCCTTCGTCGCAGCCTCGATCAGCTGCACTCGTTCCTCGAAGGAAAACAGCGGCGTCTTGCCGGGATGGGTGCCGATCGCCGCATAAACCGTGTCGGCGACAGCCAATGATGCCTTCAGGACGTCGAGGTGTCCGTTGGTCAGCGGGTCGAAGGAGCCGGCATAAAGGGCGGTGCGTTCGGTCATGGCAGGCTTCTAGCGGGGCATTGGACGGAAGGCAAATGCGATTGGGAACATCTGCGTGAACCTTTTCGCAGACATGAACGACAGATGAATGCCTTGATCACGAAGACTTCACGCAGGCTTCGCTAGTTTGCACTTCAGAAGATGAAACCAAAACCCCATCTAACCGTTGTAAGGCGCAGGAGAACACGCACATGCTGATCTACATGCTCGCCACCGCAATGACCGTCGCCATGCTGATCGCAACCGCATTCGGGCTGCATCAGGAGGCAGAGCGCGTCCGTGTCCGGACCAAGCGCTTCGAAGGCTTCGGCGCCCGCTGGCCCCACCGTCACCACTGATTTTATTGCTATTTCTTGATTGCGCCGGCCCTGGGGCCGGCGTTGTTGTATCCAAAGCCTATTCGGGCGCAGCATCCGAGGCATCCGGACCGGCCTCGCCCTCGCCGTTTTCTTCGACATCCTCGTCCGACTGAGGCTCAGAGATCCGCTCGACCGAAACCACCTTCTCGCCTTCGGCGGTGTTGAAGATGGTCACGCCCTTGGTTGCGCGGCTGGCGAAACGGATACCGTTGACCGGCACCCGGATGACCGTGCCGCCATCCGAAACCAGCATGATCTGGTCGTCATTGCCGACCGGGAAGGTCGCCACCAGTTGGCCAATCTCGGCTGTTTTCGAGACGTCGGTGGCGCGAATGCCCTTGCCGCCGCGCCCGGTCAGGCGGAAATCGTAGGACGAAGAGCGCTTGCCGTAACCATATTCGGTTACCGTCAGCACATACTGCTCATGCGCCTTGAGGAGTTCGTAGCGCTCGTCGGAAAGCTCCGTCTCCTCGCCGATCTCCTCATTGGTCAGCGCGATTTCTTCGTCCTCGCCGGCCGTCTCAAGCCGCCGCTCCGCCGCAGCCCGCTTGAGATAAGCGGCGCGCTCCGCCGGTGAAGCATCGACATGCTCGATCACCGACATGGAGATGATGCGGTCGGTCTCGGCCATGCTTATGCCACGCACGCCGACGGAATTGCGGCTCTGGAAGACGCGCACGTCGCCGACGGAGAAGCGGATGCACTGGCCGGAGTTCGCCGTCAAAAGCACGTCGTCATTGTCGGTGCAGGTCTCGACGCCGAGGATCTCGTCGCCTTCCTCTTCCAGCTTCATGGCGATCTTGCCGTTGCGGTTGACCTGGACAAAGTCGGACAGCTTGTTGCGGCGAACGGTGCCGCGCGTGGTGGCGAACATCACGTCGAGCTCGCCCCAGCTGGTCTCGTCCTCCGGCAGCGGCATGATGGTGGTGATGCGCTCGCCCTGCTCCAGCGGCAGCATATTGATCAGCGCCTTGCCGCGCGACTGCGGATTGCCGATCGGCAGGCGCCAGACCTTCTCCTTGTAGACGATGCCGCGCGAGGAGAAGAACAGCACCGGTGTGTGGGTGTTGGCCACGAACAGCCTGGTGACGAAATCCTCTTCCTTGGTCGACATACCGGAGCGGCCCTTGCCGCCGCGGCGCTGCGCCCGGTAGAGCGACAGCGGCACGCGCTTGATGTAGCCGGAATGGCTGACGGTAACGACCATGTCCTCACGCTGGATCAGGTCCTCGTCTTCCATGTCGGCGCCGCCGTCAGTGAGTTCGGTGCGGCGTGGCGTACCGAACTCGTCGCGCACGGCGGCGAGCTCATCCTTGACGATCTGCTGGATGCGCGCGCGGGACGACAAAATATCAAGGTAATCAACGATTTCGGCGCCGATCGTGTTCAACTCGTCGGCGATCTCGTCGCGGCCGAGCGCGGTCAGGCGCTGCAGGCGCAGTTCGAGGATGGCGCGCGCCTGTTCCTCGGAGAGATTGTAGGTGCCGTCCTCGTTGATGCGATGACGCGGATCGTCGATCAGAAGGATCAGCGATTCGACGTCGCCGGCGGGCCAGCGCCGCTCCATCAACTGTTCGCGCGCCGTCTGCGGATCGGGCGCGGTGCGGATCAGCTTGATCACTTCGTCGATATTGGCGACGGCAATGGCGAGACCGACCAGGACGTGGGCGCGGTCGCGCGCCTTGCGCAACAGGAACTTCGTGCGCCGGCTAATCACCTCTTCGCGGAAGCCGACAAATGCCTTCAGCATATCGGCCAGCGTCATCACTTCCGGCTTGCCGCCGTTCAGCGCCACCATATTGGCGCCGAAAGACGTCTGCAGTGGCGTGAAGCGGTAAAGCTGGTTGAGAATGACGTCGGCGACAGCGTCGCGCTTCAGTTCGATGACGACGCGGTAGCCCTGGCGGTCGCTCTCGTCGCGGATGTCGGAAATGCCTTCGATGCGCTTGTCGCGCACCAGTTCGGCCATTTTTTCGATCATCGAGGCCTTGTTCACCTGATAGGGAACCTCGGTGATGATGATCGATTCACGGTCATTGCCGCGCTGTTCGACATTGACCTTGCCACGCATGACGATGGAGCCGCGCCCCGTCGCATAGGCGCTGTAGATGCCGGAACGGCCAAGCACGATGCCGCCGGTCGGGAAATCGGGACCCGGAATGATCTCCATCAGCGCCGGCAGGTCGATCGCCGGATTGTCGATGATGGCGATGGCGCCGTTGCAGACTTCGGCCAGATTGTGCGGCGGAATGTTGGTGGCCATGCCGACGGCAATGCCGCCCGAACCGTTGACCAGGAGGTTGGGGAAGCGAGCCGGCAGAACCTTCGGCTCGGTGTCGGAGGCATCATATGTTTCCTGGAAATCGACGGTTTCCTTGTCGATGTCCTCAAGCAGTTCATGCGCGACCTTGGTCAGGCGCGATTCGGTGTAGCGCATGGCGGCCGGCGGATCGCCGTCGATGGAGCCGAAATTGCCCTGCCCGTCGATCAGCGGCACGCGCAGCGACCAGTCCTGCGCCATGCGCACCAAGGCGTCATAGATCGAGGCGTCGCCATGCGGATGGTATTTACCCATCACGTCGGCGACCGGGCGGGCCGACTTCACATATTTGCGGTTCCAGTGGTAGCCGCTCTCATGCGCGGCATAGAGAATGCGGCGATGCACCGGCTTCAGCCCGTCGCGAACGTCCGGCAGCGCACGGCTGACGATCACGCTCATGGCGTAGGAAAGATAGGAGCTCTGCATCTCCTCGATGATGGAGATCGGCTCGATGCCGGTGGGGCCGCCGTCGGCGCCGCGCGGTGTTTTTTGGTCGGTCAAATCGGATCACAATCTAATCGGGAATCACTGACCGCTTATATAGGAAGCCAGCCTGAAACTCCAATATTCGCGGCACTTTTCCAACGACAATTTCGGTGGTAATTTCAAATGGATACCGCTGATTGCGACGATTTGGCCATAGCCCATTTCGCCGCCATCAGGGCAAAAGCCTGCGATGGGTCGTTTTGCTAGCCAAGAGCCATAAGCACGATGAACCAGTGGCTGCCTTTGCGAGCGCTGAGCGGTTGGCGGCCGGGGGATCTCAATGGCGATCTGGCCACCGGCCTGACGCTGGCGGCAATCGCCATCCCCGAACAGATGGCGACGGCGCGGCTTGGCGGCTTTGCGCCCGAGATCGGCTTCTTCGCCTTTGTCGCGGGATCGCTGGCCTTTGCCCTGTTCGGCGCCAACCGCCATCTGTCGTCCGGCGCGGATTCGACCATCACACCGCTGTTTGCCGGCGGGCTCGCACTCATCGCCGTTGCCGGCTCGGCGCATTATCTGGCACTGGCGGCCATGTTGGCGCTGATGGTCGGCCTGCTGGTGGGTTTGAGCGGGATCTTCCGGCTCGGCTGGATCGCCGACCTGTTATCGGTGCCGGTCACCACCGGATTCCTGGCCGGCATCGCCGTCCACATCATTGTTTCGCAATTGCCCGGACTGCTCGGTCTGCCTGCCGAAAGTGGCGAAACGTTACGCGGCGTCGGTGAGATCGTCGGCAATCTGCACCTCACCAACCCGTGGAGCTTGACGATCGGCCTTGGCGTGTTTGCAATCGTGTTCGCTGCCGAGCGCATCAGCGCCCGCATCCCCGGCGCCTTGATCGGCATGGTGCTGGCCACTGCAGCGGTCGCCGTCTTCGGCCTGAAGGGGCGCGGCGTCGAGGTGCTTGGCGCCTTGCCCGACGGCCTGCCGCAGGCCGGCCTGCCGACGGTCAGTCTCAGCGATGCCCAGGCGCTGCTGCCGCTGGCCCTGCTGATCGCCATCGTGGTCATGGTGCAGACGGCGGCCACCAGCCGCTCCTTTGCCGGCGACGACGTCAACCGGGATTTTGTCGGCGTCGGCGCCGGCAGCATCCTGTCTGGCTTGTTCGGTGCCTTTGCGGTCAATGCCAGCCCGCCGCGCACCGCAATCGCCTCCCAATCGGGCGGCCGTTCGCAAATGTCCGGCCTGATTGCCGCGGCCATCGTGCTGGCGCTGGGAGCCTTTGGCGGCCGCCTGCTTGCCGATGTCCCGCAGGCCGCCCTTGCCGGCGTGCTGATGTTCGTTGCCCAGTACATCTTGCGCTGGAAGGTGTTCGCCAGCGTCTACCGGCAGGCGCCGGTCGAATTCGCGCTGATCCTGGTCACCATGACGGCGATCGTCGTGTTGCCGATCGAGACCGGCGTCGCGGTCGGCATCGGCCTGTCGCTGCTACACGGTCTGTGGAGCGCGACACGCACGCAGGCCATCGAGCTGGAACAGGTGCCAGGCACCTCGGTGTGGTGGCCGCCAAACACGCCTTCGGCAAGCGAGCAACTCTCCGGCGTGCTGGTTGCGGCCTTCCAGGCGCCGCTTTCCTTCGTCAATGCCGACAGCTTCAAGCGCGGCGTCTGCGAGCTGATCGATGCCAGAAGCGACAGTGTGAAACTGGTCGTGCTGGAGGCCAGCAACATTGCCGAGATCGACTATACCGCCGCGCAGGCGCTGATCGACACCATCGCCCACTGCCGCAAGGCGGGTGCGGTCTTTGCAATTGCGCGGCTGGAATCGCTGCGCGCCCAGGCAGCCCTTGCGCGCTTCGGCATTGCCGACCTCGTCGGCCCGCACAGGATCTTTCACAGTGTCGACGCCGCCATCAAGGCGCTGGCGCCGGACAAGCAACTTGTCGGACAACAGGACGAGACACCATAACGACCGGCCGGGAACCCTTGCTGAGGCCTTTCGCGGTACAGGAGCTGCGGCCGACGCAAATCACCGTCGGCATGCGCGAGGTCGAGCTGAAGGGCCGGATGATCCGGGCGTACGTCCGGAGAAGACCGGTACTTTCCTGGGACGTCACATGGTGCCGGTGGTGCTTGGCAAAACGCTGCCTGACCGGCGGCCGCGATAGTCGCCCGGCGTCTCGCCCATGACGCGCCGGAAACGGCGATTGAATGTGGAGAGGTCATTGAAGCCGGCCTCGAAGGCAATTGCCGAGATCGGCTCATCCGACATGCGCAGCCGCACCGCAGCGCGGTGCAGCCGGGTTCTGAGCACGAACTGATAAGGCGTCATGCCCGCGACCTGCCGGAAGGTGCGCAGGAAGTGATAGGGGCTGGTCGCCGTCGAGCTGGCGAGCTCGGAAAGCGAGACTGGCCGGTCAGCATTGAGTTCGATCTGCCGCACCGCTTCGGCAACCCGTTTCTGGTCGCGGCGGCTCGGCGGGCGAGCGGCAGGCAGGGCCTCACTGGCCACAGCAAGTGCTGCACCGCCGACGGCAAGAGCCGCGGCGGCAATGCGCAGGCCAAGCTCCTCGAAGGCATCGATGTCGGCCGTCTCGCGTGCCGCTTCGGCCTCGGCCAGCAGAGACGCCAGCGCCGGCAAGGGCGGCAGATGCGGCACCCCGAACGTCAGCTTCTTCGTGCCAGCCACGTCGCTGGCGATGCGGTCGAGATGGGCCGGAGCGAAGTGGAAGGACAGGCAACGGTCGCCGGCGCCGTGCTCGTGCCCGCATTCATAGCAGGCGCCGAGATTGCCGAGCAGGATGGCACCTGGCGCCAGCATGGCGGCGCCCTGGCTGGTGCGGTAGCGGAAGCTGCCGCTCGTAACCGCGGCAATGCAGACACTGCGGTGCTCTTCCTCGAAGGGCCGATCGCCGGCGCCGGCCGTGCACAGCACGTCGGACACATACCAGTCCGGCCCCGAAGCCAGTTTTTGCTCAGTCGTCGTCATGGCTTGAAAGATAGCAATTTTTCCCAAGCGCAACACCCCGCCCCGGCCTATCGGTTGCAGCCTCCTGACACCACGAAGGCAGCAGCATGACCGATCCATTCACAAAAGCCCTCCACAGCGACGGCCCTGTCCCCGATCTGGCTGCAAAGCTCGATCTCTACGGCCGCTTTGTCGGCGCCTGGACATTCGATGCCACGCGCCACCTCGAGGACGGCACGGCTTTGACCGGACGCGGCGAGGTGCATTTCGGCTGGGTCCTGGAAGGCAGGGCGATCCAGGATGTGTGGATCCTGCCCGCGCGGGATGCCGGCCCCACGCCGTCGCTCGGCAAATGGACTTTCTATGGCACAACGCTGCGGGTCTATGATCCCGGCCAGGACGCCTGGCACATCTTCTGGAGCGACCCGCGTAACCAGTATTACAGCCGCCAGCTTGGTCGCGCCGAAGGCGACACGATTGTGCAGGTCGGCGCCGACGGCACCGGTTCCTCGGTCCGCTGGAGCTTTTCGCGGATCACCAAGGACAGCTTCCGCTGGCTGGGCGAGCGTTCGCACGACGATGGGGCGACGTGGCGGCTCGAGGTCGAGTTCCTGGCGCGCCGCGCCGAGGCCTGACAACGCAACATATTGTAAAAACGGTGAAAAACATGCTTGACCATGTCTCGATCGGTGTCCGCGACACCAACGTTTCGAAGCCCTTCTACGACTCCGCACTCAAGCCGCTCGGTTATTCCTGCCTCAGCCAGTCGCCAGGTTCGCTAGGTGTTTGATCCCAGGCTTTGATGGGGCATCCTTATCTTCCGAATCAAAGGATGCGCTATGGGCCAAGTTCTGCATGGGAGCGCCACAACGA